>NZ_CP051217.1:2790000-3090000 GCF_012516475.1 Parasphingorhabdus halotolerans | reverse complement strand
CAGCCCTTCATGACTATCCGCGCAAGCTTTTTCACAATTATCACAACCGACACAAAGGTTTTCGTCGATCAGCAAAACATCGGTCGCTTCGCCGATACCATTATCAACAAGGAAATTCGCGATGCCGGAATACATGTCGACCACGCCGGAGAAGCTGTCTTTCTTTGCTTCGACAAACGCATTTACATCTTGCCGCGATGCCATTTCCTGCTTGGCTTTTTTCATCAATGCCGGATTTGCATCCAGCACCTTCTTGAACGCATCACCGTTAATCTTGATCACTTCGGACTTGATCGCCGCTTTCACCGTTGCGGTCCGCATACCGCCAGCGATCAGCGTCATCTCGCCCACATAGGAACCGGCTGGAAGATAAGACAGGAAGACCGGTTTGCCTCCAATCATCTTCTCGACCACCATCGAGCCGACGCGAATGACGAAAATGTCATTACCCTCGCTGCCTTCCTCGATAATCGCTTCGCCCGCGCGGACATTGACGATTTCACTGGATTCAACGACCTCCGCTATATCTTGTTTGGTGAGGCCAGAACCAAACATCTGGAGCAATTGGCGCTCGGTCGAAATTCTGGTGATCGCCCGTTTGGCAGCGGGAACGGAGGCTTGCAATTTCAGCGCAGCGGTGCGCGAAATCTCGATTGCGATCATGTCCTCAGCCGCCTTGATCGTGGCACCCCGACGACGTCCCGAGATCAGGCCAACCTCGCCGAAAATGGAACCCTCTTCAATGCCAACCACTTTCGAACTATCCTTGGGATCAATCTCGACTTCGACGGAACCCTGCGCAATCGCAAACAGCGAGCTTCCGGGGTCATTGCGCTCAAAAATCACCTCGCCGCGCCGGAACGGCATCGGATCGCTATCAAGCATGAACTCTCGCATTTGCAGCGGCGATAATTCGTTGAGAATGGTCACCCGTTCGCGGAAAAACTCCAGCCATTCGTCGACCGATTTGCCCTTGGGAAGATCGGCAAATTTCTTTTCGAGGATCGGCTCATCAGCCGGTTTCAGGTCCTCATTGCCATTGATAAATTCAATAACATCATAGCCCTGATTCATACAGTGCTTGATCAGTGGATAACCGGCGAGCGCGCCAATGACATAAATACCGGGAGCGGTGGTTTCAAAAACCGGTGACAATTTGGGAAAAGCCAGACGTTCATTACTTGAAAATTCAATGCCGCATTTTTCCACAAAAGCGCGGGGCGGAGCGGAACCGATGCGCGCTATGATCCGGTCGCATTGTGCTTTTTCTTCGCCGTCGCGCGTATTGAACGTAATCCAGCCCGGCTCAATGGACGCCGTTTCGGTTTCCAGCCGAACGATTAGTTTTCCCGCATCGCGGTCCGCCAGCAGCGCCTTGACATTTGCGTCTTTCGCAGTGGCAAAATCGGTGCTTCGGTTGACGATGGTGACGACATTACCTTGAGCCGCATCCTCCGCAAGGCCGCGGGCGTTTTCAATTCCCGCATCACCGGCTCCAATTATCACAATATGCTCATCGACATATTCCGTCGGATCATCGAGCTGATACTGGACATGGGGTAAATCACCGCCGGGGCAGCGCATCAAATTCGGATTGCCTTGCGTCCCGATCGCAAACACAACAGTATCGGCGATGATCTTTTCGCCATTGGTCAGCTCTAGCTCGTAAGGCGGGGCATGGCGCTGAACTTCAGTTTTGGTGACCGTGCCATCACGCGCGCGATTCTCGATAATCTGGACGCTGCCAGGTATCGCCTCGCCTGTTCCTTTGATCGCCTTTACTTCGGCGTTATATTTGACGTTCACCCCGTGACCGGCAACTTGCTCGTCCCAAGTCCCCAGTATCGCTTCCCGCTTCCCTGCATCAAATTCGAGATCGGATCGCAAAACGAGCTGGCTGGGCGTTGCCATCACATGCTTGCCTTTTTGATACTTATAGATCGTGTCGCAAAGATGGTCGGTTTTTTCGAGCAATATATGTTTGAGCTTCAGTTGCGCAGCGCGGCCAGCCGCGCTCATCCCTGCCGGTCCAGAGCCGATTATTGCTACTCGATAGTTATCCGACACGCGCTCAAATCCCCCTAGTCCTGCCAATCAAACGCCCCCTCAAGCGTTGTAACGATTAGCCCGGAACACAATTCCGGTAGTAGTAGCGCGACCCCAAAAAGACTTAACTTTCCATCATCTTACCAAAAAGCAACTTCAATGCTAGTGCAAAAAATCACAAGCCATTCGCGGAAACATGCGACATATGATGGTTAACGCCAATCGTTGCGTTTGACACTTGATGTGAATGCAGGACCGGTTAGAGTGCGCCGCCGCGACCAATTGCCAATATAGAGGGACTAGATGACCGAAACCGCCACCGAAAAAAAGCAACCCAATATGGGTCGTATCGCCTTGATTTTAGCTGGTTTACTAGCTTTAGGAGCGATCGGCGTGCAACTTTATCGCACTTATGCCGGCGATGAACCAGGCACGCCCGAAATTGCCGCTTCCGAAGCAGAGCAAGCGCCCAGTGTGAACGAAGTGATCGCGGGGTTGGAAAAGAAACTGCAAGAGAATCCGGATGATGCAGAAAGCTGGCGGATGCTCGGCTGGAGCTATTTTGAAACCCAGAAATTTGCCGAATCGGCCACCGCGATGAAACGTGCGACCACACTGGATCCAAAAAATCCCGAATATTGGTCAATGCTCGGCGAGGCCCTGGTCATGTCAAGCGACGGAACACAGGTTCCTGCGGATGCTGCTGATGCGTTCAAAAAAGCACTGGCATTGGACAAGGCTGATCCCCGCGCACGTTATTTTCTGGCGGTGCAGAAGGATATCTCGGGTGATCACAAAGGCGCAATTGAAGACTGGTTTGCGCTGCTCGAAGACACACCATCCGACGCGCCCTATGCTGCCGATATTCGCCGGGTTATCAGTCAGGTGGCGGAAAAGGAAGGCATTGATGTTGCGGCGCGCCTGGCAAAAGCGGCTCCCGCCGCTCCCACCGGTGGCATTTCCACCGATGGCCCTGCCAAAGCAACGGCGGCGATCCCCGGACCTTCCCAACAACAAATGAAAGAAGCGGCCGCATTGCCGCCAGGCCAGCAGGAAGCCATGATTCAGGGCATGGTTGATGGCCTGGATCAACGGCTACAGAAAAACCCCAATGATGCCAACGGCTGGATCATGCTGATGCGCAGCCGCCAGCAACTGGGGCAGACGGTGAAAGCCAAAAAAGCGCTGGCCGATGGACTGGCGGCGTTCAAAAATAATGGCGCGGAGGCGAAACGGATTCGGGAAGCGGCGATGGCGCTGGGTGTTGGGACTTAAACCACTGCGTTTAAAAGCTCTGGATAATTGTTGCGGACATTTCCAACTTCGTTGCTACCCGGCAAAACGGATAACGATCCGGCGAAGGGATTGAGAAGTTTTTCTGCGGTTCTCCAGTCAGCTTCCATCCAAGTATCAATCGCTTCTCCCTGATCCAGAATAACTGGCATCCGGTGATGTATCGCCGAAAAGCTATCACTCGAACTGGTCGTGACCACGGTATAACTTGATATGCCCAGGTCTCCGTTTTGCGCCCACAGACCAGCCATCATCATGATGCGACCGTTTGCCAACTCGATCTTGTGCGCCTGTTTTTCGGATCCTTGAAGCTTCCATTCGTAAAATCCCGATACAGGCGCTACACAGCGTCGCGATTTCAAAAGATTGCGAAAGGATGGCTTTTCTCCAAGTGTCTCGGCACGCGCGTTGAACATCGAGTACCCAAGTTTGGTTTCTTTGGCCCAAGTCAGTACCAACCCCCATTGCAATAGTTCCAACCTCCTTTTCCCCAGTTCAGAGACACAAACGGGGACATAATGAGTTGGTGCAATATTGTAATTGGGCTCGATATTGGTTGCCGGAGGCGCTTGCAAAATATTGAGCGCGTCTCGATATTCCGCCCAATTCAGTTCTTCTGTTGCATATTTCCGTCCACACATAATATCACCGGAACAAAGGCTCTCCAAAGCTCCGCAATTTCCGCGAATGCAATGTCCCAGCATCCGCCTCTTTAGCCAGCAGATCGATCGCGCGCAGGCCGATGGCGAGATGCTGGCCCACCCGTTCCTGATAAAAGGCATCGGCCATACCGGGCAACTTGATCTCGCCGTGAAGCGGCTTGTCAGAGGCGCAGAGCAATGTTCCATAAGGCACGCGGTAACGATAGCCATTGGCTGCCACGGTTGCGCTTTCCATATCGATCGCGATGGCGCGCGACTGGTTGAGCCGTACGGCGATTTGCTCGAACCGCAATTCCCAGTTACGGTCTCCGGTGGTGACGACCGTGCCGGTACGCAGTTGCTGTTTCAGCTTGGAGGCATCAATGCCGGTTTCTTCCTGCACCGCCCGGGTTAGCGCCTGTTGAACCTCGGCAATCGTCGGCAATGGAATGGATGGAGGCAAGACTTCATCCAGCACATTGTCATCACGCAGATACGCATGGGCCAGCACATAATCGCCGAGCCGCTGGGTCCGGCGGAGCGCCCCGCAATGGCCGATCATCAGCCAGACATGCGGGCGCAGCACCGCGAGGTGATCGGTGATGGTTTTCGCGTTGGATGGGCCGACACCGATATTTACCAAAGTCACGCCGGGCCGCCCGTCTTTGCGCACCAGATGATAGGCCGGCATTTGCGGTGGCTTGGCGATTGGCGGTGCAGACGGTTTCCCGTCGCGCTCGGTGATCCGGTTCCCCGGTTCAACCAGCCGCACAGATTCGCCTGACTTTACTTGTTCCAGACTATATTCAATAAATTCATCAACATAGCGCTGATAGTTAGTGAATAGTATAAATGGCTGGAAGTGCTCCGGGGCACTGGCGCAATAGTGGCGGATACGGTGCAACGAATAATCCACACGCTCGGCGGTAAACAACGACAAGGCCGAGGGTTCGTCGGTCTGGAAAATCTGGCCGCCATCGACAATCTCGTCGTTGGTTTTTACCAGATTGGGCGTGTGAAAATAGTTCGGTAACTTCTCTTTCTTCGCCCGGTCGAGGCCCGCGGCGGCATCTTCCAGCGCAAAGGCAAGCGGGATTGGCGTATCGGATAATCCAACAGAGATTTTGGCCGTAAATGTCTCATTTATACGGGAAAGTTGTTCCAGCAAATATCGCCGGTAAAGCGTTGGCTCGGTGATCGTGGTACTGTAGCGATTGATATCCGACAATTGTCCGGAGGCCAAATGGCTGGTTTCCGTGGCCTGGCTGGCAGGAATTTCGACCGTGATCTGGGGATAAAGGCCTTGCTGCCGGTCATCGCTCTCCAATTTTTGCGATGCATATCGGCCAAAACGGGCGGCGGTCACTTCTATTTGCTGGGCGTATAATTTCTCAAGCAATGCAACCGCTTCAGCGGGGCCTGCGCATACCCTGGTTTCAACTGTCATGTATTCTCCGTTATCAGTTGCAAGCCTGTAACGGAAAACCGGCGAAAAGGGAAAAGCTAACTGCGCGCAAGTTCAAGAAATCGAACCGCCGCTTCAAACTCTGCTCGTTTGATTTCACGCGTTGCTACCGCCAGATCATCGCGGCCCCATTGTTCTTCCTGCCAAAGCTCCTCCAGATTGGCGAGCGACCAAAGGGTTTGCGCGTCATAAGCCGTTTCGACCAACGCCAGAGTCGCCACTAGAGACCCGCTCAAGCCAACCAGAGAAAGCATGGCTGCAATGGTGAAATCATCCTGTGCTTCAACCGCCTGCCCCAGCCGGATGATGGTTTCATCTGGCTGTGACTCGTGCATAATGCCGCGCACCAAGTGAAAGCTCACATCAAATCGGGCGCGCGCCCATTCGAGCAGCGGATCCCATTTTTCGGCTTGATGGTCCGCCAGAGCCTGCTGTGTTTCTTCAGCGCGAAAATAGAGCATATCGCTGTCGGCAAAACCCGCGATCCGCGACACGATGCGTTCCCGTTCTCGGACCACCTGATCCAGCGCGCCCTGCGCCAGCGCGGTAAGCGGCATTGTGGCCGGATCAATATCTTCGCCCTGCGCCTCCCACTCTGCTGCAATGGCACCAGCGAGCGCTTTGGTCGGTAATATCAGAAGATTGCGCGCAGGTGTTTTGACCGGACGGCCATCCAGCTGGATTGCAAATCCCTTAACTTCAGAAGCTATCTGAACTTTGTTGTAGAAGCGCTTCATTAAAAAGTTTTATCGTCCATCTTTATTACCCGGCCTGGCACCCTCTAGAAAATTATCACTTTTGCTATTTTGCACGTTGCGCAAGATCGCCGGAACAGCAAGAAATTCGATCACGCCCATAACCAGAATGATAATTCCAGCTTCTGGAGGGAGGATGTTGCTCCATCCTGTTATGATAACAATGCCGCTAACGATCATTGCGATGCCAAGCACCTGAATAATCGGGATCGCCAATCTAAAGATATGCTGCGGCCCTGAATTTTCCCGATCATTCATCGTTTTTTGATCCGTCGCGTTTGGCGATTTCTTCTTCCGCCACCCGAGCTTTGACATATTGCCGGATGATCCAGATCGGTATGAAAAGCACTTGCAACAGCCCGAGCGCGATTAGCACATAACCGGCAAACGGCGGCGTTGGCGGCAAACGATCCATTGCAATCGCGATGCCGAGCATCAGCAGGGCAAGGCCTAACAGCCGAATGATGCTGACTGTGAAGTGCACCGCCTTGGCTTGCTTCTCTTTTACCGGATCAGGCACATATTCCTGTTCTTTCGGCGTTTCGGGAACCTCATTCATCGGTTGAGCACCTTGTTTAGTTCATCCATATCGGCCGCCACAACTTCTGCTCCCGATGTAATCAGCTCGTCGGGATCATGATATCCCCAATCCACGCCAATAGCGCGGACGCGGGCATTTATCGCCATTTCCATATCGAAAGTCGTGTCACCAATCATCGCGGTTGTTTGCGTTGTTGCGCCTGCCTCTGCAATCGCCAGTTCCACCATTGCCGGGTGTGGTTTGGACGGATGCCGGTCAGCGGTTTGCAAGGTCACGAACCGCCCGGTCAAGCCATGCGTTTCCAGCACATGGTGGAGCCCGCGATCAGATTTTCCGGTGGCGACACCAAGCACCCAGCCTGCATTTTCCAGTTGATCGAGCAATCCCAGCAATCCGTCATATAAAGGCTCGTGAACGCTGCCCGCTTGCCGCAACTCAAAAAAACCATCTTTATAGGATTGCGCAATCTCGCGGATTAAACCTTCTTCGTGGCTCGGCAGCAACTGACGCACTGCCTCCTGTAAACTTAGCCCAACGATCCGCCGCGTCAGGTGATGATCGGGTGGCGCCAGGCCGTGTTTGATGAACGCTTGATCCATGGAGGCGCAGATATTCGCCTGACTGTCGACCATCGTACCATCGCAGTCAAAGAGCGCGGGCTTATTCATCGCGGCTTGCTCATTTTATGCCAAATTCCCGCATCATATGACCCATCGCCTTCCGGCCGATGGCATCCAGCGCATCCGCCGCTTTATGGCGCGCTTCATCTGGCTTATTCTGACTCAGCTTGGCGGTGGGTCGCCATGCCTGAATTTTCATCTCGAACCCGACGATCGCATCGCACATTTTGCGGAATTTACCCTCGTCCATCTTGTCGCGATGCCAAGGTTCCTTGGGCGCGAGTTTAGCTTCATTCTGGGCGGTCAGATCATCAAGCAGCGCGATCAAACCGGTTCGATCCATTTCGCGCACTTTGCCTTCCAGCTCCAGAGTCAGATAATTCCATGTCGGCACCTGATCAGCAACACCGTACCAGTCAGGGCTGACATAGGCATCCGGGCCGTTGATAACGCATAGTGCTTTCTTTTTGGTGATGTGCTTGGCGAGAGCATTGCCGCGAGACAGATGAAATTGCAGTGCGCCATCTCCGGTTGAGAAAACCGGCACATGGGCAACGCGCGGACCATCCGGTGTCGCCGCAAATATCATTCCGAAACCGATATTGACGATCATGGATTCCAGCGCGGCGCGCTCGTCCGCATCATTATGATCATTGGCCGATCTGGGCCAGCGGAACGCGGGATTGGGGTGCATTAGCGGGTCTTCTTACTCGATTTTGGGCCAGTCTTTTTCGGTGCCGGCTTTTTGCCAGCCTTGTTCAGTGCGGTTTTCACCTTCGCCTTGTGCGGCATATTTTTCTTGTGCGTCGCTTTACCGGCATTGGGCCGCTCGCGCTTGGTCGGCTTGCCTGCCTTTACCGGCTTGCCCTCGTTTTCACCGCGCGCGCGCCGCTCCCCGCGTTTGTCCTTGCGGATTTGCTTTGCGTGGTGTTTTGCCTGTTGCTTGCGCACCATTTTACCGCCGGGCTTCTTCTCGTCGAGCGGAAGATCGCCAAGTTCCATATCAAACCCGAGATTTGCAATGGTATCTGCAAAATGATGCGGCAGGTCTGCCGACACATCAAGGTTATGGCCATCGGGATGCTCAATGCGAAGCCGGCGTGCATGCAAATGCATTTTACGGCTGATCGCGCCGGTCAGAAAAGCGTCCTTGCCGCCATATTTGCCGTCGCCCAGAATGGGATGGCCAATCGCTGCCATGTGCACCCGCAATTGATGGGTGCGCCCGGTAAACGGTTGCAATTCGACCCAGCAGGCGCGGTTGCCCGCACGCTCGATGATCCGGTAGCGCGACTTGGCCGCTGCGCCGTTTTCTTCGTCGACGTGCATTTTTTCGCCGCCGGAACCGGGCTGTTTGGAGAGCGGCAATTCGATCATACCATCAGCAATTTCGGGCACGCCCATCACGATTGCCCAATAGACTTTGCGCGCCGTCCGCCCGGAGAAGCGTTTGGAGAAAAACGCAGCAGCACCGGGAGAACGGGCCAGCAGGATCACGCCGCTGGTATCCTTGTCGAGCCGGTGCACCAGCTTGGGCCGCGATTTGGCATCGTAAGTGAGCGCATCGAGCAGGCCATCGAGATGGGTGTTCGTTTTGCTGCCACCCTGCGTCGCGAGGCCCGGCGGTTTATTCACAATGATCGCGGCTTTGTCTTTGTGGATTACCAGTTCCTGCGCGAAATCAATCTGGTCTTTTGACAGATCGATGCGTGGCTTGGCGACGCGGCCAGGACGTTCGATTTCAGCGGGCGGTACCCGCAGCACCTGACCTGCATTAATTCTGTCCCCGGGTGAAACGCGTTTGCCATCAAGCCGCAACTGCCCGGTCCGCGCCCAGCGTGACACGATATTGAACGGCACATCTTCCATATGGCGCTTGAACCAACGGTCGACGCGGATATCTTCATCATCTGCCGACACGGTAAATTGCCGTACATCAAGAACCTTCAGCGCCTGCTTCTGGTCCTTCAGCGTCCCCTTTGGCGCTTCTTCTTCAGAACCGCTCTCTGCTGTCGGGTCAAAGCCACTCATGTCACCATTCTCACTGCCATTAATCCGGCGAACAGCGCCAGCACCGAACCAATTACCGAGACCAGAGCATAGCCGACCGCCAAACCCCAATCGCCACGCTCTACCATATTCACAACTTCCAGACTGAAGGCCGAGAAGGTGGTAAATCCGCCCAGCAGCCCAACGCCAAGCAACAACCGCCAAGGTTCGCTCACAAAATCACTTCTCGCCAGAAACCCGACGAGCACGCCCATCAGCAACCCGCCCAGCAAATTGGCCGCCAGCGTTCCATAAGGAAAACCGGTGCCGCCCAGATGGAAAGCCAGTCTACCAAGATGGTAACGCCCCGCCGCGCCCAGCGCGCCGCCAGCCATGACAAGAAGGGTTGCGTTCATGGATGCGCTTTAGTCGGAAGCGGCGGATTTTCCAAGCAGTGTGTTTTTGGGGCGGGATTGGTGGCGGATTTATGATCCAGATGATTTGGTCATTCGTCGACGCTGATACTGAACAGACATAAAGCCAGAAGTAACGTGGCCAAAACACCAGAGCCTCCAGCGACAGGCGAAGGCAAAAAGCCCTGCAAGCCGAACATCATAGCCAAGGAGTTGGCAACAAACGCCACTGCGCCAATCAAAACCGCGGTGCCGCCCAGAACTTTACTGCCTTCAATCATCCTAGCCATTCCAAAAACTACGGCTGCTAAACCTAACAGAATTTTGGCGGCATTATAGCCAAAAAAAGAGAACGCAACGACCGAGGAGGCGACATCGCTAAGGTCAGCATTCACCGCGGCAGCCATACGAAATGGGCCGAATTGCGTTAAGCCTACACCAACCTGTACGACATTAAGCACAGCGCTGAACACAATTGCGGAAAAGCCCAAAGCGTAGCGTTTTGCCATCACCAGAGCAGAACCTGCAAAGGCAGTCAGCAGCACAAATATCAGCGCTTCCAAACCCCACAGGAATTGACGGTCAACCTCGGGCGCGGCGAGATACAGAGCTGTATAAATTGGTTGCGAAATGGCCGCCAAAAGCAGCAATGTGGCAATAATTTTAACTGTGCGGCTTAGCGTGAATTCCATATTAGCTTCCTTTGACGAACTTGAACATTCCTGGCTATTCGCTGGTGGAAACGCAAAGGTTACGGGCCGCTAAGAAATAGCTATGTGAGAACCAAACCTACTCAATCACCCAGCACCCTCACCCGCCATCAAATCCTGCACCAGCCAAAGGCGGATGGCCGTCGCCAGTCCCGGCGGTTCGTCGGCCTCCAGCCGCAGGACATCAATTTGCGCGACCAGCGCATTAAGCGGCAAATCGCGCTGTTCCGAGGCTGCCTTGAGCAAGTCCCAGAATAATGGCTCCAGCGTGATTGAGGTCTGATGGCCCGCAATGGTGATGCTGCGCTTGACCGGCGGGTGGAAAATATCGGGATCTTTTAGATCCATCCGGCGAGTTCCCGCCGCAGTAAAACTTCCAGCATGTCGATACTCGCCTCGCTTTCGTTGAGACATTCCAGATACGCAAAGTGCTGCCCGCCCGCCTCCATAAATTGCTCTTTGCCCCGAATGGCCAATTCTTCGCAGGTTTCCAGACAATCGCTGGAAAAGCCCGGCGCGAAGATAACGACTTTTTTTGTGCCCTGCCCCGGCATGGCTTCCAGCACCATATCGGTGGCAGGCTCCAGCCATTTCGCCGGACCAAAGCGCGATTGAAACGCTATCGTCAATTCCCGCCCCATGGCTTCGGAGAGCAGCCGCGCGGTTTTCTGGCAGTGGCAGTGGTAGGGATCGCCCAGCTCCAAAGTCCGTTTCGGCATCCCGTGAAAGCTCGCGATAATCGCGTCCGGTTCAAAGTCCAGCTTTGCCAGCCCCGCTTCCAGACTGGTTTTCAGCGCGTTTATATAAGCTGCATCGTCGTGATAATAGGGCATGGTGCGCAGGGCCGGATGCCAGCGCATCGCCTTGATCGCATCAAACACAGCATCATGGACACTGGCGGTCGTCGCTCCGCTATGCTGCGGGTAAAGCGGCGCGACCAATATACGCTCGCAGCCCGCATCTTTCATGGCCTGTATCCGGCTTTCGACGCTGGGATTGCCATAGCGCATCGCCCAATCGGTCATCACGCCATCACCCAGCCGTTCACCAATCGCAGCGGCCTGGTTTTTGGTATGAACCGCCAAGGGTGATCCTTCGTCTGTCCAGACCAGCGAGTAGGCATGAGCGGATTTTTTCGGGCGGGTGTTCAGGATTATCCCGCGCAAGATTGGCTGCCAGATGATCGAGGGAATTTCGACCACGCGCTTGTCGGATAGAAACTGCTTCAAATAGCGTTTCACGGCACCCTTTTCCGGTGCATCAGGAGTACCCAGATTGACCAGCAACAGACCGATCCTGCCAGTTTGCACCAGCGGATGATCTTGTGGGAACTTCATGGGAGCGCGCATGGTTCAACTTGCCTCGGAAAATAGGGGTAAGCGGCGAAACCGGACACCGGTTGCCGAAAAGAGCGCGTTGGCTATGGCAGGGGCGACTGCAGGTACACCTATTTCTTCTACGCCAACGGGTTCTTCCTCACTTTTAATAAATTCTATCTGGATTGGGGGCACTTCGGCAAGGCGCGGCAGGGATAAATCCCGCAATCTTTTCGCCGTTGGCAAGCCGTCTTCAAAGCGCGTTGATGCGCCCATCGCCATGGCTAGGCCGAAGACTATTCCGCCCTCAATCTGCTGCCGGGCAATATCGGGATGAATTATCCGCCCTACATCCACGGTTGCTGAAATCCGGAGCACTTTCAGCCCGGTGTCGCCGCGCGCAGCGCGCACAACTACCGCAATATAACCACCGCGCATCGCGTGACAGGCCAGCCCCATACCGCTGCCATCAACACCGCCGTCCCATCCTGCCATCGCCGCGACACCGCTAAGGCAGCGCGCCAACCTCGGCTGTCCTGTCATCATCGACATGCGGTAAGATAATGGCTCAATACCAGCTTTTGCGGCCAGTTCATCAATGAACGATTCCACAAAAAAAGCATTGTAACTATGTGCGTTGCTGCGCCAATTGCCGGTTGGAATGCCGACATAGGCCGGGTGATGATCAAGCGTGAAATTCTCCAGCGCGTAGGGAATATCGGCACCTTCAACCGCCTTGCTGTCCGCCTCGCCATTGCTGGCTTGCATTGCCGCAATGGCATCCAGACCATCAATCAATCGTTTGCTTTGTTCGCGCGCCGCCGCCGGTGCCGCGATTTTCACTTGAAGCCCTTTCATTCGCCCCGCCTTGTCCGTTGCCGCATCCAGCCGGGCGATTGCCGGCGCCCGGTATATATCGTGCATAATCTCTTCTGCGCGGGACCAGACAAGTTGCAGTGGACGGTTCAGTTTTTGCGAAATCAATGCAGCCTGCACGGCAGCTTCATTGTCCAGCGCCCGACCAAAGGAACCGCCAGCAAGCATCGGGTAAAGCGTCACATTGTCTTTGGATAATCCTGTCGCTTTGGCGATGGCCTGGACGGCGGCGGCGGGCGACTGGGTCGCTGCCCAAACCTCCACGCTCCCATCCTTGTAATCAGCGGTTGCCGAACGAGTTTCCATCGGGGCATGCAGCGCGGCTTCGGCATGATAGATAGCGCGGATATTTCGGTATTCCTCGAATGCGGCTTTATTGTCGCCCCGTGATGCAAAGCGGGTGCCCTCGCCCTTTTCGAGCGCTGTGTTGAGGGCGACGTCCATTTTTCCGCTGTCGGGCAGCAAGCCTGCTGTCTCAAAGACCGGACTCATTTTATCGAGAGCGCTGTTTGCCGCCCACCAATTTGTGGCAACCGCAGCGATCCAGCCATCCTGTTCGATGACATCAATCAGGCCAATAATCTTGCTCGCACCTTCGCGGTTAAACGACTTTAGTGTGGTTTCGCCAATCGGGCCTTGGCGGATAGAGGCATAGACCATGTCTGGCAGGCGAACGTCACCAGCGAAATTGGCGCTACCATCGAGTTTCGCCGGGAGATCAAGGCGTGGCACATCCTGACCGACGAGATTATTCACCGGGCTAGGACGCAAAGGAACAGGATCGGGCAATTCCTGGTTGATAGCTTCGGCCAGCAGCGCGCCGAAGCGCAGTTCCTTTCCGTCATGAGAAACAATTCCGTTTTCGACCGAGCAGGCTTCCCAGTTCACTTCCCATCGGTCAGCCGCCGCTTTGGATAGCAAAACGCGCGCCGCCGCCCCAGCCTCGCGAAACCGCTCGGCATAAGCAGGAACCGACGTGGAATCAGCGGTCACGATAAAATCATTCCGGGTCGCAGCTTGATCGGCTAGCCAATCCGCAACGGCCTTGGCCCTATCCCGGTCGGACAATAGAGCGCTGCCCGAAGGCAACATGGTGTCCATCCAGTTCTCTGCCAGCAAATCATTGGCGTAGAGTGGATTAATCGGAGCCGGTTCAACCGCAATTGTGCGCCAATCTGCGCCTAGCTCATCAGCGAGAATTTGCGGCAACACCGTGTAGACGCCCTGCCCCATTTCACATTGCGGGACGATTACGGTTACCAGACCTTCTTTCGAGATCTTGAGAAACGCACCAAAAATCTCTTCATTCTCGGTTGCAGGAATATTGGCTTCATAATCACGCGGCCATATCGCCCATGCAATGACAAGACCAGTTGCTGCGCTGCCACCGATCAGGAAATTCCGGCGAGTTAACATGTTTTTCAATCCGCTGGTTTTCTCAGTATCTGTTCCAGCTTTATCCTGAGGCTCCACATCAACCGTCATGTGTTTCTTTCAATAAGCCAAGCCGGGGAATATCAATTTTTGGGCAACGATCCATAACCACCTTCAAGCCAGCCGTTTCTGCGCGCGCTGCCGCCGCTTCGTTGATCACACCCAGCTGCATCCAGATTGACTTGGCGCCAACCGCTATCGCCTGATCAACCACCGGGCCAGCCGCGTCGGAATTTCGGAAGATATCGACCATATCCAAATCGCCTTCAATATCGTCCAGCGACTCGATCACCTCCACGCCGTGCAATTGTTGACCAGCCAAGCCGGGGTTCACCGGAATGACGTCATACCCCTGATCCAGAAGAAATTTCAAAATTCGATTGCTCGCGCGTTCCGGCTTTGCCGAAGCGCCGACCAGCGCAATCCGTTTGGTTTCCGTTAAAAGCTGGCTTAGTTCTGCTTCGCTTTGCAGCGGCATGTGCGATCCCCTTTAGACTATTGCTCATCCAACCATGTTGCCAGCTTTTTGGCAATATCGCGAAACGCCTGCCCCTGCGGTCCATCACTCAAAGCCACCGGCGTGCCGCCGTCGCTGGATTTGCGAATTTCAATGTCTAGGGGAATCCGTCCCAAAAAAGGCATACCCATGGATTTCGCTGCCGCTTCTGCCCCGCCAGCTCCAAATGGGTCACTGACCTCGCCACAATGCGGGCATTCATAGCCTGCCATATTTTCCACCATGCCGATGACCGGAATTTTGGCCTGGTTGAACAAATCGACCGCGCGGGTCGCGTCCATCAATGCCAGATCCTGCGGCGTCGATACGATGACCGCACCAACCGGCTTGTGATTTTGCATCATCGATAATTGCACATCACCGGTGCCGGGCGGCATATCGACAATCAATTCTTCAGCGCCACCCCAATGCGCATCAATCAGTTGATCGAGAGCTTTTCCGGCCATTGGTCCGCGCCATGCAATTGCCTGCCCTGGCTCCACCAGATGGCCCATGGAAAGCAATGGCACGCCATATTCATTGGGCACCGGAATCAGCTGCTTGCCTTCAGCCTCCGGCCTTTGGCCTTCACAGCGCAGCAGTCGCGGTTGGGACGGACCATATATATCCGCATCGACCATACCGACCTTGCGACCCAGACCATGCAGAGCAATTGCCAGATTCGTCGAAAGCGTCGATTTACCAACGCCGCCCTTACCGCTGCCGACAGCGATCAAGCGGCGCTGGACTTTCTCGGCGGTCATAACGACGTCAACCTTGTCGACGTCATCAAGCGCGAGCAATTTGCCTTTCACACCGATCTCGACTTGCCCCCGGTCCCGCACATCCAGTCCGGATACATTGAGTACCAGCGAAACACGCCCATCCTCAAAACGCACAGCGCTGAATCGTCCCTTGGCGACTTCATCGAGCGCCGCTTCAATCATTGAAATATCGGTCATTTCATTCGCATAGTTACACTTTTATCGGATTGACACTGTTTTTCTGGCCACACGCTACCTATAAAGAACGTATGGACAATAACTTTGAAGACGCAAACCAGCGCAAATCCTTCTGGGGCGCGATTTTAGGCATGAGTAGCCCTTGGGGCAATGGCAACGGCGGCGATGATGGTGGCTCCGGAAATGGTGGCGGCCCACGCAATCCATGGGGTGGTAGCGGTGGCAGTTCTGGCGGCGGCGGGCGCAAAGGCGCAAGTTCGCTCGAAGAACTTTTCAAAAAAGGTGCGGGCGGCGGATTTAAAGGCGGCTTGCCAAAACGTTCGGGCGGGCGCCCATGGTGGCCTATCCTGCTGATTGGTTTCATCATATTATGGGCCGCGCTCACCAGTATCCACCGGATCAGCCCGCAGGAACGCGGCGTGGTGACTCTGGTAGGCTCTTATTATAGCACTTTGACTCCAGGACTTCACTTCACAGCACCTGCTCCCATTATGAGTGTTGCGAGGCTGGACGTGGAAGAAATTCGTACGGTCGATATTCCCACCGGAGATACAGAGAAGCTTATCCTCACCGGCGACCAGAATATCGTTGATCTCGCCTATTCCGTACGGTGGAATATCAAGGCACCTGAACTTTTCATGTTCCAGCTTGCCGAGCCAGAAGAAACCATCAAGGAAGTTGCCGAATCCGCAATGCGTGCAGCCGTAGCCAATTTCACACTGGATGATACCATCGGCGCCGAGCGGACGGAAATCGAACAGCAGGTCGAGGAAAATATGCAGGAAATCCTCGACGAATATAAAGCTGGCGTGGTCATTCGCGGTATCGCAATCAAAAAGGCCGATCCGCCCGCTGCGGTCAACGATGCGTTTAAGGAAGTGTCGGCCGCGCAGCAGACGGCGCAAACCTATCTCAACGAAGCGCGCGCTTATGCACAGCAGCTGACGGCGCAAGCACAGGGCGAATCAGCAGCCTTCGACAAAGTTTATGCCGAATATAAGCTGGCCCCCGGGTGACCCGCCAGCGGATGTATTATGAAACAATGGAGCGTGTCTTGTCACAAGTGGACAAAACTATCGTCGAGCCGCGCGGCGTAACGCCTTATCTCGCGTTGCCTGAAATCAAGAAGCGCTCGCAAGCGCCAGCCGTTGAAGCAGGAGCAGCGAAATGATCGACCGTCTATTTCGAAATCCTGTCGCGCTCGGCATCATGGCCATCGCGGTTCTTCTTGTCCTCGCCAATACTTTGGTAGCGGTTCCTGAAACCAAACAGGGCGTCATCGTTCGTTTCGGTGAAGTTGTCCGCCTGACCAATCGCTACGAAGAAGGTCAGGCCTTTGGCCAAACCGGGGCCGGGTTGATCGCAAAAGCGCCTTTTCTTGAGCAGGTTGTCTGGGTCGACAAGCGCATCCTCGATGTCGAAATGGAGCAGCAGCAAGTGCTCTCCACCGATCAGCTTCGCCTTCAGGTTGACGCCTTTGCCCGCTTCCGGATCACCAAACCGGAAATCATGTATATCACGGCTGGTTCGGAAGAACGGGTTGCAGACGAGTTGCGACCTATTTTGGGCTCAGCCCTGCGTAACGAACTCGGCAAGCGGCCATTTGCGGCTTTGCTCAGCCCGGAGCGCGGTCAGGTGATGGATAATATCCGTACTGGCCTTAACCGGGTCGCACGCCAATATGGCGCAGAAATTGTCGATGTACGGATCAAGCGTGCCGATCTGCCTGATGGCACACCACTGGAAAGCGCTTATCAGCGGATGCGGACCGCCCGTGAGCAGGAAGCCCGCACAATAAAAGCGCAAGGTGCGAAACAGGCTCAGATCATTCGGGCGGAAGCGGACGCTAGCGCGGCGCGCACTTATGCCGAGAGTTTCGGCAAGGATGCCGACTTTTATGATTTTTATCGCGCGATGAAAAGCTATGAAACAACTTTCCAGAAAGGTGCCGCAGAAGGTGATCCTCAGTCATCGTTCGTCTTGTCGCCCGACAACGAATATCTGCGTCAGTTTCGCGGGCAGTAAAATCGGGTAATTTGGTCAGGTCTGATCACTGAAATAACGATGTGTGCGCGTTTGCGACTACATTTGTCGTTTTTTCTTTAGAATACAAATTTTTTTCGATAAAGTGGCGCTTGATGGCTTGCGAACGGGGCTTTTCGCTCCCAGATGTTATAACAGTGGCTATTAAACCTGCCGTTTATGAAAACCTTTGATGTTGTGCTATGATGACATTCAAATTCGGTTCATAAATATTACGGCAATGTTTTTGGAACTTGAAGGTTTTTGGAACTTGAACGATTTTGACGACGAATGACAATCGGCCATACGGCGATTTTAGACTGATCGCCCACCATCCTGTTGCCAACGTCGGTTGATTGAGAGGAATATGATAGTGCGTTACGCTTACGGAATTTCAGCAGCATTGCTTTTGGCTGGTAGCGCAGCAACCCTGACCGGCATCGGGCCAGCTGGCGCGCAAACGGCAGTGAATGACGCCCCGGTCATGCGGGCATCGGCTCCGCGTGCAGGCGCGCCGATGAGCTTTGCTGATCTTACAGAACAATTGCAGCCCGCAGTGGTCAATATTTCGACGAAACAAAAAGTGCGCGTCAGCAACAATCCCTTCGCCGGAACGCCATTTGATGGCCTGTTTGGCAATCGCGGTGGCAATGGCGGCGGCGCCCAGACCCGCGATGCGCAATCGCTCGGCTCCGGCTTTATTATTTCGGCTGACGGATATGTGGTCACCAATAATCACGTGGTTGCGCCCGGCGATCGCAACGCGACAATCGAATCGATCACCGTGATCATGCCTGATCGCACCGAATATGATGCAAAGCTTGTGGGTCGCGATGCCGCTTCCGACATCGCCGTACTAAAAATTAGCGCGAAAAAACCGCTGCCATTCGTAAAATTTGGCGATAGCACAAACGCGCGCGTTGGTGACTGGGTAATTGCTATCGGCAATCCGTTCGGACTTGGCGGTACCGTAACGACCGGTATCCTCTCGGCCATCCATCGCAACACTGGCCAGGGCGGTGCTTATGATCGCTTCCTGCAGACCGACGCTTCGATCAACCGGGGCAACAGCGGCGGCCCGATGTTTGACCTTAACGGCAATGTCATCGGCATCAACAACGCGATTATATCACCCACAGGCGGCAATGTCGGCATCGGCTTTGCGATCCCGGCAGATGTCGCCGCACCGATTGTGGCGACACTGCGCAAAGGTGAAAAAATTGAACGTGGCTATCTCGGCGTTCAGATCAGTCCGTTGACGGAAGATCTGGCAGATTCGCTTGGTATCGAGAAAAATCGGGGTGAGTTTATCCAGAGTGTTGTTCCCGGCGAAGCAGCTGCAAAGGCGGGATTACAGGCTGGCGACGTGGTCGTTAAGGTCAACGGTAAATCAGTAACGCCGGATCAGAATCTATCCTATCTGGTAGCCAATCTTCCGGTGGGCGCCAGTGTGCCGCTTGAAGTTTTGCGCAACGGCAAAACGGTGAAGCTCAACGCAAGTTTGGGCAAGCGCCCGTCAGAAGAAGAATTGGCGACCAACAGCTTCGACCCTGATGCAGAAGAAAATGCCATGGGCGAAGATGATAGCGGTGAAAGCGCGCAGGCAACTGCCGAAGCGCTTGGGCTATCTGTCGTTGATCTCACTCCCGCAATCGCCCGCCAGATCGGCGTTTCATCGACCGAAAAAGGCGTGGTGGTGTCGACAGTCAATCCTAACGCTGATGCAGCGCAAAAAGGTATCCGCCGCGGGTTTTTGATCACCAGCGTCAACCGCCAGCCGGTTACCACGATTGCCGAACTCGACAAAGCCATTGGCAGCGCCAAACGGGCCAATCGCTCAGCCGTGTTGCTTCAGGTAAAGCGCGGCGGGCGTGATCCGCAATTTATCGCGGTGCGCCTCAACGACAGCTAGGTTATTTTACAATCGGGAAAACGAAAAGGCTGGCTTCGCGCTGGCCTTTTTGTTGTGCGCACGATAACCATCGGTGAGACAAAAAAGGGGATTCGCGAGTGGCTGATGCAACGGAAATTTTTCTTGGACTGGGCGGCGGAGAGCGCCAGAGCCTCAACCTGCGGCGCGCCAACCGCCACGGATTGATTGCAGGCGCAACCGGCACCGGTAAAACGGTTACCTTGCAGAGTCTTGCAGAGAGTTTTTCAGCAAATGGTGTTCCGGTTTTTGTTGCCGACGTGAAGGGTGATCTCGCGGGTATTTCCATGGCAGGTTCCCCCACCTTCAAACATGCGGACAAGCTTGAAGAACGCGCAAAAGAACTGGGCATGGATGATTACGCCTATTCCGATAATCCTGCCGTCTTCTGGGATTTATACGGAAAACAGGGCCACCCCATCCGCACCACGATATCCGAAATGGGGCCACTTCTGCTCTCCCGATTGATGGACCTCAATGATACGCAGGAGGGAGTTCTCAACATCGTCTTCCGCTATGCTGATGAACAAGGCTTGCTGCTGCTGAATCTCGAAGATTTACAGGCGATGCTCGCCCACACTGCCGACAATGCCAAAGAGCTGTCAACCAAATATGGCAATGTCAGCCGCGCTAGCGTTGGCTCCATCCAGCGGCAAATATTGCAACTCGACAGCCAGGGTGCCGGCCAGTTTTTCGGCGAACCTGCACTCGAAATTGATGATTTCATCAAATGTGATGACCAGGGCCGCGGCTACATCAACGTGCTGGCAGCTGACCAGTTGATGCGCAGTCCCAAGCTCTATGCGACGTTCCTGCTTTGGTTGCTGGCCGAGCTGTTTGAAACACTGCCCGAGGTTGGTGATCCTGAAAAACCCAAGCTCGTGTTCTTTTTTGATGAAGCCCATTTGCTGTTTGAAGATGCACCCAAAGCGCTGGAGGACAAGATCGAGCAAGTCGTTCGCCTGATCCGCTCCAAAGGCGTCGGCGTCTACTTCGTAACACAGAACCCTGTTGATATTCCTGAAGAAGTCGCCGGTCAGCTCGGCAACCGGGTGCAACACGCGCTGCGCGCTTTCACGCCAAAGGACAAGAAGGCAATCAAGGCTGCTGCGGATACCTTCCGGATCAATCCGGATTTGGATGTCGAGCAGGCGATCACCGAATTGCGAACGGGTGAGGCGCTGGTTTCAACACTGCTCGAAGACGGGGCGCCTTCTATTGTCCAGCGAACGCTAATCAAACCGCCGCGCTCCCGGCTGGGCCCGGTTACCGAAAAAGAACGTGCGTTTACCGTATTCGCTTCACCCTATAAGGACAAATATGATGAAGAGATCGACCGCGAATCAGCAGAAGAAGTGTTGCTCCAGAAAGCAAGCGATGCCGCAGAAGTCGCAGTAGAAGTCGAGAAAACAAGCAAGGAAGAAGTCGCCAAAAATCCACGCAAAACCAAAAGCATCTGGGAAAAGGCGCTTAGTCGCGGAACCAAAGTTGTCGCTGGATCCGCTGCTGCCATGGCTGCGTCAGCGGTATTGGGTAAAAAATCGCGCGCTAGTCCCGTGCAGTCCGGCGTGACGTCTATAGCCGGATCAATCGCGACCGATCTGGCCGGACCGGTCGCAGGCCGCTTTGTCCGCAATCTGATCGGTGGGCTGATGCGTTAAGTGTTCAGTCTTTCGATGCGAAAAACTGGCTGACCATATCTTTGGCGATCCGCATAGGCCGCATTGTGCCTGCGTCAATGCAGCACCAGCTGGATTCGACCTCGGCCAGCACTTCTTCACCCCGGCGAATGATGGTGGTGTAAAACGCGCGTGCGCCATGCACTTTTTCAAGCAGCACATCGGCAATCACCTCATCATTGAGAAACGCCGGTTTCCGATAGGTAATCTCATGTTTTAGCGCGACCCACAAATGGGTTGCCAGCGCTTCGCTTGGCGCGATTTTCTGCCAGTGTGCAATCACGGCTTCCTGAACCCATGTGAGGTAATTGGCGTTATTCACATGCCCCATGAAATCAATGTCGTCTGCGGCAATCGCGATATTATGCTGAAAAATTGGACCCATCTGCTGACGATAGTGTAAGTTTGTGACCTTGCAAAGACAAATGACCAACCGATCAACTGCGCGCTGTCAAAACAATGGCTTCTCGATTTTTTCCGGTAGCGGATTGCCACAAAACTCGAATCATGACATCATCGGCATCGGGGAGAAGAAGGCATGATAATCGAAACAATATTGGCAGCAGCTGCGGCGACTGGGCCGGTTCCAAACGACTATGGTCTTGCCCAAAACTGGCTTTGCCGCCCGGACCAGCGTGATGCCTGCACCATCTCTCGAGACATTACCGCGATTGCGCCCGATGGCACATTGACCGTCACAAAATTTGAGCCCGCGAAAGCGCCGGACGCCGATTGCTTTTACGTCTACCCCACCGTTTCCTTCGACGAAACCGGTAATAGCGATATGGTTGCCAATGAGGAAGAACGTAAAGTTATCGAGGCGCAATTTGCCCGCTTTGGCGCGCAGTGCCGCACCTTTGCGCCACTCTACCGCCAAGTCACTCTGACGGCGTTGCGCGCGCTGATGACGGGGCAACCGATCGCGGCAGACCGTGAGCTAAATTACAGCGATGTCCGCGATGCATGGAAGCATTATCTGGCCAACGACAATGACGGACGCCCGTTTGTTATCATCGGCCATAGTCAGGGCACCGGCTTGCTCAAGCGGTTGCTCGCCGAGGAAATTGATGGGAAACCAATCGCGACAAAGATGCTGTCCGCGATGCTGATTGGCAGCAACATATTGGTCGCGAAGGGCAAAGATGTTGGCGGTGATTTCCAATCCACGCCGCTTTGCCAAAAAGCCGAGCAGAGCGGTTGCGTTGTGACTTATGTCAGTTTTCGCGAAACCGCACCGCCGCCAGCCAATTCGCGATTTGGCAAGACGGATCAAGCGGGAATGGAAGTCGCCTGTACCAACCCGGCAGCACTGGGTGGTGGCCGCGCGCCGTTACGTAGCGCCTTTGCGGCAAGCCGGTCTTGGGAAATGGCCCGCGACACCGGGCCGTGGGTCAAGGATGCGAATATTTCGACCGGCTATGTTGCCCTACCCGGCCTGCTTAGCGCCCAGTGCGTGAATGAGAACGGAGCAAGCTATTTGTCGGTGTCGGTCGACGGTGTAGCTGACGACCCTCGCACGGATGACGTGCCGGGAGACGTGGTGGTTGGCAGCACAGTGTTGCAGGATTGGGGATTGCACCTCATTGACGTGTCACTCGCCTATGATGATCTTGTCGCGCTGGTGCCGCAGCAGTTGAAAGCATGGAAGGCCGGTCGGAAATAGAGCCGCCTTCAGGCAAGTCTTAGCCGGAAATTCTCGAACAACAATTGTGGTCCTGCAGCAAATTGCTGAAACGCTTCTACGCCCGCTGTTGATGACAACATCCCGTCGACGGCTTGCTTATCCTTTTCGCCAAGGTTCTCGTAAAAGCCCAGTGCGCGTGCCAGCATCCATAGGCTGAACGGCGGTGCCATCCGCTGCCCAGTGACACCCTCTACGGTAAATTCCGCCATACCAACAGCGCGCGGGATGTCTGTATCCGGGTTGGCATCGACCCATGCCGCAAACATATTTGCAGTGGTTTGCAGAAACGGCATCTGTTCCAACATCATCCGCTCCAAAACCGGAATGAGCGTCGCTGGCACTTCATCATCGGGCAGGAAATCTCCCGATAACGGCGTTTTGACATCCACCATCCGCTCAACCCAGGCAGCCACACGGGGAGCCAACCGCTTCATAATCTCGCCAGAAGCCGGATCACGATAAAGATGCGCATAGAGCGGCCCAATCAAGCCATAGTCGCCAATCGAAGGCCGTGATCCGAGCAGAAAGTCATGCGCCGTAAAATGCGCGTCCAGATCAGCGAGCAGCTCCTCATAACTCGCTTCAATCGCGGGGATAGTCTGTTCATTAATCCCCAATATCGGGCAAAAACCCTTGAAGTTCTGACCGCGCTCACGGCCAATGACCAGCTGCTCCTCCTTGCTGGCTTCAGGCGCGGCGACCGCACCAAATTCGCCGTAAACCCATTCTTCGTTATAGTTCCAGCGATAGTGCATCGCCGGAATCACCAGCCATTCGTCTCCAAAAACCTCCATAAGCAAAGCAACAAGCCGCTGCTTGGGTGTGTCCGGATAGACCGACTGCCCACCCAGTTTTTCTTCGAAATGATCGATGATCAGGGTGGTATCTTGCAGCGTTTCATCATCGTCGGTGACCATGACCGGAATAACGGGTCGGCCAACTCTTGGTAGGATGATGTCTTTATAGACTTCGGTCGAACTCAGGATTTCTTCGTAATCCACGCCTTTCCAGTCGAGATAGGCGCGCGCCTTTCCCGAGTAGAGCGAAAGCGGGCCGCCGTAAAGTTTATGCGTCATATCAACCTCTTCCTCTGTAGGGTGCAACGCCTTGATCGGGCAGCCAAAGCCCCTTGGGTGGCTCGCCCGACTGCCAGAAGACATCAATCGGAATACCTCCGCGCGGATACCAGTAACCGCCTATACGCAGCCATTTCGGTTTCATTTCGTCAAACAACCGTTTGCCGATACCGACCGTGCAATCTTCGTGAAAGGCGGCATGATTGCGGAACGCGCCGAGGAACAGCTTCAGCGATTTGGATTCGACAATGGTTTTGTCCGGCGCATAGTCAATCACCAGATGGGCAAAATCAGGTTGCGCTGTTACCGGGCAAAGCGACGTAAATTCAGGTGCCGCGAAGCGCGTGAGATACAGCTCTCCGGTGCGTGGATTGGCAACATAGTCAAGCACGGCCTCTTCCGGAGAAGCTGGTGTCGCGCTTTGCTGACCAAGAAATTTCGGTGCAGGCTTAGAGTTTTGTTGATCGGTCATGCAGATCATCTAATGCACAGGGCAGCTGATGTCATCCCAAACACTATATTCATGGCCAGTTCAGTGATAAAAGCAACAGATGGCGCGAGAAGACCAGAGGGCAATGATCAAAAATCATCGAAACAGTTCGACCCGTTCAGCGAATATAGCGGCCAAGGTGATTGCCGCTGTGCTTTGCTGTGCCTTCACCGCCGTTCCGGCTTTTGCACAAAACGAATTGCCGGGCGAGGTTATCGATCTACCATCGGTCAGCGAATATAGGCTGCCACCGGCCGAACAGAGACCGGGCACACCGGCTGCCGAGGGTCCGGTCGATGAAGGGACTCCGCCGCCGCAACCGTCTACGTCTACGTCTACCGCCCCTCGGCCAACGGTGCCAGCGTCTTCACGCTCGAGCACGCCCCAAGTCGTTGCTCCAACGGCGCGTGTCCCGGCAGAACGACCTCCTTCAACCACGATACGATCGCCCCAACAAAACCCAGCAAGGTCAGCACCGCCCCCGCAGCGGCCCGTCTCTGTTGAACCGGCACCTGACCCAATCCCGCAAAGTGCTCCGCCAGCTAGCAACACTACTGAACCCGTCGTTTCGCCTGAAGACGATAGTGGCGCAATTCCAACCACTGATACGCTGCCATCCAGCATGCCAGAGCCGGAAAATAATGTCGTTCCGGAACCAGCGTCGAACAATATAAACATATTGTTGGCTGCGGCAGCGGTTTTGATTGCCATGCTCGCAGCTCTTGCGCTCTTCTTTTGGCGCAAAAAGAAGAGTAATAATGTCCAGATTGCAGAGCCAGCTATCAAAGACCTCCCAGCGCCGAAACCGGCTACAGCCAAGCCAAAGGCTCGCAAACCTGCACCCAAAATATACTCCCCGCCGGATCCGGCACAACAGAAAGAACCGGTTGCAGGAAATACAGGTGGTTTCATCACTTCCAAAATTGGGACCATACCGCCCGCTCAACCGAGTCCAGTTCCCGCGCCCGACAAGCCGGCACCCAATGGTGTAAAGAAAGCGATTGCGCCCGACACAGACCAGGTGCTGAAGATTGAACTCACGGCCAATGGCGCCTCGTCCACTTTGCTCAACGCTGTGCTCAATTATAGCGTAACTTTGACCAACACCAAAGACACGCCGCTCAGGAATATTGCGTTGTCCGGGACCATGATGCAGGCCAATGCCAAGCTCGTGCAGGGCGCAGAAACACCCGAGCCCGACCTGTTGCACGAAGTGGAAAATCTGGCGGCGGGCGAAGCGATTACCCTTTCAGGCGAAATCCGGTTGCCGCTCTATGCTATTGAACCGATTGCGTTTAACTCACAAAAATTATTCGTGCCGCTCACACGTTTTGTGGCAACATATAACAGTTCCGAAGATGATCTCGTGGATAAAATTTCTTCGCAGTCGGCCGCTTTCATTATCGGCAAGGAACATGAACCACCCCGGCCGAAAATGGCTCCTTTCCGGCTCGATCTAGGCCCGCAGATATTCAAGCCCGTCGGCCAGCGACCGGTTACTATTTGAATTGACTTTGTGAACCTCTCCCTTTTTGGCGTATGGAACTGAATCGTCATTATGGCATTGTTTCCCAATGACCTCAAAAACTCTCATCCCGATATTAGGCGATCAACTGTCTTTTGCACTGTCGTCGCTGGAGGATCAGCAGCAAAAAGACTGTATATTGCTTCTCATGGAAGTGGGCGAAGAGACCACCTACGTCAAACATCATAAAGCCAAAATCACCTATATTCTCTCTGCCATGCGGCATCATGCAAAGGCTTTAAGCGAACGCGGCTGGACGGTCGATTATGTTCGATTGGACGATGAAGACAATTCCGGCAGCTTTACCGGTGAAATTGCCCGGGCGCTAGAACGTCATGATATTGCTTCCATCCGCGTCACCGAGGCTGGAGAATGGCGGGTGATGGCAATGATCGAAAATTGGGAGGACCAATTCGGTGTGCCCGTGGAGATATTCCCAGATACGCGGTTTATTGCCACTCATCAGGAATTTGCGAACTGGGCCAACGGCAAGAAACAATTGCGGATGGAGTTTTTCTATCGCGAGATGCGGCGCAAAACGGGGTTGCTGCTCGACGATGACGGCAAGCCGGAAGGTGGCAAATGGAATTACGACAGCGAAAATCGCAAGCCGGCCCAACGCGACCTGATGATGCCGCAACCGGTTCGGTTTCGACCCGATGACATCACCCGGGAAGTAATGGACATGGTTGAAACGCGCTTTGCAGACCATCCAGGGTCACTGGATCATTTCCACTTTGCTGTCACTCATGATGAAGCTTTGCGACAAAGACGCAATTTTCTGGACAATGCTCTGGCGCAATTTGGTGACTATCAGGATGCGATGCTATCTGGTGAGCCGTTCCTCTGGCACGCGATCCTTTCGCCCTACATTAATTCCGGTCTGCTTGATCCCTTGTCACTATGTAAGGAAGTTACTGCGCTCTATGCTGACGAAAAGGTTCCGCTCAATGCCGCCGAGGGCTTTATCCGCCAGATAATAGGCTGGCGTGAATATGTACGCGGCATCTATTGGCGTGAAGGACCTGATTATGTGAACCGCAATTTTCTGAAGGCGGATCGGGCACTGCCGGATTTCTATTATACTGGTGACACCGATATGCATTGTCTCAGCCAAGCCATCGGCCAAACGCTGAATCACAGCTACGCCCATCACATCCAGCGATTGATGATTACCGGCAATTTTGCGCTTATCGCCGGGATTGATCCGCACGCAGTTCACCGCTGGTATCTGGAGGTATATGCCGATGCCTATGAATGGGTGGAACTGCCAAACACGCTGGGCATGAGCCAGTTCGCCGATGGCGGGATAATCGCGTCAAAGCCCTATGCTTCTTCGGGAAATTACATCAACAAAATGTCCGACTATTGCGGAAACTGCTACTATGATGTGAAACAGCGCACCGGCCCCGACGCCTGCCCTTTTAACGCCTTGTATTGGGATTTTCTGGCGCGAAATGAGGACAAGCTAGGCGATAATAACCGTCTGGCGATGCCCTACCGGACTTGGCAAAAAACGGCTGAGCACGACCAGAAAGCGCTTCGCACGAGCGCTGCGACATTTCTGAAAAGCCTTTATCGCCAATGATTTGCACAAAAAGCACATAAGCGGTGGATTCTCCTTGCGATGCGTTATAGCCTCGACTGCTTGAAATCGAATCGCTAGACGATAGAAATTCACGTGACAATTGCGGCAATCGCTGCCGCACATAAGGAGCATATAATGGAACTGCTGGTAACCACCGACTGGCTTGCAAATGAACTCGGCGCGTCGGACTTGCGCATTGTTGATGCAACAAAATTTATGGCTGACACAGGGCGAAATCCGCAAGCAGAATATGAAGCCGGGCATATTCCCGGGGCCGTTTTCATGGACCTTGGCGAGCTTGCAGACAGCAATAGCGATTTTGAAAACATGTTGCCGCCAGCAGAAAAATTTGCCAGCCGGATGCAGTCGTTGGGCCTTGGTGATGGCAGCCGGATCGTGCTCTATGACGATAGCCCTCTAAAAAGTGCGGCGCGCGCATGGTGGATGTTGACGATATTTGGTGCTCACGAAGTTGCCATACTTGATGGCGGAATAGCCAAATGGAAAGCGGAAGAAAGACCACTTGAAACGGGCAAAGAAGCTTTGCGTCACCGCCATTTCACCGTCTGGAAAGATGAAAAGGACATTCGCGACAAAGCGGCAATGCTTGCCAATTTACACAGCAAGGATGAGCAAGTCGTTGATGCCCGCCCGGCAGACCGGTTTAGCGGCGAAGCGGATGAACCACGCGAAGGGATGGGCAAAGGCCATATTCCGGGATCGTCAAATATTCCGCACAGCAATTTCTTCAATGCCGATGGCACCTGGAAATCTGCGGACGAAATCAAGGCTTTGTTCAATGACGCGGGCGTTGATCTGTCGAAGCCCATTGTTTCTACCTGCGGGTCCGGCATGACCGCCGCCGTAGTATCTTTTGCGGCGACTCTCGCAGGCGCGGACAAAGTGGCGCTTTACGATGGCAGCTGGTCCGAATGGGGCGCAGACTCCGATACGCCCAAAGAAACCGCGTGATCCGGTTGCTCGCCTGCTAGGATATCATGGTGGGGGGCACTTCAGATAAAAGCAGCAAACCGGCGACACAGGCGGTAAACTCCGGTCGCCGGAAAGAGTGGACCGGCGCGGTTGTTAACCCGCCCGTGTGGCGCGGTAGCACGCATCTTTATGATGATGTGGCGGACCTGCGCGTCGGTGTAAAATCCAACGAAGACGGAAAGTTTTTTTACGGTCGACGCGGTTCACCGACCCAATGGTCTCTTGCTGACGCACTGACGGAAATGGAGCCCGGAGCGGAAGGCACTATGCTTTATCCATCCGGTGTAGCGGCTATATCGTGCGCAATGATTGCGGTACTCAAGCCCGGCGATGAAGTTCTGCTGACCGACAGCAGCTATGATCCAAGCCGGAGCTTTGCCGATGCTTTCCTGAAACGCATGGGGATAACAGCGCATTACTATGACCCAATGATCGGGGCGGATATTGCGTCACTGTTCACTGACAAAACCAAAGCGATCCTATTGGAAAGTCCGGGCAGCCTGACTTTCGAAGTGCAGGACGTCCCCGCAATCTGCGTAGCAGCCAAAAAAGCAGACATCGTTACGTTGCTCGATAATACCTGGGCAACATCACGCTTTTTTCCGGCGCTCGAACATGGCGTTGATATTTCGATTGTCGCCGCGACCAAATATATCGTGGGTCACAGCGATGTGATGCTGGGCGCAGCGACGACGCACCAGAAATATTGGACACAGCTGCGACGGACGGCCCAGCAATTGGGTCAGGTTGCCTCTCCTGACGATGCTTATCTGGCGGCACGAGGATTACGCACCCTGGAAGTGCGATTGAAGCGGCACGAGCAATCTGCACTGAAAATCGCCCATTGGCTCAAAGAACGACCAGAAGTCGGTGTGGTTCTTCACCCAGCCTTGCCCGATTGCCCCGGCCATGAAATCTGGAAGCGCGATTTCAAAGGCTCGTCTGGCCTCTTTTCTTTCCAGCTGCCGGATGCCGATGAGCAATCACGCGCTGCATTTATCGACGCCCTTGACCTATTCGGCATCGGTTATAGCTGGGGCGGGTTTGAAAGCCTTGCGCTCCCGGTCGATCCAGAAAAATACCGGACGGCGAACCCCTGGAGCCAAGCCGGCAAGCTGGTCCGCTTGCAAATTGGTCTGGAAGATGTGGATGATTTGATCGCCGACCTTGCCAAAGCGTTTGAACACTATAACAATCAACCATCATGATCGATACGCTGCTCAAAAAGATTGAATCCTTGGTTCCGGAAACGACGAGCAATGTGCAATATGTTGAAGGTGCGGTAGCTGCCGGAATCGTAGTTTTGGCGCTAATCGCAGGATGGTACGTCAGCAAATTTTTCGGCCCCAAACTACTCCATATCTGGGAGGAGAGAGCGGGTTATGAAAGCGAATTAGCCGGTCGGCGCATCCGCGATATGACGCGGCGCGCGACGACATTCATATTATGCGGGATCTTCCTCGCCTTTTGGCCGTGGACGCTTATCGCAAAAGTGGTCTTCGCGCTAACCATCGCCATCACTTCGGGGCTATTCACCAATGACCTGATCCGCGGCGTTCGAATGCCGGACTGGATTGGAAGCCTAATGGGTCTGACCGTATTCGGTTCAGTCGCGCTCGGTCTGGTCGGCAATATCGACCGCATAACCATCGCGATGGAACGCGTGGGCGTCGATATCGGGACGCACCGCATTTCGCTGCTCTGGGTCGTGACGATCGCGATGACGGCCGTTATCTTGCTCGCAGTCGCCCGCGTACTGATGAAGCTGATAAATTATGTTATTGGCAACAGCGAACTTGACGGGGCACAAAAGGTTCTGGGGCAAAAACTGGCAACCGTCGCCATTCTCGTCGCCACGTTCATGCTTGGCCTTGATGTATTGGGCATAGATTTTACCGCTCTCGCCGTATTCTCCGGTGCTTTTGGTCTGGCCATCGGCTTCGGCATGCAGAAAACCATCGGCAACCTGATCGCCGGTATTATTCTGCTAATGGACCGCTCGATAAAGCCAGGTGATGTAATCGTGGTGGGTGACACTTATGGCTGGGTGAATAAAATCGGCGTTCGCGCGGTGTCAGTGCTCACCCGCGAGGGTAAAGAACATCTGATTCCGAACGAAAACCTGATGACGCAGGAAGTTGAAAACTGGTCCTATTCCAACAAGAATGTCCGGATCAGCATCCCCGTCGGCGTGTCCTACAACACCGATATGGATCACGCGATTGAGTTGATGAAGCAAGCCTGCGTTGACGTGCCCCGCGTCCTTAACCACCCTAAACCGGTGGTGTGGATGCTGGAATTTGGCGACAATAGCGTGAATTTTGAAATCCGTTGCTGGATAAATGACCCGCAATCCGGCGTGGGTAATTTCAAGGCGGCGGTGCTTAAGCGGGTGTGGGATTTATTCAAGGAACATGGCGTGGAGATCCCGTTCCCGCAACGCGATGTGCATATTAGAACCATGCCCGACGCAGCATCGGCGGTCATCAAAACAGAACCGCCGGAAACAAGACCTGCCGAAACGGATTAGTGCCGAACTATCCGGAGCAACTCAGCGCTTTTTTTGTCAATCTCGAGCAACAGCCTTTGCGCTGCCACACCGAGATTATTCCGGCCTGCCGATTTGAGCTGCAGTAGCGCCTGAGCTCCTGAACGGGCCATCGCCGCAAGCTCATCGCAAATGCTATCGAAGCGCTTTTGTGCGAGGCGCAAAGCTTTTGCATAGGCTGCCTCCAGCACTTCCCGTTCCGGGAGATTGAGCGAATAGCCTTGTTTCTCCGCCATATCGGCGATCAAAACCACTACCGAATCGACAGCCCGCAGACGTGCAAAACTGTCATCAAAGCGGCTATTGGCATCTGCGGACTTTATCAAGGGATCAAATTTGGACATCACCATAGTTTAGAAAATCATGGTTAAAATCGTCTAAACACCAGCTGTGTCCGTGATAATTGTGGCCAATTGGCAACGCTTTCCCATTTATGTCACCTATGCTGACATTAATTGTTGTGCGCCGCAGCAAAGTGATGCAGTTTTCTTTTGCATGTTTTGAGATTGTCCGCTGCCAGCCTCGCTGGCGCAATAAAAAGACAACCGAAACGAATTCCAGGAGGGGCGATACGCATCTAACCAGAAAGGAATTTCCATGCGCACGTCCTATACAAAAAAAACCATTCTCGGCCTTGGCGCAGTGCTTTTGTCATCTGTTGCCATGCCTGCTTTCGCTCAAGATGCAGCGGAAGAATCGTCCAGCGGTATCACCGTATCCGGCAATGCAGCAATTACCTCCGATTACCGTTTTCGCGGAATATCATTCTCCGATGGTGATATTGCTGTGCAAGGCGGTATTGATATCGGTCATGAAAGCGGCTTTTATATCGGTACCTGGGCATCATCAATCGAAGACAGCCCTACCTTTGGCCATACCGAACTTGATATCTATGGCGGCTGGTCCGGCGAAGTTGCGTCCGGTATTACTGTTGATGTTGGCTTGCTCTATTACATCTACCCCAACGGCGAAGATGGTTTGGCAGGTCCTAGCGATTATTTTGAGCCCTATGCTTCTATTTCCGGCACATTGGGTCCAGTCGAAGCCAAACTGGGCGTTGCTTACGCACCGGATCAGGCAGCGATTGCGAATGATGATAATATTTACATTTATTCCGACCTGTCATCTGGCATCCCGTCGACGCCGATTACACTGAATGCCCATCTTGGCTATACCGATGGCAGCTTGGCGATTTCGGCTGATGGCGACACGTTTGACTGGTCCGTCGGCGCGGATTGGGCAATTACCGAAAATCTAACCGCAAGCTTGCTGTACGTTGGCATGGGCGGTCCAAAGGTGAATGATTTTTCAGACGATACCGTCGTTTTCACCCTCGGCGTTTCGTTCTAAATTCGGAATTTCGTCAACGAAACAGGCCGCTCTGGAAACAGGGCGGCCTTTTTCGTTTCTAACTGGCAGCAATCAGCTTTCGCGTGACCTCTGCCTGCGGGTGCTGAGTCACTTGCGCCATATCACCAGTTTCGACAATTCTACCGTCCTCCAGCACTGCGATACGATGACATAGCCTGCGTGCAGATGCGATATCATGCGTAATGAACAATATGCTCAAGGCATTTTCGCGCTGCAGTCTCACGAGCAAATCCAGTATCGAAGCCCCGACCAACGGATCGAGCGCCGATGTCGCTTCATCCAATACCAGCAATTTGGGTTTGGCAATCATTGCACGCGCAATCGCAACGCGCTGGGCCTGACCTCCAGAAAGGCTGGCTGGAGAGCGCGCCAGATAGTCGGCATCCAAGCCTACATCTTCCAATGCTTGCCGGACCAACTCAATACGTTCCAGTTTTATAATATCCGGTCGTAAATTTTTCAGCGGTTCCGCAACGATATTCGCGACTTTCCATTGCGGATCTAGACTGGCGATCGGGTCCTGAAAAACCGGCTGGATAAGCGCGCGCATCCCCGCAGTGCGCGCCCGCCGTTGTGGCAATAATTCTCCATGCCAAGATACCGTTCCCAAAGTGACCGGCCCGATCCCCGCAATCGCCCGCCCCAAGGTGGATTTACCGGAACCGGACCCGCCGACCACCGCCAAGGCTTCGCTCTCACGCACAACAAGGGTGACATCGTCAACGGCTTTGATCTGGCCGCGTCGCCAACCGGGACGCGGAAATGAAACGCTTATATTTTTAGCTTCCAGAAGGATTTCGCCAACAACCGACAAATGTGGCGCGGGTTCATCGAGTCGCGGCGTCGCAGCTATCAAACGCCGTGTATAATCTTCTTTGGGTTGGGCAATGATGGTGGTGGTTGGTCCGCTTTCCACCACGCGTCCCTTTTCCATCACCACCAGATGATCGGCATGGCCTTCCACCGAAGCCAGATCATGACTGACCAGCAAAACGCCCAGCCCTTGCTCGGCGCGTAATTCATCCAGCAAATCCAAAATCTCGCCGCGCAAGGATGCATCCAGCGCGCTGGTCGGTTCGTCAGCTATCAGCAACTTGGGATGGTGCGCGATGGCGGCAGCGATCATCACCCGCTGACGTTCGCCGCCCGATAGTCTATGCGGAAATTGATCCAGCTTTTCATCGGCACGCGACAGCCCGACCCGCTCCAGTTTTTGCTCCAGTTCATGCCGTTCCAGCGGCGAGCCGCCTGCCTGTGCAGCTGCTTCCCGAAGCTGTGCGCCGATGGTCAGGTGCGGCGTCAATGCCGTTAGCGGTTGCTGGAATATGAAGCCGGTTAACTGGCTTCTTGCCCTGCGCGTTTGATCGGCGTCAGCACTGGTCAGTTCCACGCCATCAAGAATTGCAGAACCCGAAACTGCGCCGGGCGTCAAACCAAATGGCGAAAGACAGGACAGACTTTTGCCCGAACCCGAAGCGCCAATAATGGCCGTGCATTTACCAGCCTCCACATCAATATTCACGCCTTCGACCAGCCGCTGACCGGCTATTTCGATTGTCATATCCCGTATGCTGTAAAGGCTCATCTGAAGCGCCTCACGAATAGACATCCCGCAGCCGCTCACCCTCGATGGTCAGGCAAACCAGAATGAGTACGAGCAGCCCGCCGGGTAACAAAAGCCCGAGCGGCGTCATATCCATATCATCGGCGCCTTCCTTCACGAGGATGCCAAGAGAGGTTAGAGGCTCCTGCACACCCAAGCCAAGGAATGAAAGGAAGCTCTCAACCATTACCACCTGAGGCACAGTTAGCATCAAATAGGCGAGCGCGACGCCAGCGATGTTGGGCAGGATATGTTTGAGCAGGATCATCGGTCCCGAAGTTCCCGCCGCCTCGGCTGCAAGAATGAACGGACGTTCTTTGAGGCTCATCACCTGCCCGCGCACAACCCGGGCCATAGTGAGCCATTCGACCAGCCCGATACCAACAAACACGAGCAGGATCGAGCGCCCGAATATCACCATCAGCAGAATGACAATGAACATAAAGGGTAGCGCGTATAGGGCATCAACAAAGCGCATCATCGCTTCGTCCACCCTGCCGCCAATCCAGCCAGCGGTCGCGCCCCAGGCAATTCCGACTACGAGAGAAACCAAAGCAGCTGCCATCGCAACCATCAATGTAATCCGTGTACCCGCCGCCAATCTAGCCAGTCTATCGCGGCCAATTTCATCCGTGCCAAATACATGCGAGCCGGAAAACGCCGGCGCGCGAACAGCGTCCCAATCGATCTGATCATAGGTCCACGGCAAGATGAACGGCAGGACGAAGGCTGCGCCCACGAGCAACAGCACAACCCCAAGCGGCCAGTGCTGACGTGTCAAAGTGCCCTTCACCCGTCCCGCATCCTTGGATCAAGCCAGCCGTAGATCAGATCAGCAAACAGGTTGAACAATATGATCAGCGACGCGTAGAGCGTCACTACACCCAGAACCAAGGGATAATCCCGGTTGAGCGCGCCCTGGACAAAATAACGCCCTAGTCCCGGCAACCCGAATACGGTTTCAACCACTACGGCACCGGTCAGCAAACCCGCTGCTGCTGGGCCAAGATAGCTCGCCACCGGTACTAGTGCCGGACGCAGCCCGTGCTTGAACAGGATTTTGGTTTCGGGCAGTCCTCGCGCTATGGCGGTGCGGATATGGTCTTGCTTGAGCACCGTCGCCAACCCCGCCCTCGTCAATTTGGCAATTGCGCCGGATACGGGCAGTGCCAGAGCGAAAACCGGCATGACCAGCCACAGTACGCCATCGCCCTTTCCTGACACTGGCAATAAGCCGAGCCAAAGTCCAAGCAACAGCGCCAGAGCGGGTCCGGTAACGAAAGTCGGCAATGCTGTTGCGACCGTAGCCGCCATCATGATAATCTTGTCAGCCGCTTTACCGGCCCTAACTGCCGCGAATAAACCCGCAGACACGCCTATTGCCAACGCCAGAACTATCGCCAAGCCACCGAGCATCAGTGATATCGGTAGCCCCTGCGCCACCAGTTCGGACACCGTAAAATCGCGGTACACCAGTGAAGGCCCGAAATCGCCATGCACCAGCCGCGATACATATATCCAAGCTTGCTCCCAAAGCGGTTTGTCGAGGCCGTAAGCCGCCTGCAAAGCTTCCCGCGTTTCGGGCGGAAGCGGCCGTTCTCCATCAAATGGGCCACCCGGTGCCAACCGCATAAGGAAAAAAGACGCCAATATGATGCCGAGCAATGTCGGGATTGCGGTGGTCAAACGGCGGAAGATAAGCGCGAGCATGCGGCGATTCATGGCGCAAACGCCAATATCTGTCCAGCGTTCAAAAATAGGCTTGAAGTTGACGCCGCGTAAACTGGTAGAAGCGGTTTATGACTGATTCTCTGACCATCAATGAAGTTGTTCGCCAGACCGGACTGACGAGCCGTGCATTGCGATTTTATGAAGCGCGTGGGCTTTTGTCCCCGCTGCGCACGGCCTCCAACCGGCGCTATTATAGCGCGCCTCAACTGGAGCGTATCCACCAGATTGTCACGCTCAAGAAAGCAGGCCTCAGTCTAAGCCAAATTGGCCGGTTGCTGAGCGGAAAACCACTTGATCTGGCACAGTTATTCAAAGGTCAGCTGACCCAATTATCTGCGCAAGCGAAGGAACTCGAAAACGCGCAGAATAATCTGAAAGCCGCTTTATCTCGCATCGAAAATGGCGAACTTCTTGATGCCGCGACCCTTTGTTCGCTGATTAAAGACGGAGATCGGACGATGGCCGAGGAAAACTGGAAGAAAGTGATTGATCGTTATTACACGCCGGACGAGCAAGCCGAATGGCAAGCCAATGTTGGCGACAAGATGGATATGTTTCAAAAGAGAGAATATCAGGATCAATGGAAGGCGCTGAGCGCCCGGATAGAGGCGGCGCTACCGCTAGACCCGGCAAGCGACAAGGCTTTGGCATTCGTCCGTGAATGGTTCACCTTGCTCGAACCGTTTAGCAAAGTCGCGACGCCGGAAATGTGGGAAGGGTCGCACAGGCTATACGACAAAATGCCCGAATGGGAAAATGACGTGGATACCGGATTTTCGTCCACAGTCTGGACGTTTATTTCAGAAGCGGGCAAGATCGCGCGCGATGCCGGCAAGGATATTGGGCCAGTGCCGGACTGGATGAAACAATGAACGGCTTAAAGGCTTCCCGGAGCAACGCCATTATTGGGTTTTCTGGTGCACTTCTGCTCCCCATATTATTGGTACTGCTTTCCAAAGGTCTCCCGGATAGCGATGGCTGGCTATATTTCCGGGAAATCATCTGGTGGCTATTCGCTGCTGTGATTGCGTTTTGGGCATTGCGTGTGGAGGGACTTTTCCCGGCTGGCTTTGGGTTTCGCAAACCAGCTGTCAAATCGGTTTTGCTGGGCGTTGGCGTTGGTTTGGCTGCAATGTTCACCATAGGTCTTTGTTACGCTTTGATCATCCCGGCCTTGGGCGGAGACAGTGATCCTTCAAAAATGCAAGAACTAGCCAAAAGACCTATTCCACTGCTCCTGTTTTTATCGTTGACCGCTGGCGTGGTCGAAGAATGGCTGTTTCGCTTTTATGCGATTGACCGTCTGCATTTTCTATCCAAAAATAAATGGCTGGCTTCGATTATTCCCGGAGTTGTGTTTATTGGTCTCCATGCTCCCGGGTGGGGTCTGAGTCACTTAATTCCAGTCACATTATTGACCGTCATTTTCACAGCCTACTATTGGTGGAAGCGCGACTTCTGGAGCAGTGCCTTGGCCCATTTTATAACCGATGCCATACCGTTCGTGATGTTCGCTTTGGCGTTGCAATATGGACGGTAACCTAAAACTCCATCACCCTGAAACACTTGCGCACTTCTTGCACAAACAACTCCGGCACTTCCATCGCCGCGAAATGGCCACCACGTTCTGGTTCGCCCCAATATTGGATATTTTTAAAACGTTGTTCGGCCCATCGACGCGAAGGTGCGATAATTTCATTGGGGAAAACACTGCATCCCGACGGGATTTCAATCGGTTCAATATTAGGATTGCTAAAACTCTCACGGTACAACCGCGCCGAACTCGCACCGGCGTTGTTAAGCCAGTAAATCATGACATTATCCAGCAACTGATCCGCATCAAACGCGCCATCGGGCGTTGTCGCACCGTCGGACCAGCCCTGAAATTTCTCCATGATCCATGCCATCTGGCCCACAGGTGAGTCGGCGAGCCCATAACCCAGAGTTTGCGGCTTGGTGCGCTGGATTTCCCCATAACCGGCGCCTTGCTCCCGGTAGTCAAGAAGGTGCGCCATAGCAGACTGCTCTTTAGGCGTTAAATCCTTCATGATCTCTGCAGATGGTGGGCCGACGACGACAAAATTCACATGTATGCCCGCGCAGTGCCCAAGATTTTGTACGCCAATAACCGAGGTTGTCATCCCGCCCCAGTCGCCGCCTTGAGCGAAATAGCGATCGTAGCCGAGGCGTACCATGAGTGTATCCCACGCTTTTGCGATCCTCTCGATACCCCATCCCGTTTCGGTGGGTTTGCCCGAAAATCCATATCCGGGGAGCGACGGCACCACCAGATGATAGGCGTCCTTCGCCTCTCCGCCGTGTGCCACCGGATCGGTGAGCGGGCCAATGACGTTCATAAATTCAATGATCGAACCGGGCCAACCGTGGGTCATAATGATCGGGCGCGCATCAGGTTCCGGCGAGCGAATATGCATGAAGTGGATATCCACGCCATCAATCTCGGTTCGATGGTGCGGATATTGATTAAGCTCCGCCTCACATCGCCGCCAGTCATATTCGGTCCGCCAATGGTCGGCGACTATTTTCACATATTCGAGCGGAATCCCCTGTGACCAGTCATCCACCGGCTCGGGATCGGGCCAGCGCACATGGCGCAGGCGAATGTCGAGATCGTCCAATGCTGTTTTTGGAATATCGATTTTAAAATCACGTATGGCGTCGGTCATGACTGGTAACCCTCTCTTAATTTGCAACCCCGCTCACATCGTCGGAACCGGCACTTCGCCGGAATAGTCATAAAAGCCCTTGCCGGTTTTGCGGCCTAACCAACCAGCTTCAACATATTTGCGCAAGATTGGTGCAGGCCGATATTTGGGATCGCCAAAATCATTTTGTAACACCGCCAAAATTTCCATCAATGTGTCGAGCCCGATCAAATCAGCCAGCGTTATGGGTCCCATCGGGTGTCCCAGACCCAGCTGCACGCCGCGATCAATATCTTCCATCGAGGCCGTACCCTCACCCAGTGCGAAAAATGCTTCGTTGAGCATGGGTAGCAAAATGCGATTCACCACAAAGCACGGAGAATCTTTAGCCACCACCGGCTGTTTGCCGACCGCTTTGGCAAAATCTGTTGCTACGGAAACCGTACGGTCGTTCGTCGCCAACCCCCGAATGATTTCCACCAGACCCATGAGCGGCACCGGATTAAAGAAATGCACCCCGATAAACCGCGACGGGTCTTTCACCGCCTGCGCCAGACGGGTGATCGAAATTGATGAGGTATTGGAGGCGAGCACGGCTTGGTGTCCCAATATGGCAGACGCAGCTGCGAAAATCTGGCGCTTGATTTCTTCTCGCTCCGTCGCTGCCTCGATAATCATGTCGGCAGTGGCCATCGGGTCCAGCGACCCCACCGGCTCGATCCGGCTCAACGTTGTTTCGGCGGCTTGCTGCTCGATTTTCTCTTTCTCGACCAACCGCGCCAATTGTTTGGCAATTGCGGCCTTGCCCTGCTCAGCAATCTCCAAATTCATATCGGAAAGATAGACATGCATGCCTGCCTGAGCAGAGACTTGCGCGATGCCGATTCCCATTTGGCCTGATCCGATAACACCCAGTGATTTCATAAATCGTCCTTCTTTACATCTTGGTTTTACTTCGCAAGCAGCCATCTAGCGCCAATGTTGTTTGCAAAGGCACTAGCGATTCTGATGCAAACTGGCTAGACTTCCCTGCATGTGGTCGCTTGCATCCCTTTTTCCGCTTATTTTCGGTGCTTCTGCGCTGGCTGCAAGTGTCCCGCAACCTTCGGAAATCAAAATATTCAAGGACTGGGCCGTTGGCTGTGACAATGGCGGTGACTGTCAGGCGGTATCGCTGGAGCCGGAAAATGACAGCGGTGGAATTGGCAATGGCGAAGGTTTGCTGACCATGATTCGAACTGCGGGCAATGATGATATTTTCAAAATCCATGTACTGATTCAATCCGGCGACTTTGACCGCTATAAAATGATGGTCGATGGCCGGTTGGTCGATACCGGACCGATTGCCAAGGGCGATAATCCGATCGAGATCGTTGGCGAAGATGCGCGAAAAGTATCGAAAGCCCTGGCGCGCGGTATGCGTATGGAGATTACCGGACCAAATGGTGAATCGCTGACAAGCATCTCCCTTTCCGGTTCCACCGCCGCAATGCGCTACATGGATGCCCGCCAGAAGCGCGCTGGCACAAACACCGCTCTGGTCGCTAAAGGCCGGCGTATGTTCAGGCCTCTAGAAGCCAGCATCCCGGTAATCACGGTTGATCAGTGGGAAGCGTCGAAACTTATCCCGGAAACCGGCGAGATCGTATCATTGGTTGAAAATTCTGCCTGCAAGAATGAGCGCTATGGCGTTGTCGAAGATCAGGTTTTTCCAATGGGTAAGCGCGGCAACAAAAATCGCGCCCTGGTACTGATATCTTGTGGATCTGGTGCCTATAATTTCTCCAGTGCAGTTTATATTGGCGAATATATTAGCCCGGCCAAGGGCGGCGGCAAAACCGCTACGGGCTGGCAGTTCAAGCTCGCGAAATTTGACAAACCACCCAGTTGGGGCGGCGATGGCGGACCGCCACTGCTGGTCAATGCCGATTGGGACGAAACCAACCAGCTACTTGGCAGCTATGCCAAGGGTCGCGGTCTCGGCGATTGCGGCACGGCGGAGCGCTTCGTCTGGGACGGGGAACAATTTCGTCTGGTTGAAGCAAGTCAGATGAACGAATGCCGCGGCGGTTACGAGTGGATCACGACCTGGCGCGCCAATTATCAGAAGCGCGAAAATCTGGTCGAACAGGCTGCCGCAACAGACCAATAATCCGGGTGAGTATCGCTAAGGCGCATGCTTATACGGATGCGCCTCGGCCAATATCAGCGAGAAGTAATCGCTCTCATCGCTCCACTCCTGCACCGGTGTCCAGCCGCCTGCCCGCAACATCAAGCGCGCGTCCCTGATGCCGTATTTATGACTGTTCTCAACATGGAGCCTATCGCCTTTTGACAGGCTGAAGGCGCGCTCTTCTATTGGAAACGCCACATCGGCCTGCGCTTCCAGATAAATCTCGATCCTAGCATAGCGATCATTCCAGGTTGCGACATGGCGGAATTGATCGACGGGAATATCACCCTCCAGCTCGCCGTTGATCCGGTGCAGCAGATTGAGCGAGAATTGCGCGGTGACACCAGCGCTATCATCATAGGCCGCGATCAGCAAATCCTTGTCCTTGATCCGGTCAAAGCCAATCAGCAATTGCGAGCCGACACCCAGTGTTTCGCGCATTGATCGCAGCAAATCAACCGATGTCCGCGCAATCATATTGCCTATGGTTGAACCCGGAAAAAAGCCAATCTTGGGCTGGTCCAGCACTTCTTCGGGCAACCGCAACGGGTGCATGAAATCAGCCTCGAGCGGGTAAATCGGCAAATCAGGAAATACGGGTTTCAGCTGCGCCGCGCTGTAAGCCAGAAATTCGCCCGAGATATCAATCGGCACATAGGCCGCAGGATGTATCGCTTCCAGCAAATGGGGCGTTTTGGTGGAACTGCCCGAACCAAATTCAATCACGGCCCGGCCCTCACCACCCAGTGCGCCAACTTCGCTGCAATATTTTTTCAGCAAAGCGGTCTCGGTACGGGTTGGATAATATTCCGGAAGCTCGGTAATCTGTTCGAACAATTCCGAACCGGCCCGGTCATAAAGCCAGCGCGCCGGAATGGCGTGACTGCCATCTTCAAAACAGCGCAGAACGTCCTTGCGAAAAGCCGGATCAACCGGGATGGTGTTCATATCCATGAGTAAAAAGCGTCCTTCGGCGCTCAAATATCTTTTGCGAGCCTCAGTCCGGTGAACTGCCAGCGCTGGTGGGGGTAAAAGAAATTGCGGTAGCTTGGTCTGCTATGACCGGGTGACGTTATTGAGCTGTTGCCCTTTAAAACAAATTGTCCCGACATGAACTTGCCATTATATTCGCCAACCGCGCCTTCTGCCGTTTTGAAACCGGGATAGGGTCGATAGGCGCTGCCGGTCCATTCCCAGACATCGCCTGCGTTTGGAAGCCCGTTTTGCGCGGCAACTTCCCATTCCGCTTCCGTCGGTAATTTCGCGTCCGCCCAGCTTGCATAAGCATCGGCTTCATAGAGACTGATATTGCGCACCGGCGCATGGGGATCGATTTCCTGCCAGCCGGCAAAACCAAATTGCTCCATCTGGCCATCCCGGTCTCGCCAATAGAGAGGCCCGACAATCCGCTCATTCTGCACCCACGTCCAACCGTCTGACAGCCAATATTGCGGATCGGAATATCCGCCATCGGCAATGAACTGCTGCCACTCAAAATTATTCACTGGACGGCTAGCCAGCGCATGAGGATGGAGCATTTGCGGGTGGCGCGGACCTTCGCAATCGAAAGAAAAACCGCTGCCGTCACAACCAATTTCCTGGATACCGCTTTTGCCCTTCACCCATTCCAGAGGCATTTCTGCCGTTTGCTCAGCTTTGGTAGGCCGCAGCGCTGGTCCCAGCGGATTGCACGAGAATAAGTGCAGAATATCGGCCTGCAACAATTCCTGATGCTGCTGCTCGTGGTGCAGACCAAGCTCCAGCAAATCGCATTGTTCCGCCGAAAAACGGTCCATCGCAGCGAGCATGGCGGCATCCACATGGCCGCGATAATCCAGTATTTCAGCGAGGTTGGGCCGGGTCAACAAACCACGCTGGGGTCGCGCATGACGTGCGCCCTCTGCTTCGTAATAGCTGTTGAATAGGTAACCGTATTCGGGATTAAAAGCGCGATAACTCTCGTCATGTCCGCGCAGCAAAAATGTTTCGAAAAACCAGCTGGTATGCGCCAGATGCCATTTGGCAGGTGAGGCATCATCCATCGATTGCACCGTGGCATCTGCATCGCTCAAACCAGCAACCAGGACGATGCTATGATCGCGAACGGCCTTAAAACGGTCAGCCAGCGAAAGCGAGGTTCCAGATATTTGCGCTTCGGCAGACAGGTTTTCGGGTTGGCTAGCGATCTGTCTTACTCCGGCGGGTGTTGCGATTCTTTAGAACATAGAGCGAACGAGGGTCAGGTCAACATCGGATATTTGCGCCACCGCTAAGCGAATTTGCAAGTTCCCACGTAAAAATGCAGACTAGCGGGAGGCCCCTGGAACCCACAAAATATCCGCTTTTCCGCTATTGTTCAGCGCTCTGCCCAATACAAACAGATAGTCAGACAAGCGATTGATATAAGCCAGCGCATGCGCGTTAATCGCCATCGACTGTGCCGCGCTAACGGCAGTCCGTTCCGCTCGTCTGGCAATAGCGCGGACAACATGAATGGCTGCAGCCGCCTTGTTGCCACCGGGCAATATGAAGCTGGTCAGCGGATCGAGCGCTCCGTTGACTTCGTCAATCTGGTGTTCCAGTCTCGCAACTTGTGACGCGGTCACCCGCAGCACCATTTCCGATGGCGCAAAATCATCGCCTTCTGCTGCCGGTGTTGCCAAATCAGCGCCCAGATCAAACAGATCATTCTGGATCACCCGCAAAACGGCAACCAAAGTTTCATCGGATATTTCACAAATGGCCACGCCTATCGCGCTGTTCAGCTCATCGACATCACCAATGGCCGCCATACGCGGATCATCTTTGGATATGCGGGAACCATCAACGAGGCCGGTTGTGCCATCATCGCCGGTTTTGGTATAAATTTTGTTGAGCTTGACCATCAGGGCGCGGTCTTAGCTGCCGCTGCCTGCAATCACCAGCATCAGGATAACCAGCACAACCGCGATCGCCTGATATTTAACCCGCGCAAACATCATTTCGTTCTGTTTTTTGTGGGATGCGGTAATGCCGTCGGCATCGACATCGCCGGGCTCCATATTGGCAAAGGCAATCAGCCCGCGCGCCAATGCATATACGACGGCACCGACGGCCGCGATGATCATAATTATCAAAATATAGTTCATGTATACTACCTAGACGTTTGAAAGTGTGATTCCAAGAGGAAGCTTTTTTGCTCTCAGTTCGTTGATCAAGCTCATGCCGTCATCATATGTTCCCCGCAATACGGCCAATGAGGCAGAAGCACGGCTTTTCGAGAGCTTTTCGCTGGTTTCATCCAGCAGCAATGCATGATGCAAATAACGGGGTGTCGGCAAATCTAGCAATGCTTGCAGTAACCGGTGGATGTGGGTGGAGGCAAAGAGATCCTCGCCGCGCACGACATGGGTTATCCCGTCACGAGCATCATCGAGCGTCACCGCAAGATGATAGCTCACCGGCATTTCTTTAGGGACAACGACGACATCGCCAAGCGCACCCGGATCGGCCTCTTGCACGCCACGCCGCTCGTCATGCCAGCCCAGTGCACCGGTTTGGGCCAACGCCTTTTCTATATCAAGCCGCCAGCAGACAGCCTCGCTTTGCATTCTCGATACCGCCTCATCTGACGCCAAATCGCGACATGTTCCTGGGTAAATCGGCCCATCGGGACCCTCCTCCTGTGGATTGTCTGTCTGTAATTCCCGCATTTCCGACCGTGTACAAAAGCAGGGATAGAGCAATCCCATCACCTTCAAGCGCGCCGTGGCGGCGGAGTAATCATCGAAGCGCTGCGATTGAAAAATCGCGTCGCCATCCCAGTCCAGGCCCAGCCAGCGCAGATCGTCGAAAATAGCGGTAACAAATTCAGGCCTGCTGCGCGCAATATCAATGTCTTCAATACGCAGCAGAAACTCCCTTGATGCGCTCGCGCATAGTCGTGGGCGACCATTGCGGCATAGGCATGGCCCAGATGTAGTAGGCCGTTGGGGCTGGGCGCAAAGCGCACCACAACATCTTGGCGCAAATCCCCTCTTGACGTCACGGGCGCGATAATGTTGTTTGTGTCATGATCATGTCATGTTCTTGCGGATAAAGGACCGGGCAGTAAAGACGTAACGGGGTTTTTGTCCCCGGGGGAGAACGAGTAATATGTATCACCCAGACCTGATGCGGCATCCGGAAAGCTGCCCGTCACTGGTGCTTAACGCCGATTACACCCCATTATCTTATTACCCCTTGAGCCTATGGCCCTGGCAAACCGCGATCAAGGCGGTGTTCCTTGATCGGGTAAATATTGTCTCCAGCTACGAACGCCATGTTCACAGCCCCAGCCTCGATATGAAAATTCCCTCGGTTATTGCGCTGAAAAAATACGTCCGGCCTTCGGAATACCCAGCGTTCACACGGTTTAATCTGTTCCTGCGGGACAAGTTTTGCTGCCAATATTGCGGATCGCCTGACAACCTCACCTTCGACCATGTTATCCCGCGCCGCATGAAAGGCCGCACCACGTGGGAAAATGTTGCGACCGCCTGCCTGCCCTGCAACCTGAAAAAAGGCGGTCGGACACCGCAGCAAGCCCATATGCAATTGCACCAGCGCCCGATCAAACCAACCAATTGGCAGTTGCAGGAACACGGCCGCGCCTACCCTCCCAATTTCCTGCACGATACCTGGAATGACTGGCTGTACTGGGATATCGAGCTGGAGGGTTAGGCAAACCCGGGCCGATCACATAATTGTGACGGATAACAAGCTCGATTTCAGTGAAGCGCAAGGCGTGATGCCAAAACGTTTGGCGAGACGGTCGATCTGTCTTTGATGCGCTTCACTTGAACATTGAATGTTCATGAATTTCGCCAAGCGATTGCCCCGGTAAATTGGCAATTGATAAGAATTGTTCATTATTGCATCTCCGTAATGTACATGGAACAGTTGGTGTAATTGGATTCTGCATCGCAAGATGTCTTTGTAATCTGCGCTGCGAAAAGAGTTCCCTCAGAACGGTCAGTCTGCGCGCGACCGCCGGTTGTGGCAAAACCGCTTCTGATGACGGCGCTTGCAACGGCCTGAACGTGCGCACCGTTCGAGTGACTGGACTGCATGTCTGTCGAGGTAGCTGCTTGCGCTGCCGGAGACGGAAGCGAAATCAGCAGGGCTGTGCCGACAGCCAAAGCGCTCAAAAGCATCCAGTGAATTGTCTCGTTCCGCTCAATGGCGCTATTCAATGGCTTGATCACGATTATGTCTCCTTTTCCGTTTACGATTAACAAAGCTCTCCCGATCGCTGAAACGCGATGTTTGAGCACCAAAACCTGTCTTTTTACTGGATCATTTCCGGGCCGGCCAAGGCCGTGGGCAGCATTGAACCGACCCGAGTATGATCGTTGGATACGGAGCAGACAGGTGCCTATTTATTTGGTTGTGGTGACCCCGATGCAGAGCAATATTTGCGGCAGGCGATCGCGCTCGATCCGCAGGGTTCGCTAATCGCGCAAACCGCTTTGGCGCTGACCTTGCTGGAAAAAGGCAAAAAAAGCGAAGCGCTCGACGTGGCAGAACGCATCGTGCCGTCAAACGTTGGCGTTGGTCCCTATTACGATATGACGATGGCGATGGTCTATGCTGCAAACGGAATGATACCCCAATCGAAGGAAGCATGGAATAATTTGATGGAGAAATACGCAACCGACGACGCTCTGGATCCCGAGGAGCTATTGTTCAACGTAATGAACAATCGCACGGTGGCCAAACGGGCGATAGCTCTGCTCAGGAAATCAAGGGTTATCAGCACCGTGGAACCAAAAACGCCTCCAATGGTGGAGTAGACTTGATTGGCTCGTTAAATTTGCTCGCTAATCCTGATCGGCTTCTGGTTAAATTGGTATGATACTTTGGTATATGTAATTGGTAATATGCTATTGACCTTTTTGCGGTTGCAGTGCAGCACGTCAAGATGACAAACACTCCTTCCCTTACCGTCCGTCAAAATCCTGACATTAAATATCTCGGCAAATTGCTCGGCGATGTCATTCGCAGCTATGGCGGGGATGAGCTGTACCGCCGCACGGAATATATCCGCTCGACTAGCGTCGATCGCCACCGGGGCCTGGCGGATGCGGACGCGATTGATCCGGGGCTGGATGCGCTGTCGCTGGACGAGACGCTTGCCTTTGTGCGCGGATTCATGCTGTTTTCCTTGCTCGCCAATCTCGCTGAGGACCGGCAGGGCGTGGCGGCGGAAGAGGGAGCGAGCGTTGTTGAGGCGGTTCAGTTGCTCGCCAGCGAAGGCGTCGACAAAGATGCGATATTGGCCTTGCTGGATAATGCGCTGATCGCGCCTGTATTGACCGCCCACCCCACCGAAGTGCGCCGCAAGAGCATGATCGACCACAAGGCCCGGATTGCCGAATTGCTGCTGATGAAAGACGATGGCGACGCGGAGACGACCGAGGGTGATGATCTGGACGAGGCGATCATGCGGCAAATTGCATTGCTCTGGCAAACCCGGCCGCTCCGCCGCGAACGGCTGTTTGTCACCGATGAAGTGCAGATATCCCAAAGCTACATGAAGGACGTGTTCCTGCCGGTGCTGCCAAAGCTTTACGGCAAATGGGAGAAAGTGCTCGGCCACCGCCTGCCCAATTTCCTGAAACTCAACAGCTGGATTGGCGGCGACCGCGATGGCAATCCGTTTGTCGATGCCGATGCGATGCGCGAGGCGCTGTCCCGCGCGGCTGAAACCGTGATCGGCTATTATCTGTCGCGCGTTCACGCGATGGGGGCGGAACTTTCCATTTCCACGGAACTGGCCGAAGTGCCGGACGAGGTCGAAGCGCTTGCTGACGCAAGCGGCGATGATGCGCTCAGCCGCAAGGACGAACCGTACCGACGGGCGCTATCGGGGATTTACGCGCGGCTCTCGGCGACTCACTTGAAACTGTGCGGCCATGTTCCCGGGCGGCCGTCGCCAATTCAGGCTGAGCCTTATGACAACCCCCAGCAACTGCGCGACGAACTGGCGGTTCTTGCCCACGGTCTGCGCGGTGGCGGAGCAAAAGGGGAAAAACAAAGCGTATTCGCAACCTCTGGTGCCTTGGGCCGCCTAATCCGTACAGTCGAGCTTTTCGGCTTCCACTTGGCGACATTGGATATGCGCCAGAACAGCCGCTTTCACGAGCGTGTTGTTGCAGAATTGCTGAAAGAAGCCGGTGTCGCGGATGATTATCTCGCGCAGGACGAAGCCCGCCGGGTCGAAATCTTGCGCGGCGAGCTGGCGAATAACCGCCCGCTGGTGAGCCCGTGGGCCGACTACAGCGAAGAGACCGCCAAGGAACTTTCGATCATCCGCGCCGCTGCAGAAGCACATCAGAAATATGGCCCCGAGGTCATCACCAATTACAATATCAGCAACGGCGAAAGCGTGTCGGATATATTGGAGGTTTACGTGCTGCTGATGGAGGTTGGCCTGTATCGCGCGCCGGAAAATGAAAACGCAGCGCCCATCTGCCCTGTCATGGCCGTACCGCTTTTTGAAACCGTTGCCGATCTGGAAAATGCTCCAGATGTAATTACCGAATTTTTCGCGATCCCCGAAATGCTCGCACTGGCCAAAACGCGTGGCCATCAGGAAGTGATGATCGGCTATTCGGATAGCAACAAGGATGGCGGCTATCTCACTTCAACGTGGAGCCTGTTCAAGGCCAGTGATGCGCTGACGCCGATATTTGCCAAAGCCGGCGTCAAGATGCAGCTATTCCATGGGCGCGGCGGCGCTGTGGGGCGCGGCGGCGGCTCTGCTTTTGGCGCGATCAAAGCCCAGCCCAAGGGCACAGTGGCCGGGCGCATCCGCATCACCGAACAGGGCGAGGTTATCGCCGCGAAATATGGCACACAGGCGGGCGCGGAATCCAATCTGGAAGCGATGACCTCTGCGGTGCTGCTCAACTCGCTCGAACCCGATAAAAGCGATCAAGCGGTTCAGGCGGATTTCGCCGCTGCGATGGAAAAAATCTCGCAGGTCGCCTTCACCGAATATCGTGATCTGGTTTACAGTGACGATGCATTCCGCACGTTCTTCCGCCAGATGACACCGCTGACCGAGATTGCCAAACTCAAAATCGGTTCGCGCCCCGCCAGCCGTACGCAATCAGACAAGATCGAAGACCTGCGCGCCATTCCGTGGGTGTTTAGCTGGGCACAAGCCCGGGTGATGCTGCCCGGCTGGTACGGTGTCGGGCAAGCGTTGGCGGCGTTCGATGACAAGGCCAAGCTTAAGGAGATGGCGCAGTCATGGCCGTTTTTTCAGGCGACGCTTTCGAACATGGAAATGGTTCTGGCAAAATCCGATATGGGCATTGCCGCACGCTATGCTGAACTCGTCGAAGACCGCGATATGGGGCAGAAGTTTTTCAACCGCATCCGCGCCGGTTGGGATCAGACACGGGACATATTGCTCGAAATCACCGACCAGCCGCATTTGCTGGCGAAATCCCCTTCGCTATTCAACAGCATCGAACTGCGCCTGCCCTATATCGAGCCGCTCAACCACCTCCAGATAGAGTTGATGAAACGCCTGCGCGCCGGAGAAGATGACCCGCGGATTGGCGAAGGCATACAGTTATCGCTCAATGCCATAGCAACCGCGCTGCGCAATAGCGGGTGAGAACAAGCTTCCAGAATACTGGTTCGCAGCAAAGTTCCGGCGGCATCGTCCCACCCTGAAGTCATCTTGCCTGCCAATTCGATAGCGTACCCGCGAATTAGCTATTGACGCAAAAGAGCTGATTGAGGATCAAATTGCTCGCTGTCGGCAAGCGCCCCGATTGCCGTCGTTCAGCGTCAAACCAAGTTCTCCCAAGCGTTCAATCATAAAGCGCTATGATACCAATCTATGACGGTGACCCGGCTAGACATTCGGCTCAATTGGATGCTCCAAATCCTCACTTATTGCCAGCTTGGCCCTTCTATACAGAAAAATTGTCCGATTTTCGCCACTCTTTGCGCCTTGCTTAACAAGGCCACAAAAATGCTGGATTTTACCTGTGGGGAAAGTTTTGATTTTGCCATTCCATATTGCAACACTTTTTCGCGCACTTTCATTCCGGTCCGCTCACCCAATCGCAGCGTCTTCGGCATGCGGCACATCGTCTCTGACAAGTATACCGCCGGGTCTTTACTATGTTTAAGGCATGCAAAAACGACAGGGTAAGGTTTCCGTCTCAATATCTCTCCCTTCAGTCCTATTCCCTTTGTCCGGGTATGCGACCCGCCTGGACAGGCCGTGCAATCGAGGTTGCACGGCCACAAATTTCGCGCCGTTCAAATTTGTTTTCCGGTAAATATTGGCGATACAATGTAAATCGCTGGTACATCTTCACAAAAAATCATATTGGAAATGCAGTTAAGGAGTATTACTTGGCTGGGGCAATTGATCACACCGACCTGATGGCAAACTGGCAATCGGGCGACCGCGTTGCCGGAAACCTCTTGCTGAAGGATCTGGATCGGGAACTAAGGATTATTGCGTATGCGAAGCTGGCGCAGGAAAGCAATTCGTCTCTTTCGACCGGAGATTTGATCAACGAAGCAGTGATCAAGATTTCAAGACTGAAAAAAATGCAGCTGACCAGCAAGGCGCATATCCTGGCAATAGCATCGCGGATTATGCGTCAGGTGCTGGTCGACCATGCGCGTGCCAAAAAAAGTAACAAACGGGATCACCAGAAAGTCACGTTGGTCACCAACATCGCCGAATGGAAATTGCCGATTGAGCTGATGGAATTGGACCTGCTCCTTATGGAGCTGAAAGATATCCATCCCCAGCGCGCTGACATCGTTGAAATGCGATTTTTTGGCGGAATGTCTATTTCGGACATTGCGGTTGTGCTTGATATCTCGGAAAAGACTGTACAACGCCGTTGGGCATCGACCAGGGCGTGGCTGCAAGATCGGCTGAGCGGATGAAACGCGCGATCCCGGCAGCGATCGAACTGGCGGCAATGGAGCTGCTGGAAACCGCGATGGAACAACCTAAAGCCAGCCGCGAAGAATTCATCAAAAATTATCTAGACGCACCGGACGAAGTTTGCCAGCGCGCTTTGCAACTGCTTACTGCGGATCACCATTCGTCTGCTGCGCTTAGAACGGGCGGTGCCGCTGACCATGAATACGATGAGGTTCTGCCAAAGCAGATTGGCGCCTACCGTATTTTGCGCCTGCTCGGTCGCGGTGGCATGGGTGCCGTTTTTCTCGGAGAGCGCGCTTCCGATGACTTTGAACATGTCGTCGCGATTAAGGTAATTAAGCAAGCGCTGATATCGGAAAGCCTTATCGGCCGTTTTCGGCGAGAGCGGCAGATACTCGCGCAGCTCAACCATCCGCACATTGCCCATTTCTATGATGGGGGCGAGACCGAAAATGGGTCTCCCTATATCGTTATGGAATATGTCGATGGCATCCCCGTCACAACGTGGATCAAGCAACAAAACCCCGATTTTGATCGCCGGTTGAGGTTGTTCCTGCAAATTTGCGATGCGGTTGAATTCGCCCACCAGCATCTTGTGATTCATCGCGACCTTACTCCAAGCAATGTTCTGGTTGCCGAGGGGGACCAGGCAAAGCTCATCGATTTTGGCATCTCCCGTCCACAGACTGCACAAGGAGAGGATAGTGCGGCTTCCACATTCAGCGGATTGAGTCTGACACCGGGATTTGCCGCACCCGAGCGCATGGCGGGCGTCGAGGCCAACACACTGATCGATATTTTCTCGCTGGGTTCGCTTCTCAAGGCGTTACTGGGCGACGAAATGCCCGCAGAGCTGACTGCCATATCGGAAAAGGCGCAAGAACCCGATCCGGCGGAACGGTATCCGACGGTTTCGGCGCTAAAAGAGGCTGTGATCGACTGGCAGGAGCAGCGCCCTGTCGCAGCTTATTCCAGTTCCGCATGGTACCGGTTTCGTAAATTTGTTCGCCGCGAGCGCATTATAGTCGGTGCAACAGCGGCAATCTCGTTAGCATTGCTTGGCGGAATAGGCGGAATAGGATGGGCTTATAATCAAGCTGAAAATGCGCGCGCAGAGGCAGAACAACGATTTCGCGAGACCCGCTCAATTGCAAACATCATGATGTTCGAGGTTTATGATACGGTCAACGCCGTGCCGGGGTCGACCTCTGCTCGCCGTTTACTCGCAGAAACTGCCCAGAAATATCTCGATACTCTGGCCGCAGATCCCAATGCGCCCGATGCGGTAAAGCTGGAGGCGGGACTTGGCTATATGCGCCTTGCTGATGTCATTGGGGGTACCGGCGGCGGGACGCTAGGTTTGCGTGATGAGGCCCTACGCAACTATGGACGATCTGACGAAATCCTGACCGCTCTCCATAGAGCAAATCCTGCCAGCGAAGCTAACGCCCTTGCGCTCGCAGAACTCCGTTTCAAGCGATCCGGCACGATGGTGCACATAACCGAAGACTATGAGGCAGGCATAGTCTTCGCGCAGTCCATCGGGAAAATCCTGGATCGTGATTGTGCCGACAAGGATCAATGTACTCTGGGACGTGCGAAAGCTTTTCTGGCCGAAGGAGAAAACTTCATGTGGCTGGAACAGCCAGACACCGCCCTTGCCAATTTTGATCGCGCATTGGATGCATTTAGAGAACTGGGTCCGGCAATCCGTAAAACCGAAGACGCTATCCGGACGGAAGCCCAAGTCTACCGCCAGAAATCCAAAAACTACCATTTTATGGATGATAAAGAAAAGACAGTAGAGCAAGCTGATATTGCCAGAAAATTGCTCGAAGGTGCGATTGCACGCGGTATTGCATCGGTAGCAATGGAGCGCGATCTGGCTGGTGTCGAGTTTATGCGCGGAGGCACTCTGGATGAACTCGGGCGGACCAAAGAAGCAATACCGGCGCTTGATACGTCCTATGCAATCATGCAACGGCTAGTGGCTCATGATGCCCAAGATCTCGGGAGCCTGCGCCTGCTTGCCATAGCTGGAGGACAACGGGCGTTGACACTGGCCTCTGCCGGGCGGTTTGGAGAAGCGATCGAAAATGGGCGGGCTATGCTGGCTATTCGTCAGCAGCTTTCAACCGACCATCCCGACCAGTCAGGCTATTTTCGGGACGTCGCGATCCAGTACAAGGACCTTGGCGACATCTACAAACGGTCGGGTCAACAGACAGAAGCCTGCCGGTATTTCAAATTATCTGTTGTGCAGTTTGAAGCATTGGATAGCCGCTGGGAAATGAGCGACTTTGATCGCAACCGGCCCTATGCCTACGCTCAGCATGCATCGAAGAATTGTTGATACTGGAGCGATCAGCTTCTTTACTGGTTGTATCCCTCTTAGTGACTGCCAAATGCCAGCAAGCCAGCAGCCTCGGTAAAAGCCTTCGGGTTGATTGCCAGAGTCCTGTTTTTTTTCTCTGTCGCCTTTTGATCCATACCGACTGCCTCATAGGCGTTCGCCATAGCCGCAAATAGCTCAACCGAGCGCCATCCTGCTTTTTCCTGCTTTTCGAGCAAGCTGATCGCCTGCCCCGGTTCGCCATTTGCGACCAGTCCCCGCGCCAGGCCTATCGCAGCATCGCCATAGGGTCGGGCGGTGTAGTTCTTTTGCGCCAGCGCCAGAGCCAGTTTTACATCTCCGACACCCATCGCATGGTCAAACGCGTGGTCATAATAGGTTTCGGGAAGCAGGTTGACCCGCTTGTCCCATATCGCCCCGGCGCGCTTGGACCATACCGTCGCTTCGCGATCGCGGCCCTCGTGCTTGTACAGCGTGATCAGCGCCGCCATCACGTCAGGATTATCTGTTCTGGCAATAATATCGAGATACGCTTTTTCAGCTTTTGCGAAATTGCCCTGTGCAGCATCCATTTGTGCAACATGCGCCTGCGATAGCCAGTAGCCAGGAAAAACCGCATCAGCCCGTTCAAAATAGCGGCGCGCTATATCCCAGTTGCCTTGCTGCAATTCCAAAGCGCCAATTTGCAAAAGATAAACGGCAAGACGTTGTGGTGTACGCGAGCGGACGATTTTCGCGCCATCGTTATACAGCGCAATGGCTTGGTCGAATTCGCCACGGTATTTGTGCCAGTTGGCGAGTCGAAACAATGTCCCGGCGTCCTTCAACTGCGCCGTCGCTCTTTCGAAATGTTCAAAAGCCACGGAATAATAACCGCCATATATTGCGATGTCACCACGCATGGCCTCGAGTTCGACAAGATCACCGACATCCGGCTTGACAACCGAAGCTGCTGCCAACTCGATGCCTTCCGCCGCTTTCCGGTTGCGATGGAGACTAAGATTGACGACGCCGATTGCCAATCCCGGTCCAGCGCCTTCCGGTGCCAGTGAAGCCGCACGATCTATAGACTTGGCGGCCAGAAGATAATCTTCAAATTCAGCTGACAATTGGGCGCGGGAGAGGGCAGCTAATGCCAACCCTTCCTGGTAGGACCATTGTTCGCCGTCACGTGCCACGCGTTCCTTGTTGAGATCGACCCGCTGGTCTAGTTTTTCAATCGCGGCATCGAAATTTTTTGGCCCGAATGCGAGCGGCAAATTTTCGTCGAGCGGGTCAAATTGTTCCGCCTCGGATTTTGTCAAAAAAATGGTCAGGAAAGCGATCAGCAAACCGGCAAGCAAAATCAATAACGCCATCGGCAGCTTGCGCGAAACAGGTTTTGACGCTGATGGCGGATGAGCTATTGCGGTCATGGAGGATAGGCGCTTTCTGTTGTCAGTAAGAGGCGCGTCAAGGTGATGACGCGCCCCAACCTTTTTATCCAAGGCCGGATTTAACCGGCCAAAAGTTTTACGTTCTTGGAACCGCGCAAGGTGTCAACCCGAGACCTGTCAAATCATCGGCCAGAGCGTTGGTCAGCCCCGTCAATGTTCCTCCAAGGTCAGGCACAAACTGACCGGCGACATCGTCGGCAGGGTTAGCATCATTATATGCATTCCTTCTGCTGGCACCGATCAGCGCGGTCGAAACCGCCGGCATCCCTGCCCGATCTACTCTGGCAAAGGCCGCGGCCGGGCTGTTATTGAAGTTGAAATTCACCCCCGATGTGCCGCTGAGTGGCGGCGTCCCCTGGGGTGCAGCAAGATAAGGAAAGCTTGTCCGAAAGGGCCTGTCATTGGCTGCCGGATTGACCGGAAGACCTGCGAAAAGCGCCGGACTATGCACACCCAGATTGAGGAAAATGACTGCCAGCGTCACATCAATCACGGGATCTTGCAGGCGACGCCCATTTGGGAAGCCAGACGGCGCAGCAAGGTTCAGCGTTAACGTGTCAGGGATAACGGCACCCGCAACAGTGGTACCACCAGTGCCCGGAATAACCTGGTCAAGGCATGGCTGAACGTTAAAGCCGGTTGGCGCCGGAGTCGGCGCTGGTGCCGGCGCAGGAGACGGCGTCGGTCCGGGAAGAGATACCGGCGGTGGCACTGCGGTGTTATTACTGTCCCCACAGCCAACCATCAGTATGGCTAATGCTAATGGAGTTACCTTGATTGCGGATTTTATATTGAGTTTTGTCATTAGAGTTGTCCTCCAAATCTCGCTGTTGTCGCCCATATGTCGACAGGATTCGTGCCGTTGGCTAGCCGGCTGGTGGGGATTTCAATGATGACCGCACTGATGTTCTGGCCAGCAAAAAAGTCGCGTTGATTGTTAAAGCTCAGCGTGCCGGTACTTACAGTTTCACGGAAACCCTGGGAATCGAAAAAGAACGGGTCATCAAACAGCCCTGCTCGAACCCTGACGCCGTCTTTCACCAAATCGGTTTCAACCGCTCCCGTAATGTCTCCGGTAACGCCGGGCAAATTGCGGACCCTGATACCAAATTGCGAGCCGTTAGCACCCATGTCCTGTCCAAACTGGAAGGTTATCGGGAAGTTCGCTGTCGTCCGCGGTGTAGCGTTTGAGACGTTAAGCGTATAAAGCACATCGCGGTCATATACTGCCGGGCGGTCAGTAGCCTGTGGACCTGCAAAGGTCAGGATCAGGATTGTTGATGCGCCGTCCTGAAATGCATAAATGTCGGCAATATCGGCAGCAGCATCGGGGGTTGTATCCGAAGCGGGATTAGTCCGCGCCGGAGGATCAAGATGATCCGCTGCCGGAGCGCGTTGCTCTGCAAACTGCAGGGCCAGCGGGATCGCCAGTATTGCGGCCCCTCCTGCAAAAAGCGCTTTGAGATTGATTTTCATATTATCCCTTCCTTCCTTAATTTCCGGACATTTTGTCCGATGATTGACGGGAGCAAAAACGAACCAGAGGATCTTTCCAATAGAGATTCCCTGACTGGTAATCAGCAGCGATATGCTCCCGCAAAACTTTACCTGATTTCAAAAATTTACTTCCTCAGTGGAACCTCCGGTTGAATTTTAGCAATGCTCTCTTGTCCAATGGAAACGCCGTAAAGCCGCCAACGGCCTTGCACCCACTGATAATAGAGGTCGAAAGAAATAGCTGTCGGACGCAGCCCAAAATAACCTTGCACGCGGATAACGTCTCTTTCCACGACCGTTGGCGGCGCCGAATACATTGGTGCGAGCAGCAGCGTGTTCGACAGATCTATACGGCTTTCGCGGATGCTGGTAAAAATTTGCGATAGATTGGAAGCGTTATTGAGCATCTGGAAACCGGGTGCCGCGTTGTCCCGCAGCACCGAATAATTCCCGGATTGGTTAGCATGATCAATCGCGGCCATCGTGCTCCAGATGAGTTTGGAGAGTTCCAGACCATTGGGGACCGGCTGACTGGCAACCGGCGGTTCAGTACTTTGCGCATTTGATGGCGCAGGTGCTGCGAAGACCAATAGTGCCAGAAGAAAAAGTACCGAAACAAAATGCCCCGGTACTTTGTTCATAAGTTTATGAGCTGTGCTTACCATGCAAATTGGAAGCCTGCACGGGCGCCAACTTCACCGCTATCAAAACCGATGCCAACGCCGCCGGTAAAGGCCGCATTGTCACCAATGCGCGCAGCGAAGGATGCTGACCCGGCAACGCGCTCTTCAAAATAGCCGAAGCCGCCAGCAACACCGAACGTATTGCCCGGCAGCAGAACTGGCGATTCCATTGCCAGCGCCATCGCAACACCTTCGTTGGCCTTGCGAATACCCTGACGGTTGACTTCAGAGAGGTTGAACAATGCAGTCGTTTGCCCCTGTAGGGCGTTTATTGCAGCGCTATTTCCACTTATCAAACCACGGTTGGCATTAATCTGTGCGGTATTCGCTGCAACCAACGCGCTGCTGGCAAATCCCGTGCTCAACCCGAGCGTTCCGTTGGCATCGGCTGTCACAACCGACAAGGTTCCGGCTTGCGCCGCAGTGCTGGTGCCAAGATTGGAGATAACTACCTGCCCGTCCCGGGTGGCGCTGGCACCATTGCCGATAGCAATGGAATTGACGCCAGCAGCTGAAGACTGATTCCCCAGCGCAATCGCGCCATTACCGCCGGCATTGGCCGCCTCACCTACTGCGATCGAACGAATCCCTCCGGCAGTGGCCAGATGGCCCAGCGCAGTGGCTCGCTCTGCCAGCGCGGCCGAACGCCAGCCGAAAGCAGTCGTCGCAATACCAACAGCCCTTGCTTCTCCGCCAACCGCAGTTGTCGAATTACCGGCTGCCACCGTCTGGTCACCGATTGCGATAGCATCGCTGCCGTCGGCAAAGGACAAGTTACCCATTGCAACCGATGTCTCGCCGTTCGCCTGTGCGGCTTCACCGACCGAGGTAGACCGCAAACCGTTTGCCTGCGCTAGATGCCCCAATGCCGTTGCGCGTTCCGCTGTCGCCCTTGAGCGCCAGCCAAAGGCCGTTGCAGCTAAAGCATTAGCGGACGCCTCGCCGCCAACCGCCGTTGTAGAATTGCCGTTGGCTATTGTTTGATCACCAATGGCAATAGCATCAATGCCGGTTGCAGAAGACTGATTGCCGATTGCCACAGATGTTTCACCGATAGCCTGTGCTGCTTCGCCAACAGAGGTAGAGCGCACGCCGGTCGCCTGCGCCAGATGTCCTAGTGCCGTAGCCCGTTCAGCCGTTGCCATTGAGCGCCAACCAAAGGCCGTAGCTGCAAGCGCATTGGCCATTGCCTCGCCGCCCACAGCTGTGGTCGAATTGCCGCGCGCAACAGTTTTGTCGCCAATCGCAACCGCATCAACGCCATCAGCAACCGACAGGTTACCCATTGCAACCGATGTCTCGCCCATCGCCATAGCCGCTTCACCAACTGCCGTTGATCGCAATCCTGTAGCCTGCGCAAGATGTCCAAGCGCGGTTGCGCGTTCGGCGTTGGCAACCGATCGCCAACCCAGAGCCGTCGCGCCGGGGCCCATAGCGAGTGCCTCTCCGCCGATTGCAGTCGTGGAATTACCGATCGCGCGCGCTGGAGCACCTCCAGCATTGTCGCTACCCACGGCAACGGCATCTACGCCATCAGCGACGGCCCCGCCGCCAACAGCAACTGATCCATCTCCAGGGCTGGAAGAGCCAACGCCGCATTCCAGTGTATTAACCGGGTCATCCGCATTGCCCAATATACCATCAGGTCCCGCATTTTCGTTACACGGCGCGGTCGCGTCAGCCCAGGCTGGTGTCGCTATGGCGATGGCGCCCAAACCAGCACCAACCATCACGGCACGGCTTATTCTTGCATTTATCCTGTTCATTAATTCAGCTCCCTGTAAGTCAGATCGACGAAGTGGACTTGCCACCAGGTGACATAACCACAACAAAAGCAACGAAGCAGAATCGGAAATAGATGCAATTCAAGACAAATATCATCGCGCCTGCTTGCGCTGTCTATATTATTGCGACCCAAACAAAATAATATCACAGCCCGTAACTAAGTGTCAAACAGTGAAATACAGTACTAAAATTTGCTCTGGTATTTCTCATTCGTAACTCTCCGTTGCTTACCAAACGGCCTGCCCGGCCGTTGCCAGGTCGGGCAGAATCCACGTCTACAATATTCACCAGGTTTTGAATGGAAGTCGCGATTGAAACATTGACTGCCCGGCTTAGCGCACAGACTGGCAAAATGATCATTACCCCCACAGATAAAAACCCAAATTTTTCGCGACCTCATTACGCAAAGCGCGAAAACGCGAAAAAGTAGGTCAGAATTTTCTGGATTTTTATTTCCGTCGGTTAATCATCTCTATTATGTGATAATAATATGACTGGAAAATGGGGATTTATCGTTCTCTGGCATGCCCGCTTTAAATGCCATGCTTTGAAAACTCTCCCGCCGACATGGGTCGCGGGAACCCAGAAAAACTAACGGTGGGAGCAAAGGCCACAGAAAACAAAAGCGCCAGTTGGTGTAAACTATGGATAGCGCGGGATAGCGCGAAACGACTTGATCAACGGATCTTTTACCCAGCCTTTGAACGCTACAGACGCTCGAGCCGCACAGGCAGGCCATCTTTTGGTTGGGGTATGGGGAACACTTGCCATTTGGGTTCGTAATCCGGGCCGCCGCTCAGCATGATGCGGTTGGTTGTCAGCATCGCATGCATCAAAATCTTGATCTGCATATAGGCAAAATGCAACCCCAGGCACATATGCGCGCCACCGCCGAAAGGCACCCAGGCGTATTTGTGGCGACCGGCGCTGTTCTCGGGCGTGAAGCGCAGCGGATCGAATTTTTCCGGGTCTGGCCAGTGTTTTTCCATCTTGTGGACAAATTGCGGCGCAATTCCGATATTGGTACCGGCGGGAATGGTGAAGTTTCGGAAGGTGAAATCCTTGATCGCCCGACGCGGGATGCTGGGCACAGGGGGATCAGACGCAGCGCTTCCTTGAACGCCATTTCAGTCAGTGGCAGCTGGTCCAGATCGGAATAGGACAAAGGCCGGCCGGCGGGCGCTACGGACAGGCATTCCTCCCGCAATTTCTCCTGCCACTCAGGATGCTTGGCGAGCAAATAGGTCATGCTGGTCGCCGAAGAGGTGATCGTGTCATGCGCCGCCATCATCAGGAAGTTCATGTGATCGACAACTTCATCTTCGGTCAGCAAGTCTCCATTTTCATGGGTCGCGAGACAAATCTGGGTGAAGATATCCTCGCCACCTGTTTCGCGGCGCTTCTTCACTTCAGGGGTAAAATAACTCAGCAGATATTCCCGCCCTTTCACGCCGCGCCACATCTTGGTGAACGGAATGGGCTTGCGCGCAACGCCGACTGACGCCTGCACTTCATCGACAAAAGCCTTGTTAATCTTGTCCGCTTCCGGTCCCCAGGGAATACCAAGGATCGACGATGCCGCGGTATCAAGGGACAGCGATTTAATCGCCGGATAGAAATTAAAACTGCTATCACCCCATTCGGCGACGCGCTCGATAATGCCTTCGTTCAGCACCTTGCAGTGATGCTTCATCGGGCCGGGCTTGAAAGCGACCGACAGCGCCTTGCGATCGGCGCGATGGCGTTCGAAATCCATCAGCATCAGACCGCGCGGAAAGAGATTATTGAGCACCGGTCCCCAACCCTGTTCGCTGGAGAAAATCTTGTCCTTGTTAAACATCACCAGCTCGTTCGCATCGGCGCCTAGCAGCATGACATTCCATTTTCCGAACGCATAGCTGCGATAAACCGAACCATATTTCTCGACCATCTTTTGGCCGACTGCAATCGGGTCTTTCACAATGGCGAGCGTATTACCCAAGATGGGCAGGCCCGCTTCACCCGGAATATGAGCCAGTTGTTCTGTGCTCGGCGATTTCACCCAATGGGGGTTGGCGGATTCTTCAAACGGGTAACCATGGGGTTTGATCGCTGCGCTGGCCAAGGTAAAAGCTCCTGAAAGGGTTGCATTAATAAGTGTTGTAGCTACTTTCATGAATGTCAGCAAGACACTCCATTCATAAGCTATTCAATCGCGAATCGTTACATATTGCGACAGGCTGAAAATAATCGGGACTCGGCAGCAAGTGAAGCGCTAGGCCCTGATAACAGGGGAATAGACATGGCAAAATTCAATATCAAACGTGCGTTCAGACCAGCATTGCTGGCCGGATTGGTCGCAGGACTAAGCGGCTGCGCTTATGGCGGACTGGGCGTGGGAGCCGGATATTATGGTGATGGCTATGTGAATGGCGGTTATGCCAATAGTTATGGGGCGGCTATGATTGCGATCCTTATGCGCCCTTTGACGATTATTATACCTGCGATTATGGCTACGGTTTCTCCAATATCGGCTTTGGCGGCGGATGGTATGATAATTACTATTATCCTGGCTACGGCTATTATATTTTTGACCGGGTTGGTTCGCGGTACAAGATGCAGAACAACCACCGGCGCTACTGGGCTCATCGCCGGGCGCAATATGGCACGCAACACGCCCGTCGCGGGGGCCGCAATGACGGAATGAATCGCGGTGAACGTCGCGCCGAATATCGCCCCGAATATCGCGAACGTGGGCGCGATTTAACCCCGGAACAGCGCACTGAACGGCGGGAACGCAGAGAAGAGCGACGCGGATATTCAGGAACAACTGATCGCTCAACTATCGGCCAGGCTAACACGGTACCACAAAGAGGCAATCGCGATGGCGCGGGCCGGGGCAGAGCCGGAAACGGCGGCAATCAGGTCGGGCGAGGGAATCGCCCGGTTGGAGCGGAGAGGCCCGGACGGCCAACAATGGCGCAACAGCAGCCACAACGGGTCCAGCAAGACCGTCCGTCAGCAGCAGCTGTTTCCCGTCCTGCAGCCAGACCGGCAGCAGCAAGTCAACTGCCGATTGAGCGCTCCGTTCGCCCGGCACCACGTTCGGCCGAAAAAAGCAATACGGGCAATCCGATAGAATAGACTTTTACCAGTAGCCGGGTGGAGCACAGGGCGCCCCACCCGGCTGTTTCACCCTGTCAAAAGGGATTAATTGCCAACGGTTACGCGACCAACACGATATCCGCGTTCACGCATTTCCTTGCGATAATCTTTGTTCGCATCGGCGATCTCGTTGCGATATTCCTCATAGGCATCGCGACGATCTTCTTCATCGGTTGCGCGTCGCAGATCCTTCGTAAGCTCATGTTCAGCCTCGCGAATATCGGAGAGATAATCAAACCAGTAGTTATTTTCGACGTTAGCTATCGGCTGCGTTAAAATTGGTTCATGGTTGCCGTGCTTGGACCTATGTGCAGACGCTTCCGAAACCGGAACGGCAATGAGCGTTGCAACGGAAATCGAAACGATAAATTCACGATATTTCATTGATTTTCTCCTTATCGAATGATCGATACCGCAATAACAAGCGAGACAGCGTTGCCGGTTCATGAACGGCGCCGATGACACGCCGAACTGCACTACCAGAGCGATGAATGTGCTTTTGGGTCAGCAGCACTTGCCGATATCTGACGCGAAATTGACATTAAAGGCCGATTCAGATTCGCGAAGTCATTTAAAGGTTAAGATAATTGTAATCTGCTATAAAACGCGGTAAGCATCCTATTAGTAAATTTAGTAAATGGGGCACGACCATGGCGACTGCGTTTCGAGACATCCAGCCTGAATCTTACGAGCCAGAACAAGCCCACCCGCAACACGGTGTAATCATCGGCGGGCCGGCGGCACGCGCCAAGAGAATTGAATATGGCATCCTGCTATCCTCAATGGTGCTTGGCTCGCTTGGCGCGCTCTACTGGACACTGACCCATGCTACAGGATGGGTCGAATGGTCGGCATTTCTCTTCGGTTATATTCTGATCAACATGGGCGTCGGCATTGGCTATCACCGTTTCTATACGCATCGGGCGTTTGAAGCCGGACCCAAAATGCGGCTCGCGATCGGTATCATGGCGCAAATGGCCTGTCAGGCCTCAGTGCTGAAATGGGCGGCCGATCACCGTCGGCACCACGCTTTTTCTGATCGGGTTGGTGACATTCACAGCCCCTATATTGACGGCCACGGCAAAAAAATGTCCAAATGGAAAGGCCTCGGCATCGCGCATTTTGGCTGGCTATTTGACAATACGACCTCGGATATGAATGTGTACGGCAAGGGCCTGATTGATGACCCGCAGGTGCTGTGGTGTCACAAACATCGTTGGGGCATTGCCATATTCTCGAGCATTATCTTTCCCGCGATCTGGGCGCTGATGTTTGGCGGTCCGGAACATATTATCGGAACCATCCTAATCGGTGGATTTTTTCGCAATTTCTTCTTCCTGAATTTTGTTATGGGTGTGAACAGCATCGGCCATGTATTTGGTTCCCAACGCTTTCCAGGCAAAGACGGCAGCCGCAACAACTGGTTCATGGCTTGGATGACCTTTGGCGATGGCTGGCACAATAACCATCACCAGCACCCGCGCAGCGCTTATGCCGGGATGATGTGGTGGGAAGTGGATGTGAACGGTTATATCATCTCGCTTTGGGAAAAAATGGGTCTGGTCTGGAACGTGCAGCGCGCTCCCAAATATGTGCGCGATTCAACGGGCAACTGGGTTCAGGAAAAGAAGCTGGCCGCAAAACAAGCGTCGCGCGAACCGGAAGAAATGTCGCAGGCTGATGGTGGCTTAATGTTTCAAGACGCAAAAAATGATAGCGGCAGCGAAACGACGGAAGCGGCGCTGACAAAAGCCTGATCACAACTCCTCGGCTATGTGGAAGCTCCACATTGCTCCGAAATGAAGCGGCGGTTGTTCTAAACTCCCGGTAACCCGGTCGTGAGTCCCAGTCAATTTATTGGCGTTACCATTTTCGATGAAACCTCCACTGCATATTCTCGTCACGCATTTTACGCCGATGCATGGCTCGATTCATTCATACATGGCTAAAAAGTTCCGTCATTCTATGCCTGCTTTCGCCTCAGACAGCTGTAAGCGCGCCGGATAAATCATTTGTGCAATTCCAACTTTGCAGTTCTGCACCAAGGATAAACTGCGTTGTCGATGGAGATACATTCTGGCTCAATGGCGAAAAAATCCGTCTTGCGGACATTGATACGCCAGAAACATTTCAACCCCGATGCGAGCGCGAGCATATTCTTGGGAAACGGGCGACCAGTGCCTTCATCACCCTACTCAATCTCGGACCGGTTCAACTTCAGCAAAAGGGTCGTAATCAAGATCGTTACGGCCGTTCATTGCGGATAGTCGAGCGCAATGGCCAGTCCCTGGGGCGGCAATTGATCGACAAGAAACTTGCTATGGCATGGACCGGAAGACGCGGCAATTGGTGTGACTAATAAGTCTTCAAAATCATCCCGCAGGACGGAATAAAACCAGATTGGCGCTCACGACATTGTTAGGCGCAGCCATCACATTGAGCTCGCTAACAACGATTCCCTGAGTTTCGAGTCTGGCAAGCCAGCCAAATAAAGCCGTGGGTTTGGCCGAACCAATAGTCATCATTATGCGTCCATCAGTTTGCGCATTAATTGTATCAACCGGAAAGCCTTCCTCGCCAGCGCTCTGACTTAGAAACGCGTCCAACGGCTGGTTGCCCGTAACCGGTTTAATATCTAACGGCGCCTTGAGCACTGCCACCTTCGTTTCTATTCGCAGCTGGCGTTCGATCGCTAGCTCATAGCGTTGTTCCGCAGATTCTATTCCTGCATAAACGGGACGTATAACGCCATAAAACAGCCCAGTGATGACCAGCAAGACGGCCAGAAACCCGACCAGTATCTGCTCGCGGCGGCTCAATGCCAAAAACCAGTCTTTAATCGAGAATGTCATGGTGCTCTCAACGTAATATCGGCCTTAGCCATGCCTGTTGCATCAGTGGTGGGCGTTGCCGTCAGTTGGAAACCGTTTTGCTGAAGCGCAATCAAAACCGGGTTTATCTCTTCGTTGCGGCTGGCTGAGAGCCGCGCGGACAACGTCCCGTCCTGTCTGTATCCCAGCCTGTCCACAGCGACCGCTGGAGCCATCTGAACAGCGGAAAAAAGAGCCGAACTCGGTGCCGAATATATCCGGTTTCCCCGACTTTCGTTGGTCATTTGTTCATCAAGCCGCCGCTCGGCTTCCTCGATATTGGCAACTTGCCCGAGTTCCGTTTTTGCTGCGACCAAAGCGGCTTCATCCGCTGCATCTGCAGCCCGGGCATATCTGATCCACTGGACAATCGGAATAGCTAGCGAAATCAGCAATAGAGCAGCAATCATCCCGGCCAAAATCCGTTTCTGCCGTGCCGAAACCGTCGCGCGGGTCTTCTTCGCGAATAGCCCCGAACGAAAATTCACCAAGCGCTGTGATGGTGTGTCGACCAGAGCCACGTCGACAATGGTGTTATCAAGATTATGAATATCGCCCTGCCCGGCCAGCTGATCGATCAATGCTGGTTCCGCGGGTGCGATGAGTTGCTTCGCGCGGAGAATTTTTTCAAAACCCAGATCTGCCTGAATGATATGTTCGCTATCAAAAGAAATGAGAAAGCCAGAGGGCGTAATGATATCCGGATCAATATGCAGCGATTTCAAATGCGCCAATCCGCTGGCCATCAAGCCCCGCTCAATCGCTGAGGTAATGATCTGGCCGCCTTCATCAACGGTTGCTGCAAAGTGCAGAATATCACTATTCAAACTTCGGCTTTTTGCGTCGATCATCGCGGCAGCAAGTGCCTGTTTTTCAGTGATGCCGCCAGAAAGGTCGTGCCACCGCACCGTGGAATGTGTGGAGGGGACCAAGGCAATCTGCTTGTAATCCGCCATCGATAATATCGTCTGCTCTTCCATCGAGACAGCCGGGATTCCAGCCGCAGCGATGGGATCGGGGTCACGCCCGCGCTTGATTATCTCACTGCCATTCACAAGCCACCAATGCAGCGCTTGTTGCTCAGCGGTCGGAAATTCCAAAAGGAATATGGTGGTGTCCACAGCTAGCGACGCTGGCCTAGAAAACGGGACATTTGCAGCTGCGCGGCGAGCTCACTCAGCATAAATATCAGCGGCATCATCTTCGCCCCCCGGCGCGCCATCAGCACCCAATGAGTATAGATCAAAACCGGGACCGTTGCGTCCGGGGTTGTCATATTGATAAGGCCGACCCCAAGGATCATCCGGCAATTTCTTGATGTAGCCGCCCTGACGATAACGGTTTGTTGATGGCAAAGACGATGGTGCCGCGACCAGGGCATTAAGCCCCTCGGCAGAGCCGGGATAGCTCAGATTGTCCAGCCGGTACATTTCCAGCGCTTGCCCCAAAGTCGCGATATCAGCGCGGGCCTTTTCCACCATCGCCCGGTCTTGACTGGGCAGGACGTTGATCACCACGATCGTCGTCAACAAACCAAGAATGAAGATCACGACCATCAGTTCCACCAACGTAAAACCGTTAGGCGCAGGGGCGTTTTTTTTGATGTTCCCTGATTTCTTGCCAAGGCTACGACGAAGCATTTTCGATAGTTTCTGCATGATATTCCTAATGATGTTCCTATAGGCCAGCAAGGTTCTGGAGTTGCAAAATCGGAAGTAAAATGGCCAATATGACCAGAGCTACCACACCGCCCAATGCTACAATAATCAACGGTTCCAGAAGTGACAATGTTGTTGAGCTGAAATTATCAAACTCCCGTTCGAGATAATCTGCCGCATGAGCGAGCATTTCGTCAAGATTACCCGACGCCTCGCCGCTGGCGGTCAAATAAATCAGCATCGGCGGAAAAACGCCTGTATCTTTCAGTGATCTGGAGAGGCTCCCGCCACCGCGAATGGCTTCCACCATATCTTGCGATGCCTTGCGCAATACGCTGTTGTTTATCGTTTCGGTCGTGAGCCTGAGGCCTTCCATAATCGGCAAGCGGCTGGCAACCATGGTCGAGAGTGTCCGCGACAGGCGCGCTGCGTGAAGGTCTCTTACGAGGCGTCCGAAAAAAGGGAGCCTTAAAACAAAGCCATCATAGCGATATTTGATATCAGGGTTTTTGAGCGCCTGCCAGCTTGCCAATGCGGCGACAAACATTACCGCCAAAATCAGCCACCACCAGCTAGACAGAAAATCGGATATCCAGATGACCGCGCGGGTGATCGGCGGCAATTGCTGGTTCACATCGTCAAACTGCTCGACGATTTTGGGGACCACGGCGATCATCAGCAATGCCACGACCACGATTGAAACCAGTGCCAACACAATGGGATAAGCCAAGGCGCTGATCAGTTTGCCACGCATTTCCGCCTGACGTTCCAGCAGACCTGCCAATCGCGCGGTAATATCCGGCAATGTGCCCGAGCTTTCGCCGGCGGAGATCATCGCCCGGTAGAGCGGAGGAAAGCTGCTTGGTTCCCGGCGCATCGCTTCAGCCAGGCGCTGCCCCTCCACAACACCGCCGTGAACCGAGGCAATGCGCTCGCGGACATAGGCCTTTTCGTTCTGCGTGCCGATAGTGCGCAACGCCTCTTCCAGCGGCGTGACCCGCACCAGTGACGACAATTGCCGGGTGAAAAGAGTCAGTTCTTTTGCCCCAAGCTTGCGACGACCGAACAGGCCTGTTTCCGGCTTGGCATTTGAAATCTGGGCGGTATCGACCTTCACCACGTAGAAATTGCGCTCAGCCAGTTTTGCCCGCGCAGCCTCATTGCTGCTTGCCACCAGCCGTCCGGTTTTCTCCCGTCCTTTCGGGTCAATCGCGGTGTAGGAAAAATCAGGCAATGACCGGTTCCTCCATATCATTTTTGCCCGATAATCTAATGGCTTCCTGCGGTGTGGTCAGTCCCTGTCGAACCATATCGCGAGCGGCGACAGCAAGCGTTTTGCTTTTCCGGAAAGCATGAGCCGAAATGCTCGCTTCATCGCCATCCTCGTTGATCAGCCTGCGTAAGGTCTCATCAATTCGGATGGCCTCGAAAACGCCAATACGGCCTTGATAGCCTGTCTGCTTGCAATGTTCGCAGCCCGCCGCTTCATAAACCACGGTACCGCGTTCAAATCCCAAAATGGAAGCGAGGGTAGCATCCGCCTCTGATGGCTTTCTGCAATGCTCGCAAAGCTTGCGAACCAAGCGCTGCGCAATGACGGCGCGTACAGTGGAGGCCAACAGAAACGGCTCAATCTTCATATCCCGCAATCGGGTTATCGCTCCGACCGCATCATTTGTGTGCACCGTCGAAAGCACCAGATGGCCCGTAAGCGCAGCCTGCACAGCAATATCAGCGGTTTCCCTGTCGCGGATTTCACCCACCATCACCACGTCGGGATCTTGTCGCAATATGGCGCGCAAACCGGCAGCAAAACTCAGCCCGACTTTGGAATTCACTTGTGTCTGGCCGATGCCTTCAACCGCATATTCAACCGGATCCTCGACGGTGAGAATATTGCGGCTGCCATCGTTGAGCTGCTTCATACCTGCATAAAGCGTGGTGGTTTTGCCCGACCCGGTCGGCCCTGTTACCAGAATAATGCCGTTGGGTTCGCGCAGTGCTTCCTGCAATATGGCATGGGTGCCGGGCGCGAGGCCGAGCATTTCCAGCGAAATACCTGCACTTTCCTTGTCCAATATACGCATCACCACGCGCTCATTTGCACGGTTCGGTAGCGTGGAAACTCGCACATCCAGAAGCTTGCCGCCCAATGTCAGGCTGATCCGGCCATCCTGGGGATACGTCGCTCGGCAATATCAAGCCGCGCCATCACCTTAATCCGGTTCACGATAACACCAGCGACATGTGGCGGCATCCGCAGCTTTTCCTGCAACATCCCGTCAACCCTCATCCGCACGACGAGGCCGGTCTCATAGGGTTCTATGTGAATGTCGGAAGCACCCTGCCGCGCCGCTTCGGCGATAATACCATTGATCAACCGGATCGTCGGGGCATCGTCAGCGCTATCGAGCAAATCCTCCGCGCTCGGGATGTCCCCGGCAATATCATCCAGCGCTTCATCACCGAAACTATCAGCCATTGCAGCGGCACTGCCGTCCATCGCGTAATGTTCGGAGAGTAGTTTTTCGAACGCCGGCGCTTCGACTTGTTCTACCGCAAGAGGCATCGCAAAATGTCGACGGAGTTCAAGAAGCGCTGCAGGATCGGAACCAGCGCGCAAGGCTATATTGCAACTCTCATCGCCAACGGACTGGAGCAAAACACCGTGATCGCGGGCAAAAGCATAAGGAATATTAGTTGGCACAGAGACGGGCGCTGAAACATCTGCTTCAACGCGTTCGACTTGATCTGATCCTTTCGCGATCTTCACATTGTGCCTCTTGTTTCTAGTTGTTCCCGGCTTCACTTGGTGGGAGTTCTGATTGCTCAATAACCGATGGAGCAGTCGGCGCAGTTCCCGGAGCATAGATAATCTCATCGCCCGGACGCGACGCGGAGCTTGGCGGAATCGTGCCCAGATAATCGCGCACCAATGCATCTATACTCGGCTCTTCGTCCGGACTCTGTAGCAGTTGGCGGCCGCGGATATAATCATAACGCCGTCCGGAAAACGCGCGGGCATCACCTGGGCCACGCAAAATGGTCGGCCGGATGAACACCATCAAATTGGTCTTCACCCGCGATCTTCCGCGCGATTTAAACAGCTCGCCAATGAAAGGAATATCGCCGAGCAGCGGTATTTTCTGGATTGTACGACGTTCATTGTCGTCCAGCAAACCGCCCAGCGCAATAATCTGCCCGTCGCCGACCGTTACGGTCGTGTTGATCTCGCGTTTGTTGATTATCAGTTCATTAAAATCATTGGAGACTGGGCCGACGATTGAACTCACCTGTTGCCGAAGCTCCATACGCACTTCATTGCCAGCATTGATCTGCGGCGTTACTTCCAGTTCAATGCCAACATTTTGCCGCTGGATCGTGCGGAAGGCATTGTCAAAATTATTCGATAGCGCTTCGCCTGTCGAGACCGGGATTTCCTGACCGAATAAAATGCTGCCCTTGAGATTATTGTTCACCGTGAGTGAAGGCGTCGAGAGCACATTGCTATCGGTATCGGACTGCACCGCGTTGATGATTGCACCGAGCACGCCGCCGCTACCAAGAGTGGTGGCAAAACCGGCAAATCCGCCGCGCGCGGCCAGCACTGCATCCGCTGCATTCTGCCGAAGCGCATCGCCGACCGCGCTGTTGGTTGTTGTCGTAGTTGCCGTGGTCGTGGTCGTTGTGGTCGAAGTATCAAACTGGTCGGCCAGCACACCGCCTGCAACGTCAACAATATTAGGTGAAGCGTTGGAGAAATTTGTTACAGCAAATGGTGCGTCTTTGCCTCCAATCAGCCATTGGATCCCCAGTTCCTTGGCCAGACTTTGCGATATTTCCACAATAATCGCTTCGACCACCACCTGTTCCTGACGGGTGTCCAGTTGGCGGATGAGTTCTCCGACCATGCGCTGCACTTCGGGATTGGCCGCCACGATCAGCGCATTAGTGCCTTCAAGGCGAGTTACTATCGCTGGTCCGCGACGGGATATGCCGGTACCACCATCTGATGAAGAGACAGCAGCAGGTGTCGTTGCAGCGCCGCTTTCTCCCGCAGCCGGGCTAACGGCAGCACCTGCCGCCGATGCCCCATTGCCGCCGCTTTTCCCAAGAAGTTGTTCGATCACGGGCAGTAAGGCTTCGGCGCTGGCGTAATCCAGCCGGTGCACCCGAATTTCCGTTCCCAGTTCCGCGCGGCTATCCAGCTCTCGCGCCATTTGCGCAAATTTTGCCACGGCTCCGGGATCACCGCGCAACGCAATCGAGTTGCTGCTGTCTATTGGCACGACCGTTACCGGCGCTCTTATGCCTTCGCCGCCGCCTTGTGTCGCAAGGGATTGGAGCGAAGTCGCGATTTCCCGCGCGCCGGCATTTTTCAGATTTATGATGGTACTTGCCGCGCTATCGCGATCAATCTCGTTCACCAATTGGCGGATACGCCGGATATTGTCGGCATAGTCGACGACGACCAGTGAGTTTGCGTTTCTGTTCGCGGTGATTGAGCCCTGCTTTGAAACGAGCGGTCTCAGCGTTTCGAGTGCTTCGCTTGCAACAATTGATTTCAATCGCACCACCTCTGTAACAAACTGGTTCGCCGCCGCGCCGCGCAAGCCAATTTGCGAGGGCTGGGTTGCTGCACCATCTGCCGGTTGAATGCGATATCCACCGCGTGTTGGCACCGCAACCAGACCATTTGCGCGCAAGGTCGAAAGGAAAACTTCAAAATATTCCGAACGGCTCAATGGGCGATCCGTGACCACAGACACTTTGCCTTGCACCCGGCTATCCAAAATAAATGTGCGTCCTGTCACTCGTGCCGCATCTTGCACAAAGGCGCGAACATCCGCGTCTCTCACGTTTAATGTGTGTTGTGCCTGGGCGGGGGGGCGAGCATGAACAATGCCGCCAATAGGACGATAAAATTTCTCATTGTGCGTCTTCGTCTTCCCGATTTCTATTGGAATTGGCATCTGATGCGCGGTCGCCTGCTGGTTGATTCGTTGGATTATTGGCGGATGGTGGCGGAGCGGGTTCGACGGCGGGCGGTGTAACTTCATGCAATTGCGGATTAACCGTTTCAGCCGGGACTGATTGATCCATATACAGGCTCTCCAGCGCCCCGCCGCGATCTATCACGACATGGTCAAACTGGACATTGTGCAATTTCGCACCCGCAACAATTTCATCACCGACCGCATAGCTTTCCTGAACACCATCGGGACCAGCCAATATTGCCGAGCCAAGCCCGGACCCTTCATTCATCCGGATGCCAAACAATGTGAGTTGCAGTGAGGTGACAACATTACCGCTCTGCGCGGGAGCGCTGCGAAAAAACGGATCAAAACTGGTGAACAATGCCAGCCGGGATTGCGGCGAAAGAACCTGCACCTCATTGGCTTGCCAATCGCCAACCGGTCCGAGCGGCACCAGCACCGCCCAGACCAGCCGAATCAGCTGGATGACAAGCAAGATGACAATTATTCCAGATGCGATACGCGCCCAGCCAATGCGGCGCAGGGACTGGCTATTGGCAGCAAAACGATCTGAAATAATACTACGCACGAATCCCCGTCATCCTCCATTGTCGCCCGTTTATAACGCTTAGGTTACAAACCGGCGACTCCTTCGTGAACATTAGGCCTGAACGTTAGGAAAGCAATATGGGTGAATTGTGGGTTGATGCCCCGACAAGCCACAAATCAGGGTATTGTGGATCAAGGCAGGGTTATTTCCAGCAAGGTGCCCAGCTCGCCAAGCGCCTGCTCCTCATTGCTGACCTTAATCGCGGCCATACCAAGCTTAGCCGCAGGTTTGCAATTGATGCCCAGATCATCAAGATAAATGCACTCTTCCGGGTTTTTGTTCAACGCATCGCACATCATCTGGTAGATGCGCGGATCCGGCTTTCGGACACCGGCTTTAGAGCTTTCAATAATATGGTCAAAGCGCTGCATGATGTCCTTCACCGCCGCCGCTTTCTCGTCATCCATCGCCATGCCAGCGCCTTTCCCGGCAGGCACGTTGTTGGTGATACAGGATATGGTGAAGCCGTCTGCTTTGAGTCGGTCGAGCGTCGCCACCATATTGGGCCGCACATCACCGGCCAGCACCGCCAGCACATCCGCCCCGCGCAATTCTATGCCAATAGCGCGCGCTTCCGCAGCAAAGGCTTCATCAAAGCCAGCGCCATCAATCTCTGCCCGTTCAAACTTTGCCCAGGCATTGTCATCCGGATTGGCGCTATTGATCCGCCGTACACTGTCATGCGGAATTCCTTTTTCGGCCTCGAGCCTGTTAAAGGCTTCAAAGGGGGAGGAAGTGATTACGCCGCCAAAATCGAAAATTACTGTGGTGAATTTCACTTATTCAGATACTCCAGTTTCAATCCCGGGCGCTTCCAGCGTGTTTTCGCCAGCTTTCCGACGGACGAAAGACAAATCCAGGCATCCATCATATCTTCGCCACCAAAGCAGATGTTGGTTGTATAGATATCCGGCGTTGGCACAAACTCCACCAGCTCACCCTCGGGCGAAACCACGCTGATCCCCGATTCCCCGATGGTCGCAACGCAGATATTGCCGCACTCCTCCATCGCGAGACTGTCGAAGAATTTATATCCGGCTGGACGATAAAGCGGGATGCCCGGTCCGCCCGCGCTTTCGTCCGAGCCCACTTTTCCCGGCGCGCTGATGTTAAACTTCGTCAGGCGACAGGTATAAGTTTCCGCAACATAAAGGCTTTTTCCATCAGGAGAAATGCCGATGCCGTTGGGATTTTCGGATGGGAAAATCACCTCTTCGAGATGGCTGCCATCCGCTTTGGCATAGAAAACACCAACAATATCATGACAGCGTTTTTCATAGTCTGTCTTGCCATGGTCGGTGAACCAGAAGCCGCCATGCGCATCGAATTGCAGATCATTGGGGCCGCGCAAGACGCATCCAAAATCACCGTCATTATAGAGCGTTTCGACCGCGCCGGTATCCGGATCGACCCGCTGGATGCTGCCCCCGGTATAATCTTTGGCGATACCATTGGGCGTCAGATATCCGTTGCGGTCTTTATATTCAAAACCGCCATTGTTGCAGACGTAAATCTTACCATCCGGCCCCATCGCCGCGCCATTGGGACCGCCACCGGTTTTGGCGATCACCTTTTTCGTGCCATCCGGCATCACGCGAGTGAGCTGCTGAGCAGCAATTTCCACCAAAATCACGCTGCCGTCCGGCATTGCTATCGGTCCTTCGGGGAAACGCAGTCCCTCTGCAACTATTTCCATAAATCATCCTCTCGAATCTTGTCACAGTCATTGCGGGAAAGAAACGACAAGTCTAGTGCGAAGAGAGATAGTTTCAGGAGATATCATGTCGAACAGCTACCCAAAATCATTGCAGCTTCATATTGACGGCGAATGGATCGATATAGAAGATCGCGAAGTCCATCATGTCGTCAATCCCGCGACCGGTGAAACGATTTCCGATCTGCCAAAGGCGAACAAAGCCGATCTGGATCGCGCGCTGGATGCTGCAAACCGGGCATTTCCTTTATGGCGCGATACAGCGGTGGGCGTGCGCGCAGCGATATTGCACAAAGCGGCTGATTTGATGCGCGAGCGCGCACCGGAAATGGGCAAGTTGATGACTGCCGAACAGGGCAAGCCGGTGGGGCAGGCGACAGGTGAAGTCACAGCATCGGCAGCCCATTTCGATATAATGGCGGAGGAAGCCAAGCGCTGTTACGGGCGGGTCCTGGTGCGTCCAACGGGCCAGAACAGCTTTGTGAAATACCAGCCTGTCGGCCCGGTTGCGGCCTTCAGCCCGTGGAACTTTCCGGTCTTTACACCGATCCGCAAACTCGCTCCGGCCATTGCAGCTGGTTGCTCGATCATCCTGAAACCGGCGGAAGAAACCCCGGCCAGTGCGATTGAAATGATTCGTTGTTTGCTTGATGCGGGATTACCCAGCGGCGTTGCCCAAATCGTATTTGGCGATCCGGCAGAAGTATCAAGCCATCTCATCGCTTCGAAAATTATCCGCAAAGTCAGCTTCACCGGTTCGGTTCCCGTCGGCAAACATCTGATGAAACTAGCCGCTGAAGGTATGAAGCGCACGACGATGGAACTCGGTGGACATGCACCCGTTCTGGTGTTCGATGATTGTGATCTGGAAAAGACGCTCAACCTTACCGCAATGCAAAAATACCGCAATGCCGGTCAGGTTTGCGTGTCCCCCACGCGCTTTTACGTGCAGTCCGGGATATACGACAAGTTCGTGGAAGGCTTTACCGAGCGTGCCGCAAAGGTTGCGGTGGGCGATGGTTTTGCCGACGGGATAGAAATGGGACCGCTCGCCAATCCAAGGCGTCCCAGTTCGGTCGGTGATATGATTGACGATGCAAAATCCAAAGGAGCGGAAGTGAAACTGGGCGGGAATCGTCAGGACAAGGATGGATTTTTCTTCGATCCCACCGTGCTGTCGCATGTCCCGCTCGATGCAAAAATCATGAATGACGAACCCTTTGGCCCGGTTGCGGTGATGCGGCCCTTTGATAGGCTGGACGAAGCTATTGAACAGGCCAACCGCTTGCCGCTCGGCCTCGCTGCTTACGCATTCACGTCAAACCTGCATACGGCGAATATTGTAGGCGATGCTATTGAAGCGGGGATGGTGGCGATCAACAATCTGACCGTCAGTCCCGGCGACGCGCCTTTTGGTGGGATGAAGGAAAGCGGGCACGGGTCCGAGGATGGCCCGATGGGCTGAAAGCCTACATGGTGACAAAAGCTATTCATCAGGCTTAACTAAATCCCTCTCCCTTGAGGGAGAGGGTTGTGCAAGCTTAATGAGGAACGAATTTAGCTGGAGCTGGGTGAGGGTGTACAATCTCGATAAAGCATAGCACCCTCATCCAACTCCGCCTAACCAGCAAAGCTGGTAAGGCTTTGTATCCTTCTCCCTCAAGGGAGAAGGCTTGAGAGGATGAAATTGAAATGAAAAAACGCACTGGCGCGCAAATCCTTGTGGATCAACTGGTCATTCAGGGCACTAACCGTATCTTCACCGTCCCCGGCGAGAGTTTCCTCTCTGTCCTCGACGCACTCCATGATTGCGGTGCAATCCAGACCATCGCCACTCGCCAGGACGGTAGCGCCGCTTTCATGGCCGAGGCCGATGGCAAGATGACCGGCGCGCCCGGTATTGCCTTTGTCACCCGAGGCCCCGGCGCGACCAATGCCAGCATTGGCGTCCACACCGCGATGCAGGACAGCACCCCGATGATCCTGTTTATCGGCGATGTCGCCCGCGATGACCGCGACCGGGAGGGCTTTCAGGAAGTCGATTTCACTGCCATGTTCACCCCGCTCGCCAAATGGGCGGCGCGGATCGACAATGCCGCGCGGATTCCGGAATATATTGCGCGGGCCTTTGATACCGCCAGTTCCGGGCGTCCGGGACCGGTTGTACTCGCACTCCCCGAGGACATGCTGCGCGACGAGGTCGAGGCACTCGACCGGCCCAAGGTGATTGCCCCTGCCCAGCCGCTATGTGCCAATGCGATGATGACGCTTACCGATATGCTGCGCGATGCGACAGACCCGATTGCCATCGTCGGCGGCGCGGGATGGGATGCCAAGGCCAAATATTATTTTGCGCAATATGCCGAGCGCATCGGGCTTCCTGTAGCAGTGGCTTTCCGGCGGCAGGATAATTTTCCGAATGAGAGTTCGGTTTACGCAGGCAATCTGGGCTACGGCCCCAACCCCAAGCTAACCCAGCGGATCAAAGATGCCGATCTGGTGCTGGCGGTCGGCGCAAGGCTGGGTGAAGCGACGACCGACGGCTACACGCTGATCACGCCAGACCACCCTGATCAGATTTTAGTGCATGTTCACCCCGATCCGGATGAGCTCAATCATGTCTATCGCATCGACCTCCCGATCTGTGCGGAGATGGATGAGTTCGCCGAACAGGCTGCGCTTTGGGAAGATGATCTGCTCAGTTTCGATGCTGGCAAGTCTGCGCATGAGGATTATATCGCATGGTCCACGCCGCAACCGACCGCAGCGAAACTTGATCTGGGCCAATGCGTTGCGGCGATGCAGGAACAGCTGCCCGCCGATGCTATTATCTGCAACGGCGCGGGCAATTTTTCCGGCTGGTGGCATCGCTATTGGAAATATGGCGACTTCCCCAGCCAGCTCGCCCCGACATCGGGAGCCATGGGTTACGGCGTCCCCGCATCGGTTGCCGCCGCGTTGCGTTTCCCCGACCGCAGTGTGGTTGCGTTGGCGGGAGACGGCGATTTCATGATGAACGGACAGGAACTCGCCACCGCAATGCAATATGACGCGAACCTGCTGGTGCTGGTGATCGACAATGGCAGCTTCGGCACCATCCGCCTGCATCAGGAACGTGAATATCCAGCGCGACTATCAGCGACGGAGTTAAAAAACCCCGATTTCGCGGCTTTGGCCAAGGCATACGGCGGATGGAGCGCGACGGTGGAGAGCACCGATGAATTTGCTCCTGCGTTGAAGGAGGCATTGCAACAAAAGGGACTGCGGTTGCTGCATCTGAAAACCGATGTGGAGTTTTTAACGGCTGCCGGGGCTACTGTGAGTGGGTTTAGTGAATAGTGTCCCCTTCATTCCGATAGCGGACGATATAATTGCACTCGTGGCCTGTATCGTTCGGTCCTTAACAGTGATTTCTTATCAAGTTTATTGTCTGGGCCGTAGCGTCTCAATAAACCCAGCATCTACCCAATAGATATCTACCTCTGTATTGTCTGCGGATCGTGTCCGACGATCAAAGAAGAGATATTTTCCATCGGGTGACACGCTTGGATAGTTTTCGGCGGCGGCGGTATTTATCTTGTCGCCCAAGTTGATGGCAGGCCCCCATGAGCCATCGGTCGCTCGATAGCTGATGTAAAGGTCAGATGTGCCATATCCTCCTTCTCTTCTGCTATCCCAGATCACATAGGATTCATCTGGTGCGACAAAGGGGTGGGCGTTGTATTTACCGACGGCAAACTGCGGGCCCAGAGATTTCGGTTGTTCGTATTTTCCGTCCATCAAACGTGAATAACGCAACGGTGTCTCCAGTTCTGGGGTAAACGTATCGAAATAATAGGTGCCGTTGGAAGACGCCGAAAGCCGCATAATGTCGATGTCTTTAAAAGGTGCACCAAGGCTTTTTATATCCGACCAACCCTCGCTGGTGCGCTCTATATATTCATTTTTGAAATAGAGGATCATCCCATCAGGAGAGACAGATGGCTCGCCCACTCCCGTTTTGACAACAGTCTCCTCCCATTTGCCATTTTTATATTCAATGGCAGCCAATACATTGGAAGCAGATTCCTCGCCCAGCGGTCTCTTGACGAAATAGAAGGCCTTCATATCTGCCGCAAACATGCCCTCAATTTCACGATTTTCTGCCGTGTTAACAATGCCAGGTGCAAAAATTTCAGCCGTTGAGCCGGGCAACTTTTGACCAAGGTAGGGTGATGCGGCTGTTATGCTACTTTCATTTTTGGGTCGGAGATTCTCGATAACTTGTGCGTCCACCCAGAAAATATCTACATTTTCATATTTGTCGGAACCCATATTCCTGTTGAAAAATAGGTATTTGCCATCTGGCGTTACACTCGCGGCTGCTTCCCAAGCGTCCGTGTTTATCTTGTCACCCAGATTAATGGCCTTACCCCATGTGCCATCTTGGTTTCGAAAACTGATATAAATATCTGAATCGCCGTACCCACCTTCTCTTTTAGCATCCCATATCAAATAGGATTCATCGGGAGCAATGAAAGGATGTAAAATGTGTGTTCCTGTGTTAATTTCCTTACTCAATATTTTTGGTTCTTCACGTTTCCCATCTATCATGCGCGAATAGCGAATGGGAAAACTTGAGTTATTTTTGTCGAAGGTGTCAAAATAATAGGTGCCATTCATCGAAGCTGTAAGTCGCATGATCAACATATCTTCAAAAGGTGGGGTTAGAAATTTCACGTCCGACCATCTGTTTCCAATGCGTTCCTTGTAGCGCCTACCCAAATGCATCGTGTTGCCATCGGGTGCGATCATGGGTTGCCCGATCCTTGGCGATACATTCGATTGGACCCATCGACTATTGTCGTATTTAAAAGTGACCAATTCGTGCTTCTTGGTTTCCGCGTTCTCTCTGAGAAAATAGATTTCTTTCATGTCAGGTGTGAAAACTGCACCATATTCCCAGCCCTGTGTTGAAACGATACCGGGCGCAAAGGGCTCAGGGTTTGAACCGGGCGGCTTTTGACCGAGGTAAGGGCCTTCTCTAACGGGAAGTTCATCCTGAGCATGACTAACGCTACTCACTATGAGAAAAGCAAGCAGTAGAGCAACAGATGCTGTGAAATGCGTCATTAGGTTTCCTCTTTGATAAGCGAGAGAGCAACTCAGCTTCTGACTGTAACAATCATTTTATCAAGAAACCACGTATGTGGTCAGAGGAAATGCTGGAAGATGATTGTTCGATTAAACCCATTTAGCTTTCGATGAACAACTTGGGTGCGGATCAAATACAACGTCCGCTTTTGCGCTTGCGGCGAACACTGAACACTAACCCCCACCCATCTCCAAAATCGCATCCCACTCACTTTCCGTCACAGGAGCCACCGACAACCGAAACTGCCGGATAATCGCCAGATCCTTGAGCTTGGGGTTCTGCTTCATTTCCTTTAGCGGCACAGCCTTATCCAGTTTGCGCGCCGGCTTCACCTTCACCACAACCCAGCGGTCCGGATCGGTGGTCACATCCGGGCTATGCTCTTCGGAAACCTCCATGATGCCAACCACTTCCAGCCCCTGCCGCGAGTGATAGAAAAACACCTGATCGCCCTTTTTCATGGCTTTCATATTGTTGCTGGCCTGCGCATTTTTTACGCCGTCCCAGGTGCCTTCCTTCTCGGCAACCAGATCATCCCAGCCATATTCATCAGGCTCCGATTTCATCAACCAGTATTGCGGCATATCAGCATCTCCGGTTTGATTTCAACGGCAGATAAAGCCGTTAGTGGTGCGCTTGTCGAACCACACTGATAAGACGGCACGCGCCCTTCGACAAGCTCAGGCCAGCGACGAATAGAAAAGGCCCCGTCGTGAAGCGAGGCCCTTTCGCAAACCAGTTGCAGGTTTCAACCCGGCATCAGGACATTGTCGATAATATGGATGGTCCCGTTGGTCGCCTTGACATCGGCACCGGTGACGGTCGATTTATTGCCTTTCGCGTCTGTAAGGACGAGCGTGTCACCGACCATTGTCGCTTTCAATACGCCGCCTTGCACGGTGGTCAGACTGGCGGTACCGCCGCCATCGGCAATCGCCTTGGCGATATCGGCGGCGCTCATATTGCCTTCCACCACATGGTATCTCAGGATATTGGCCAGTTCTTCTTTCTTGTCGGGCTGGAGAAGTGCGTTCAGTTCGTCCATGCCCAATTTGTTGAACGCCTCGTTGGTACCGGCAAATACCGTATATTCACCGCTTCCTTCGCTCTGGGCCTGCAGCGCTTCGGCGACACCGGATACTCCGACCGCAGTAGCTACAGTGGAGAGGTCCGGATTGGCTTGAATAACCGCCATTATCACGGTTGGACTCTTGGCTTTTTCCCTTGCCATACGCTCCTCGTACAGCGCTTTGTCTTCTTCACTCATTTCCGATGAACAGGCTGGAATCATCGCTAGAACTACGCAAGCCACTAGTAATTTTCGGGGACTAAACATGGTCTTTCCTTTCATTGCTGCTATCCGCTCCGCGCAAAACTGGAGTCGTCCGGGTGCTAATTCATGGAGAAAGAAAAATACGCCTATCGAAGGCAGAAAGCAAACTTCCAAAATGCCTAACAAAAAAGGCCCCGCAAATTGCGAGGCCTTTTCCTACTTGTCCTAGTTCGGGGGGACAAAACTATCCGGGCATTACGACCGTATCAATCGCATGGATCACACCGTTGGAAGCATCGACATCGGTCATGATGATCGTTGATTTTCCGCCAGCGGCATCTTCCAGCACGACATTCTCGCCATCCATCATGGCTTTCAGTGATGCGCCTTGCACGGTGGTCAGAGTTGCAGTGCCGCCGCCATCAGCAATGGCTTTTACGACATCAGCGGCCATCAACTTGCCTGCGACCACATGGTAAGTCAGAAGCGCTGTCAGATCATCTTTCTTTTCAGGTGTCAGCAACGCAGAGAGGGTGTCTGCATCTACTTTTGCGAACGCGTCATTGGTTGGCGCGAAGACCGTGAATGGTCCATCGCCAGACAGGGTTTCGCCCAGTCCTGCAGCAGTTACCGCAGTTACCAGTGTTGAGAAATTCTCATTACCTACGGCAACGTCAACAATCGTTCCCGGTGCTTCGGCTTCCGCACCAGTTACTTCTTCAACGGCAGTTTCCGTTTCGGCAGCCTGAGGCGCTTCCGATGCACAAGCAGCGAGCAAAGCCACGACGGCGGTGGTTACAAAAATTTTGGGGGAAATACGCATGATAAGCCTTTCAAATTATATTTTTAGCGCTTGGAATCCATAAGGAACTAACAAAACGCTTTTTGACGCTTTTAAAATATGCGTATCGGACAAAGATGTAATCCTGTCTCTTTGGGCGTATTGAGCACGCGGGCAGGACCCCGGCAGTTACAACCCAAATGGCAGATATAAAAGGCCCCGCTGATTAGCGAGGCCTCCCATATATATTTCAGTGTAATGCTTCGGCTTAATCAGCCCGGCATTAAAACTGTATCGATGATGTGTAGTTCGCCGTTGCTGGAATCAATGTCTGGTTTGATAATATTGGCTTTATTTCCAGCGCCATCCTCAAGCACAATTTTGTCGCCGTCCATCGACGCTTTAATGGTGCCGCCTTGCAGTGTGGTCAGACTAAAGGAACCGCCACCATCGGCAATGGCTTTCGCCAAGTCGGCAGACTTCATCGTACCCTTGACCAGGCCGTATTTCGCAATTCCGGCCAGTTCGGTTTTATTGGCGGGATCCATTAGGGCTTTCAGCTTATCCTGATCCATTTTGTTAAACGCATCATTTGTTGCGGTAAAGGCTGTGAAAGGGCCGTCTTCCTTCAACTCGGCAGCGATACCAGAGAGCCCGACCAACATGGTCGCCGTTGATAGCTCTTCCTGATCTTGAACAACCGCTGTCAGATTTGTTGGCTTGGACGCCTCTTCAGCCTTCCGTGCATCATAGATCGCTTGCTCATCTTCGCTCATTTCCGAGGAGCAGGCAGAGAGGGCCGCTATGGCAGAAGTGGCAAGCAAAATTTTGGAGAGGGTGTTCATAACAGTCCTTTAGGTTTGAGAGGGAATTACCATCCCTGGATAAAAGATACGTTGTAACATGGAAACTGCGCCAAAGCAAAACTCTGCGGGGAAGCGCACGCTGAGCGGGACAAGTTGAGCATTATGGATCTATCCCCAGATGCACGAAATCTCGTTCGTAACTTTTCAGATTAGCGCCGCCATCCACACAGATGATCTGCCCCGTTACCGAAACCGCACCGGCAAGGTAGAGTACGGCATCGGCAATATCCTGAGGGCTTGAAAACCGATCCAGCGGCATCATAGCTTTGAGATTTGCCAGCTGATCATCAGAATATTCGCCAGCGGTTAGCGTCAGCCCCGGAGCTACACCATTGACCCGCAATGTGTCTGAACAAGCAGTCGCCAGCGTCCTGACGCTCTGCGCCAATGCCTGTTTGGACAAGGTATAGCCAAGCTGATCACGATTGGGATTGATGATGCGCTGATCCAAAATGTGAACAACAGCACTGCGTTTGCCATCCGAAATCCTATTTGCCAGAGCGGTGGTCAGCAATGTCGGGACCATCATATTCACGCGCAAATGGCGCTCAAGACTGTGGTCGTCGATATTGCCTGCATCGTCCTGTCCAAATATCGAAGCGTTGTTGACGATCAGGTCAGGCAGCCGGCCAAAGCTGGCCTCAATTTGTTTCAGAAGATTGTCGGCAGCACCTTTTTCTTCAAAATCTTGCTGAAAACCGCGCCATTCAGTACCCTCTACCTGCAATACTTCCGCAAGTCCGTCTTCCGGCGTCGTGTCGCTATGGCCATGCAATGCGAGCGCATAACCCGCTTTCGCCAGACTGGAGGATATTTGTGCGCCAACTCTGCGGACTCCGCCGGTCACAAGGGCAAGTGGAGCAGCGCTCATTTCCGCGCTCGGGAAAGCGTAATACCGATTGCCTCTCCTTTTTCGGAAATCAGCAATTTGACGATTTTGACCGTAACCCGAAGCACGCTTTTGTCCTGCAAAAACAAGGTCTCGATAATATGATCGGCAACCGCCTCAATCAGCTTGAAGTGCACACCTTCAGGCAATGCGTCGGTCGCAGCATGTTTCAAATCCATATAATTTTTGGAGTTATCGAGCGGCGTGTCCGCCTCATAGCGGTCCTGCACTTTCAATTCAGCCGCAATTGAAATGCGCAAAGGTTGCGGCAAATGAGTCTCTTCGGAATAAATCCCGGTGAGCACGTCAACCTCGAGATCATTGACCTCCAATAATAAGCTATCTGTCATAATTTGCTTTCGCGTGTTTTATGCCATTGTGCAAGTCAGGTGGTCTTGCCTGAAGACCAGCGCGCATAGATTGCTGTTGGCAGCAGCAGGCCGCGCGCCTGCTCGCGCACCGCCAATTCTCCAACCTCAATGGTGCCTCCCAAATGCAAGAGCTTTTCCTGCAACAGCGATCCGATTGCCAGGGCCGACATGCGCACCGCATAAACCGTCAGAAACAGGCATCGCGAATTTTCATCCAGCAGCTTGCCGCAGCTTTCAACCAGGGGTGCCAGATCTTCCTCAAGACGCCAGATTTCGCCATCCGGTCCGCGCCCATATTTGGGTGGGTCAAGCAGGATCGCATCATAGCGCCGTTCGCGCCGCACCTCGCGAGCGGCGAACTTTGCCGCGTCGTCAATAATCCATCGAATCGGTCGCTCGGTCATGCAGGAAAGCGCGGCATTGTCTCTTGCAGCTGAAACAGATTTTTTGGAAGCATCAACATGCACCAGATTGGAACCTGCGGCAGACAACGCCAATGTCCCCACGCCAGTATAGCCAAATAGATTTAGAGCTTGCGAAGCCTCCATGTCTTCCATGTTGGAGCGTATCCAGCGCCACACGGGGTCCATATCCGGGAAATAGGCAAGATGCCGAAACGGCGTGCATTGCGCGGTAAACGTGACCTCTTCCCAATGCTGGGTCCAGCCCTCTTGCGGGACATTGGCATTTAAATGCCAACGCCCTCCGCCATCATCATCGGATGCCGGAAGAAACTCGCCATCGGCTTGCCAGTCTGATTCATGCGGTGCCCACATCGCTTGCGGCTCGGGGCGGATGAAATGGAAATCGCCGTAGCGTTCCAGCTTGCGACCATCACCGCTATCGACCAGCGTGTAATCGGCGCGCGGATCACTGATCATCAACCCCGGCTGAAACGAGACTTCAGCCATTGGCCGGCGTCGCCTTGGCAGTCACGAAGTCTTTCACCGCGTCATAATCGCCCGGTAGCCTGTCATAGGCCTCTTCGCGGTCGAACAGATCGCCAATCCGCCTCGGCAATATCGGTCGAACGCCGGTTGCGCGCTCTACCGCATCACGAAATTTTGCCGGATGGGCCGTTGCCAGCGTGACAATCGGAACGGCGGAATCAATATCGATTGAGCGGGCCGCCGAAAGACCAATGGCCGTATGCGGATCAATGATCTGCCCGGCCTCTTCTTGCGCCCAGCGCATGGCAAGCGCCATATCATCGGGATCGACACGGGCGCTTTTGAAGAACGCATCCGCTTGCTCACGCATTGCAGTATCCAGCTGCATGTTCTTGTTTTTCTCAAACGCCGCCATGCGTGCTGCAGTCTTGGCTCCATCCCGGCCTTCAATGTCAAACAACAGCCGCTCGAAGTTGCTGCTGACCTGGATATCCATGGACGGCGCAGCGGTTGGCGTAACAGTGCCGGTGGAATAGTCACCTGCACTCAGAGCGCGATGCAAGATGTCATTCACATTGGTCGCCACGATCAACCGCTCAATCGGCAAGCCCATTTGCGCGGCAACATATCCTGCGAAAACATCGCCGAAATTGCCCGTTGGTACAGAAAAAGCAACTTTGCGCAGCGGCGAACCCAATTGGCTGGCGGCAAAGAAATAATAGACAATCTGCGCCATTAACCGCGCCCAGTTGATCGAGTTAACTGCCGAAATTGCAAATTTTCCGGTGACAGATTGATCGGCGAACATGCGCTTGACCATCGCTTGAGCATCATCAAAACTGCCGTCAATAGCTATATTATACACGTTTGGTGCACGTACTGTCGTCATCTGGCGGCGCTGAACATCAGAGATGCGGCCATCGGGATGGAGCATGAAAATATCGACTTTGTCCCGGCCTGCCAGCGCATCGATCGCCGCTGATCCGGTATCACCAGATGTCGCTCCAACCACTGTCAGATGTTTATCCTGTCGGGCGAGAAATTTCTCGAACAACAGACCGAGCAATTGCAACGCGACATCCTTGAATGCCAGCGTCGGTCCGTGAAACAGCTCAAGCAACCATTGTTGCCCATCCAGCTGCACAAGCGGCGTCACGGCGGCGTGCGCAAACCGCCCGTAGGCTTGTTCGCAAAGCTCTGCTAACTCATCATCGCTCAGAACATCACCAATAAATGGCTTCATCACCCGGGCAGCCACTTCCGCATAAGGCAAACCAGCCATCGCGGTGATATCGGCTGCCACAAATTTGGGCCATGCTGTCGGGACGTAGAGGCCGCCATCGCCGGCCAGTCCAGCCAATGTCACTTGTTCAAAATTTAGCGGTGCGCTATTTCCGCGCGTCGAGATATATTCCATGATGGCCAGCGGGTTAGCGCCCTGCTTCAACAAGGGCAAGCGTTAGGCTAATCGGTCTGCTTATTTAGTTCCGCTGGAATTCTTCGCCCTAAGTGCGATCAGGAATATTATCAGCGCAATCCCGGCAAATAAAAACCACTGAACCGCATAAGCGAGATGGTTATTCGGAATGTCTTCAATAGACGGACTAGCAGGTGCCAAAAGTGAGGCCATTGGTTTATCCGCTACAAGCATCGGCCCTGGCGCGGTGTCTTTGCCCATTAACCTGTCCAGCAGGGAGGATTCGCCCGGAGCTTCCGTTATCCAGCCAGTCAGAACGCCGCCTTGCCAGTCAATTTCGAGATTGGGCCGGTTACTGACCCCCATATTGACCAGGACACCCGGGCCTTCCGCACTGGTTACGCAGTTTGCGATATAGCGAAAGCCGCTTTGTCCGTTGGACGCTTTACCCGAGCTATCCTGCCAGTCTGTAATGCGCAGGCAGTTTATGCTCGATTTCCGGAACATGGCCTCGTCAGCAACGGGCCCCAGCTGCGGGAATGCCATCGGCGGCTTGTCGAAATTTGCAGCATAAGTTTCCAGAAGCGCTTCTTTTTGATCCAGTCTATCCAGCTGCCAAAAACCAAGATAGATCATGGCCCCGACTGCCAATGCGACGATCAGTGAAGAGATTATCGGCAAACGCTTCACGCCCCGCCCCCTCATCAATTTTGCCTTCGCTGGCCTGATTGCGGTGTTCGAGAATAATCAGTGCAGCTTTGGAAACACGCAAAGAGCCAACCACTGCGCCAATGGTGATTGGAACCCATAACAGGACATGCACCCACATTGGCGGATGCAGGTTCAGTTCCACGATCAGCGCCAACGCAAGAACCAAACCGCCGACAATCAAGGTCAGGAAAGCCGCAGGTCCGTCACCGACGTTAAATTTCGTATAGTCCAGCCCGCAGGCCCGGCACTGATCAGCGAAGGCTGTGATGCTGCGGAACAGGGTTTTCTGTCCGCATCTCGGGCAGAGACCAAAAAGGGCAGCGGGAAGAACGTCCGGCTGCCCTTTTGTGTTTTCGGATTCGGTCAAAGCAATCCCTTATCGAGCGCTCTAGTGAACCGGTGCACCCCAGCCGCCCCATACATAGACAACAATGAAGAGGAACAACCAGACAACATCGACAAAGTGCCAATACCAGGCGGCCGCTTCGAAACCGAAATGCTGTTGCGGGGTGAAGTGCCCCTTGTACGCACGCGCCAGACAGACAATCAGGAAGATCGTACCAACCAGAACATGGAAGCCGTGGAAGCCGGTCGCCATATAAAACGCAGCGCTGTAGTTCAGTCCAGCGAATGGAAACGGCGCAACGCTATATTCATAGGCCTGGATCATCGTGAACACCGCACCGAGGATGATCGTCAGCCAGAGACCGGTAATCAAACCTTTGCGGTCTCCGTGGATCAGGCAGTGATGCGCCCAAGTGACGGTGGTACCCGAACACAGCAAAATCATGGTGTTAAGCAAAGGAAGCTCAAACGCGCTTAACACTTCAATGCCTTTTGGTGGCCACTGTAACAGAGCCGCAGCGCCTTCCTGACCAATCAGGTTGGTGGTTACGCCATCAACAACCTCAAGTGGCTGAGGGAAGAGCGAGAAATCAAACCACGCCCAGAACCAACCAACAAAGAACATCACTTCTGACGCAATGAACAATATCATACCGTAGCGCAGATGAAGCTGGACGACCGGCGTATGATCGCCCGCATGCGCTTCCTTGATCACATTGGACCACCACGCGTAGAACGTCCACGCGACGGCAGAGACGCCCACCGCAAATACGAGCGGGCCGAATGCCATATCGTGCATCCAGCGGATACCGCCAATAGCCATCGTGAAAGCGGCAAAGGCACCAAAGATCGGCCAGATGTCAGGCGGCAATATGTGATAATCATGATTTTTGGCACCGGCCATAGTCGTATTCCCCAAACTTCGTTGTTTATCTCTTAGCTATCACTTTTTGCGGGGTCCACCGCTTTGCCGTCTTTAGAACGATAAAAAGTATAGCTGAGGGTGATTTCTTCAATATCGCGCGTTTCCGGATCCTCAAGAATTGCCGGATCAACATAATATAACACCGGCATCCGCATCGTCTGCCCCGGTTTCAGCAATTGTTCCGTAAAGCAAAAACACTGCACCTTGTTGAAATATTTACCAGCTTGGACGGGCGTCACGTTAAACGTGGCGGTGCCGAGCACCGGTTGATCGGATTCATTGGTCGCGATGTAAATCGCCATATCGCGCGCGCCGACGCTGACATGGTCCACCGCTTGCTCTGGCTTAAACGTCCAGGGCAGCGCCGAATTTACGTTGGAGTCAAACCGGATGGACATCACGCGATTTGTCGCCTTGACGGTTGCAGCCTGTGCTTCACCGACCCGCTGCGTGGTGCCGCCATAACCGGTCACGCGGCAGAACACTTCATAAAGCGGCACGGCAGCATATCCCATGCCGAGCATGCACAATCCGAAGAAGCCCGCCAACAGCGCGCTCCGCCGGTTTTTTCCGGACAGGGTGGTTTCCGCCGCTGTCGTCACGTTGCAGTGCCAATTTTCACAAAAGTAATAAAATAGAAAAGCACCACCAGAAAGGCCAGCAATCCGGCCATAATGACCGCACGCTGCTTTTGCTTGGCTTGATAGGCTTTTTGCTCATCCGGCGTCATCGGCGCTTTGGTTTCATCGATCATGCTCATGCCAATATCATCCGATCAGCCACCAATGCGGCAAACAATGCGAACAGGTAAAATATCGAAAATTTGAAAAGGTTCTTTTCGGCTTTCATCTCTGATGGCTGGGAAGTCTTGCTTGTTGCCACTTTCAGCGAAAGCCAGCTGAAAACCAGACTCAAAACGATGGCAGCACTGCCATAAATGACACCAGTATGTCCCAAAGCGTAAGGCGCAATCGCGCAAACGGCCAGAATGAGGCTATAGCCAAAAATCTGTTTCCGCGTGGACTTGCGGCCCGCCACAACCGGCATCATCGGCACACCGGCTTTGGAATAATCACTATTCATAAAAAGCGCCAACGCCCAGAAATGCGGCGGTGTCCAGAAAAAGATGATTGCAAACAGAAGCGCCGGCATAACTGTTACATCACCGGTTACCGCAGCCCAGCCGATGGCCGGCGGAAAAGCACCGGCAGCACCGCCAATAACAATATTTTGCGGCGTCGCACGCTTGAGCCAAATCGTATAAACGACCGCATAGAAGAAAATGGAAAATGCCAGAAACGCGGCGCTGAACCAGTTCACCGCAAGGCCCATGAGAATCACCGAAAAGAACGAAAGTCCGATGCCGAAATGTAGTGCTGTTTCACGATCCATCCGACCAGCAGGAAGTGGCCGCTGTTGCGTCCGCTTCATGACCGCATCGATATCCGCTTCATACCACTGATTAAGCGCAGCAGATGCACCTGCCCCAAGACTGATCGCCAGTATCGCTGTAAAACCGATGACCGGATGAATGGAACCCGGCGCCACAAGCAATCCACATAGCGCCGTGAAGATAACAAGCGTCATCACGCGCGGTTTGGTTAGCGCAAAAAGATCTTTCGCGCTTGCCATGCCATAGAGAGATTCAGACGCCGTTGTCATAGCCCTTTAAAATTCCGGTTGTTGATATCGATATCCGGAAGCTGTTTGAGCTCCCGGATTTAATATCAATTGTGCCATCAATCCTACTTGATTTGTGGCAGCGTTTCGAATTGGTGGAACGGCGGCGGGCTGGACAATGTCCATTCCAGCGTCGTTGCGCCCTCACCCCAGTAATTGCCTTCCGCCTTGCGGCCCGCAAACATTGACCAGGCAATATTAATGAAGAAGATTATCACACCAACCAGCATCACGGCATAGCCGAGCGAACTAATCTGGTTCCAGTAAGCAAACTGCTCGGGATAGTCGGCATAACGGCGCGGCATACCCTGCTGCCCCAGGAAATGCTGAGGGAAGAACAAGATGTTTACACCGATGAAGAAAATCCAGAAATGCAACTGACCCAGCAACTCATTATACATCCGCCCCGACATTTTCGGGAACCAGTAATAGAAGCCGGCAAAGATCGAGAAGACTGCGCCGAGTGAGAGCACATAGTGGAAGTGAGCAACCACATAGTAAGTATCATGCAAGTTATCATCCACGCCGCCATTGGCGAGCACAACACCCGTTACGCCGCCGATGGTGAACATGAAGATAAAGCCCAGTGCCCACATCATGGGCGTTTTGAAGGTCATCGATCCGCCCCACATGGTCGCGATCCAGGAGAATATCTTGATACCCGTTGGCACTGCAATCACCATTGTCGCAGCCGTGAAATACATTTTCACGTTAACCGACATTCCGGTGGTGAACATATGGTGCGCCCAGACTACGAAGCCGACAACACCAATAGCAACCATCGCATAGGCCATTCCGAGATAACCAAAAATAGGTTTGCGCGAGAAGGTCGAGACAATGTGGCTGATCATGCCGAAACCGGGCAAAATCATAATATACACTTCGGGGTGACCAAAGAACCAGAACAAATGTTGATAAAGCACCGGATCACCGCCACCAGCGGCATCAAAGAAAGTCGTGCCAAAGTTACGGTCCGTAAGCAGCATAGTGATAGCTGCGGCAAGCACAGGCAGTGCCAGAAGAAGCAGGAATGCTGTAACCAGAACCGACCAGACAAATAACGGCATTTTGTGCAGGGTCATCCCCGGCGCGCGCATATTAAAGATGGTGGTAATGAAGTTAATCGCGCCTAAAATAGACGAAGCACCCGCCAGATGGAGCGACAGGATCGCCATATCCATCGCCGGACCAATCGAGCCACTGGTCGAGAGCGGCGCGTAAACCGTCCACCCTGTGCCAGCACCAAGACCTGTTCCGCCCGGTACAAACGTCGAGCCCAGAAGCAATAGCAGCGCAGGAACCAGCAGCCAGAAGCTGATATTGTTCATGCGCGGGAATGCCATGTCCGGCGCGCCGATCATCAACGGTACAAACCAGTTGCCGAAACCGCCGATCATCGCTGGCATCACCATGAAAAACACCATGATCAGACCATGCGCGGTTATCAGCACGTTCCATAGATGATAAGCCTCATCCATTGATGCTTCCGAGCCTTGATGCATGCTTGCCCAAGCCTGGAGATACTGGATGCCTGGTTCAGCCAGTTCCAGACGCATCAAACCGGAAATTGCGCCGCCGATAATACCGGCAAAGATGGCGAAGATCAGGTAAAGCGTTCCAATATCCTTGTGGTTGGTAGACATGAACCAGCGCTGGAAAAACGCAGGCTTGTGATCCGCATCATGCGCGTGATCGTCAATATGTCCATCTGCTGTAATTGTTGTCATATCACTAAGCCCTAGTTGGTAGCGGCGGCTGCATCGGCAGGCGCATTATCTGTTGGTGTGTCGGTAGCAGCAGTAGCGGCAGGTTCAGTCGCCGCAGCAGCGGCGGTTTTTGCAGCTTCTGCATTTGCCGCCTTTGCAGCTGCTGCCTCTGCCGCCGAACTCGCGGCGATTTCGCCCTTGGTCTTGCCGCCATTGGCGCGAACCCAATTGTCAAATTTTTCTTGCGAGAGAACTTCAACGGTGATCGGCATAAACCCGTGCCGCGCGCCGCAAAGTTCGGAGCACTGACCGTAATAGACCCCTTCGCGGTCAATCTGGAGTACTTTCTCGTTGATCCGACCGGGTACTGCATCCAGCTTGAACCATGCAGCCGGAATAGCAAAGCTGTGAATAACATCAGCAGCAGTAATCAACAGCTTGACTGGCTTGCCGACAGGAATGACCATCCGATTGTCCGCAGCCAACTGATGGGGTTCTCCACGGGCAGCAGCATCTTCCTCGGACAGCATGTTTGAAATAACTTCAAAATCGCCATTGTCGGGGTAAGAATAGCCCCAATACCATTGGTACCCGGTTACTTTTACGGTAAGCGCGTCTTCCGGCGCAGGCTCAAACTGTTTGGCAAGCAAGCTGATCGAAGGAACGGCAATAACCAGCAAAATCAAAACGGGAATAACCGTCCAGATAATCTCGATGAACGTGTTATGTGTGGTTTTGGAAGGCTCAGGATTGGCACCACGGCGATAGCGCACCATCACCCAAAGCATAAGACCAAGTACGAACAAGGAAACGAAAACCATCATTGGCACTAATATGGCATTGTTGATCCAATGCGCTTGCTTGCCAGTTTCACTGAACTGCTCCTGAAAGTCGATACCTCCATCAACAGGCATGCCAATTCCCGGAGTCGGTTTCATCGGTGTGTAAAGCTCGGGATCAAGACCTGCTGGCTTAGCGGCCTCTGCTGCACCGGCCTCTGCTACCGGAGCGGTTGCGTCAGCTCCTGGCACGACTGCTTCTGTTGGCGCAGCTTCTGCGCCCGGCGCTGCTGGCAATACGTCTTGGGCTTCCTGCGCGGAAACTGCAGCCGGCGCGAGAATCAGGCCCAATGCCACAATCCATGCTTTCACATAATGCTTCATTTATCGATCAACCTTATCAAAGCCCTGATTTCCGGACTGTTCAGCTATATTAGCACGTCATGGCAGCTAATGAATATGGTCATTAGTGCATCCGTGAACATAACCGATATCGCCCCGTTTGTCGCGGCTTATAAGCAGGCTTGCCGCAAGCCTCAAGCTACTCTAGTCATATTTTTTCAGTTTTTAGCAAATTTAAGGTCTGGTATCGTCCAGACATCGCCCCCATTTGATAGTGGCAAAGCATAAGTAGCAGGATTAAATCATTGAACGAGAATGAAGTTTTAGCAGAGTTTAGAGCCAGCAATGCCTTGCTTGAAGGACATTTCATTTTGTCATCCGGACGCCACTCACCGGTATTTCTGCAAAAGATGCGGGTCTTCCAATATCCCGAACGGACCGAACGCTTATGCCGCGCGCTGGCAGATGCGATTACTGCAAAATTCGGCAAAGTCGATCTGATTATTTCGCCGGCAATGGGCGGTATATTGCCCGGCTATGAAACAGCTCGGGCATTGGGATGTCGTGCTGTTTTCGTTGAACGCGAAGAAGGTGAGTTCAAGTTGCGACGCGGGTTTGAAGTGTCTGAAGGCGAACGGGTCGTAATGGTGGAAGATATTGTAACGACCGGACTTTCATCGCGCGAATGTCTGGCGACGATCCGCTCCTACCCTTGCGAATTATTGGGCGCGGCCTGTTTGATTGATCGGTCCAATGGCAAGGCGGACGTAGGAGTGCCTCTGGTTTCTTTAGTGCAACTCGATGCGCCCGATTATGCGGCTGATGATTTACCGCCTGCCCTTGCCGCAATTCCGGCGACCAAACCGGGCAGTCGTGATCTAAAGGCATGAGCAAAAAACTCCGCCTTGGCGTGAACATCGATCACGTTGCCACCATTCGAAACGCGCGCGGCGGCGATCATCCGGAACCGATCCGCGCGGCCCTGATTGCCGCCGAAGCAGGTGCTGATGGCATCACTGCGCATTTGCGTGAAGACCGGCGCCATATTCGCGATGATGATCTTTCTGTTCTGATGGACCAGCTCAGCATTCCGCTGAATCTCGAAATGGCCGCGACGGACGAAATGCTGGATATCGCGCTGCGCCACAAACCGCATGCTGCGTGCATCGTTCCGGAGAACCGCGCAGAACGCACCACCGAAGGCGGGTTGGATGCGGCAGGGCAACATAACCGTCTGACCGATTTTGTCGGGCAATTGCGCAATGCGAATATCCGGGTCAGCCTGTTTATCGAACCGAACCCAAGGCAGATCGAAGCGGCCATCCATCTCGGCGCGCCAGTTGTCGAGTTCCACACCGGCCATTATGCACATGCTACCGGGGCAGAGCGGGAAGCGGAGTTGCGCCGGATCAGTGACGCGGCAGCGCTAGCTGCAAAGAACGGCATCGAGCCGCATGCCGGCCATGGCCTGACTTTTGACAATGTCATGCCGATTGCCGCAATCCCCCAACTGGCTGAGCTCAATATCGGCCATTTTCTGATCGGTGAGGCAATTTTTGGCGGACTGGATGCCAGCATCCGGCAAATGCGCGCGTTGATGGATGAAGCGCGGTGAGCGCCAGACTATGATCATCGGCCTAGGCTCTGACCTCTGCAATATTGAGCGCATCCAGAATTCGCTCGACCGCTTTGGCGAGCGATTTGAAAAGCGCGTATTCACCGAAGTGGAACGCGCCAAGGCGGAGCGCCGGCCGTTCACCAAAGCGGGCACTTATGCCAAGCGCTTTGCCGCCAAGGAAGCCTATTCCAAAGCCGTAGGCACCGGTTTCAAAGCCGGTGTGTTCATGAAGGATATCGGGGTGGTCAATGCCAAAAGCGGCGCGCCGACGCTGGCCTTAACAGGCGGCGCGAAAAAACGGCTCGACGCGATTACGCCAGAGGGATATAGCGCCACCGTTCATCTCACACTCACTGACGATCATCCATGGGCCCAGGCATTCGTGATTATCGAAGCGGCTCCTTTGAGAGAAAAGGGCGTATTGAACGGATAATCACATGGATAAAGAAACCGAAGATAAAAATATGGCGCTAGAACAAACAGATGGAGGCCCTATCTCCGTGGAAACCGGTGAAGCCGAAAAGGAAAAAACCGACTGGATCGGCGAGATCAAAAGCATTAGCCTTCTCCTTCTTGCCGTTCTTGCTTTTCACAGCCTGGTCGCCAAACCATTTTATATTCCATCCGTCTCGATGATGCCCGGCCTGCTCGTGGGTGACCGGCTTATTGTGAGCAAATATGCCTATGGCTGGTCGTGGGTGTCGCCAACCTTCCACATATTGCCACGTCTACAAGGTCGCCTTTTTGGCTCTCTTCCAGAGCGGGGAGATGTCGTCATCCTCACTCCCAAGGACCAAAGCAGCGATTATATCAAGCGCGTTATCGGCTTACCCGGCGACACAATCGAACTGCGCGGCGGTCAGGTTTTTCTGAACAATGTTGCCGTCGAACAGGAAGTCCAGCCCGACCTCGCAATCCCGGTTGATGCAAATTCCCCCTGCGGAGACAATGAATTTCCCGGTATGCGCACCACGGATGCCAAAGGCACGATGGTTTGCAATGTCCCGATTTTGCGCGAAACGCTACCCAATGGCGTGAGCTATGACGTTATCGATATGGGGCAACGCTATGATGTTGACGAAATCGAACCGGTCGTTGTGCCCGAGGGTCATGTTTACCTCATGGGCGACAATCGTGATCAATCCGCCGATAGCCGTGTTTCAAGCGCATTGGGCGGTCTTGGCGGGCCGATCCCCTGGGAGAATGTCGGCGGCCGCGCAGAGTTTATCACTTTCTCGCTCGATGGTTCAACAGGCTGGAACCCGTTGTCGTGGATCGGTTCGTTTCGCAGCGGGAGGGCGGGAACAAGCCTGCGTCCGGCGCGCAATGAATTGAAGCCAGTCAGTGCCGCAAAACCTTCTCCTGCCACAGCAAATTAGCGGCGCGAAACGCTGGCTTAAAGTCGCAACCCTGCTGTTTCGTCCAAACCGGCCATAAGGTTAAGGCACTGAACGGCGTTGCCAGCGGCACCTTTGCCCAGATTGTCCAATCTTGCGACAAGCCTGACCTGATCCCCTTGGTCATTGGCAAAAACAAAGAGCTCCAACCGGTCCGTCGGTGGATCATTTTCACTGAGCAGCAGTTCGTTGATGCCATCGCCGTCTGTGACGCTTACGATTTTGGAATCGCGATAGTGGCCTTCCAGTGCGGCAATCAGATCACCGGCTCCAGCGCCAACACCCATGGCGGCTAGATTAAGCGGTACTTCAACGAGCATTCCGCGATAAGCACGGACAACCATCGGAGCAAATACCACATCATGCGCAAGCCCCGCGTGCCGTTTCATCTCGGGCATGTGCTTGTGCTGCAAGTTCAGCCCGTAACTGCGCGCGCCGATATTCGATTCATCCGCAAAGCGTGCAATCAAATCCTTACCGCCACCGGAATAGCCGGATACCGCATTGACCGAATACGGCCAGTCTACCGGTAGCAGGCCGCTTGCAACAAGCGGCGCGACAAGCCCAAGAAAACCTGTTGGATAGCAACCGGGATTGGAAACAAATCGCGCCTCGGTAATCTTCTCGCGCTGGCCTTTGCGAAACTCGGCAAAGCCAAACACCCAATCCGGTGCCGTGCGATGCGCGGAGGACGCATCAATGACCCGGGTCGCTGGGTTTTCAATCAGTGAAACCGCTTCTTTGGCGGCCTCATCGGGCAAACATAATATTACAAAATCAGCGCTATTAATGGCCTCGCTTCGAGCCGCCAGAACTTTCCGCTTGTCTTCTTCCAAGGATACCAGTGCAAATTCCGCCCGATCATTTAACCGATCACGGATTTCGAGGCCTGTCGTACCGACGCCGCCATCTATGAATACGTTGGAAGTCATCGCCGAAAACTCAACTCAGCCGCTTACGTGCCAGAACCGGTTGGTCGTCATTCTCGGAAAAACGGGTTACAACGTTAGCCAGAGGTTCAACTGAAACCTGCATCCAAAAAGAGTTGGCATGAATCAATTGATCTGGATTGGCCATGATCCCGACATGATTCCGGAAAAAGACAAGATCACCACGCCGCAATTCTTCTCCATCGGGAATGTCGTTGCCCAATTGCGCCATTTGCTGATCGCTATCGCGCGGGGCAGGTGTTCCGGTGAGGGCCAATATCGTTTGAACCAGGCCGGAGCAATCGAGCCCGTCTCCGCTGCGGCCACCCCAAAGATAAGGCGCACCTACCAGTTGCTCGGCAAGCGCAGCTGTGCCGGTTGCGCCGTCAAACACCAGTTTCGCGCCGATTTGTTGAACATGGCGAACGTGCACAAAACCTTTACCCGTTTTCAAAAACTTCCCGCATTCACTGGCGTCGCCGCAAGCGAGACGCGCGCCCATCGGCAAGCGCTTCATCACCCCGGACTTAATATCCGGTTCGACAAAAATCAAAGCCGCGCGCGCGGAAATCAGGTGCGTTGGCTCCGGTGTTTTGCGCGCATGCTGCAAAGCGTGGACGGGCACGTAGCCGACATATTGATCATGTTCGCAATAGCCCCATGCCCAATCTCCGGCGACATCCAGCAGCCTAAAGTCTTCGCCGTGCAACAATTCCGAAATCGCTTCATAATTTTTGCCGCCATTTTTGCGTAACATTGCTTTGGGCGCGGAACAGCGCATCGGCAAAGGTTCTGCGTAATGTGGAGCGAACATTTTTCCGGCCAGCGATATATCTGCCAAATCGCCGCGATGTGCAGTCGTCCGGGGATCAAAAGCCTCCTCCGGTCCATGCAGCGAAAATTTCGCATGCGCGATTTTGCTGACCTTCATATCCATTACGTATACTTACCCCGATGTGACCATGAGCAAACTATGGTCGAACCCTGCCAATTCTTGGCAGTGGATCGCCTTTAGACGACAAGCATGCTGCTTATCAAGCAGTGTAGACGCAACCTAGCTGCCGTAACGTTCTTTCAGATAAGTCCAGCTCGCCCGCAAACCGAGCGCCTCTCCGCCTTTTGGCCGTCCAGGCTTGCTGGCGGGTCGCCACGCATAGGTATCAAAATGGGCCCATGGCACATTATCCGGAGCAAATTTCTTCAAAAAAAGCGCTGCGGTCATGCAACCGCCAAAAGATCCCGCAGCGCTGTTGATGCAATCCGCTATCGAACTGTTGAGCATATAGTCATAGCGCTTCCAAAGCGGCATCCGCCAAAGCGGATCATCCTGCGTTTCGCCAGCCGTGAGCAAACCTTCGGCCATATCATCGTCAGTACAGAACATGGCTGGAAGATCGGGACCCAAGGCAACACGCGCCGCGCCGGTAAGCGTGGCAAAGTCAATGATTAGCTCTGGCTCTTCTTCTCCGGCCAACGTGAGCGCATCACCAAGCACGAGACGACCTTCCGCATCGGTATTGGTAACTTCGACCGTTAGTCCCTTGCGGCTATCCAATATGTCGCCAGGCCTAAGAGCGGTGCCATCAACCGAATTTTCAACAGCTGGAACCAACAAATGCAACTGCACCGGCAGTTTTGCCTCCATGATCAGCTTTGCCAGCGCAATCGCATGGGCAGCGCCGCCCATGTCTTTTTTCATGATTAACATGCCGGCTGGTGACTTCATCGACAGTCCGCCAGTATCAAACGTTACGCCCTTGCCGACAATTGCGATTTTCGGATGGTTTTCCTTGCCCCATTTTATCTCAATAAGACGCGGCGCATGTTGCCGCATCGCCGCCTTGCCAACACCGTGAATCATCGGAAAGCCTTTTTCCAACGCATCACCGCGCGTGATTATCAGCTCGCCGCCATGCTGTTCGGCCAGCTTTTGCGATATTTCTTCCAGCTTGTCCGGTCCCATATCTGCAGCAGGAGTATTGACCATATCACGCACCAAAGCCGTGGCTTCTGCCTGCCGCACGGCCTCTTCAACCTGCGAAATTTCATCTTTGACGAGAAGCACGCTGGGCCCTTGCCGGTCGGGCAGTTCTTTATATTGGTCAAATTCATGCTGCGGGATCATCCAGCCGAACAACGCATCCCTGGCGCTGGTGTCTGCTAATCTATATTTGCCCTCGGGAAGCCTTCCGCCAAGCTTTGCAAGCGCCCAGGGATCAAGTTTCTTGTGATCAATCACGCCTGCGACAAGCGTAAAATCACCCTGCTCGGTTTTGTCGGATATTTCTTTCGTGCCGATGCAAGGCAACAACAAATAGGATTCAGGATTGGCGACAAAGCGATAACCGCGAACAATGCTGCGAATATTTTCTGGCTGGTCTTTCAACCATGCTTCAAAAATGTTCACATCCAATATCTGGATGGTCCGCGCCGGCTGACCTTTGTCAGCTTCTACCAATGATTTAAAGTCGGTCATCAGCCGCCTATAGACTTCTAATAAACCGAAGGCGAGATGCTATTTATGCCGCCACGGGCTGTTTGTCAGGCACCGGCTGGGGGTCGTCACTTATAACGGGAGCAGCCTTTGAAAAGACCATTTCGCCATCGTCCACTTTCTTGTAGCGCAGGTTAATGATGTCCTTGGGAAAATTCTGGTTGAGACGCCAGGGCTTGCGTGTTCCCTGCTTGGGCAAATCCTTGATCGCCCGCTGGACATAGCCCGAGGTAAAATCAAGCATGGGTTCCGTACCAATCGACCCATCTGAAGGAAGCGTCGGGGTCGCAATTGAGGTCCCGTTCCTGTCCATGAAGTTAATCAATCGGCAGACATACTCGCTCGTCAGATCTGCCTTCAAGGTCCAACTGGCATTGGTGTAGCCCATGGTCATCCCGAAATTGGGAACGCCTGAGAACATGACGCCTTTATAGTTTATCTTTTCACCGAAAACGACCGGTTCACCATCAACACTGATGGCAGCGCTGCCGCCGGTCAGCATTTTCAAGCCGGTGGCCGTGACAATGATATCGGCCTCCAGCAGCTTGCCGGATTTCAGTAATATGCCGTCTTTCGTGAATTTCTCGATATGATCCGTCACAATGGATGCTTCGCCGGATTTGATCGACGCAAATAAATCGCTGTCGGGAACGAGGCATAGCCGCTGGTCCCAAGGGTTATAGCTTGGCGTAAAATGGGTCATGTCAACACCCTCGCCCATCTCCTCGCGCACCATGTCGAGCAATCTCTTTTTGAAAACTCCGGGTTTGGTGCGCGCCAGATTGAACGTGAACAGCCCCCACAGCACATTCTTCCAACGCGTCAGCATATAAGCAGCTTTGCTTGGCAAGATTTTTCTGAACCGCAATGCCCATTTATCCTCGCCGGGTAGCGACACAATATAGGTGGGGGAGCGCTGGAGCATCGTAACGTGCGCAGCTTTTTTGGCCATAGACGGAACCAGCGTCACGGCAGTCGCACCACTGCCGATCACCACCACCTTCTTTCCGGCATAGTCGAGACTTTCCGGCCAGAATTGGGGGTGGACAATTTGCCCCGCAAAATCCGATTTCCCCGGAAAATCTGGGTTGTGGCCTTCTTGATAGCTATAATAGCCTGAACACATATGAAGGAAATTACAGCGGATGACGCTGGCTGATCCATCTATGTGTTCTAACGTTACGGTCCATAACGCCTCTGCGCTCGACCAGCTTGCATCCACAACTTTGCTGTTAAAGCGGATTTTGCCACGCAAACCATATTCGTCGACGGTTTCATTAAGGTAGCGCATGATCGACGGGGCATCAGCGATAGCCTTTCGTGCCGTCCACGGTTTGAAATTATATCCCAGTGTATACATGTCGCTGTCGGAGCGAATTCCGGGATATTTGAACAAATCCCACGTTCCGCCCAAACCGGCGCGCGCTTCTACGATCGCAACACTTTTGGTTGGGCACCTTTTGGAAAGGTGAACAGCAGCGCCAATGCCGGATAAACCAGCACCAACGATCAACACGTCTACAATATTTTCATCCATCGGAAAACGTCTTACTTACAATGATGTCAATAATCAAGTCTCTGCATTGGTTCTGCTGGTTCCGTACAATTACTCGGCCGCCTCCAGCGTTTCGTTCTCCTGGATTTCTGCGCCGACACTATTGGGTCCATAAAATTGCATCACGCCATCATCGACAGCTTCCTTCAGCAGCACATTTTTATCGAACAGATAATCCTGATTGAGCTTCCACGGCATCGCAGTGCTGTTGCGCGGCAGTTCGCTCAGCGAGCGGGTGATATAGCCGGAGGAAAAGTCAAACAATTCCTCCTGCTCCAGCTCTTTGTCCCCCAGCACCGGATTGGCGATCCGCGTCGATGTTGCGTCCATATGATTGAGGACCCGGCAGGCATATTCCGACACAATATCCGCTTTCAGCGTCCAGCTGGCGTTCAGATAGCCAAACACAATCGCCATATTGGGAATGTCAGAGAACATGCAGCCCTTGTAATAGTAATGATCGGGCCATTGGACCGGTTTGCCGTCAACCTTGAACTTCACCTTGCCGGCCACCGCCAGCTTGAGCCCCGTCGCGGTCACGATAATATCCGCGTCCAGTATCTCACCGGATTTCAGGGTGATGCTGCTTGCGGTCACCGTTGCAATATGCCCGGTTTTCAGATCGGCCGTGCCCGCCGCAATTGCCTTGAACATATCGCCATCGGGCACCAGACAAAGCCGCTGCTCCCACGGGCCGTAGGGCGGCGTATAATCTTCCTTCACATATTTGTCGCCCAGCTCCCGTTTCATCGGCTTTTCGAGCTTTTTGATGATCTTGTCCGGCTTGTCCCGCGCCATTTTAAAAGTGATGTCCTGCATCTTCACATTCTTGAACCGGGTAATGCGATAGGCCCATTTATCGGGCATGATCTTTCGCAATGTGTTGGCGATCCAGTCTTTCGACGGAGCGGAGGCATACCAGGTCGGCGTGCGCTGCAGCATCGTCACATGAGCGGCCTTCTCAGCCAGCACCGGTACAATGGTCACCGCCGTCGCACCGCTGCCGATAATCACCACTTTCTTGCCGGCATAATCCAGGTCTTTGGGCCAGAATTGCGGATGCACCACCTCGCCCTCGAAATTGGCCAGCCCCTCTATCTGCGCGTCATAGGGGTTGTCATAATCATAGTATCCCGCGCCCATATAGAGGAAGTTGGCGTGCATGGTGACGGTCGAGCCGTCCGCCTTCTCGGCGACCACGCTCCAGCGCGCATCTTCGCTCGACCAGCTGGCGGAGAGCACCTTGTGGCCAAAATGGATGTGCTTCTCCAGATCATTTTTATTCTTGATCCGGTGGAGATAGTTGATGATCGAGGGGCCGTCGGCAATCGACTTTTGCTCGGTCCACGGTTCAAATTTATAACCCAGCGTATGCATATCGCTGTCGGAACGTATGCCGGGATATTGGAACAGGTTCCATGTACCGCCAATATCATCGCGGCGTTCGACAATTGCAAAACTTTTGTTCGGACATTTGTCGCGCAGATGAACTGCCATGCCAATACCGGATATTCCGGCTCCGACGATTAGGACGTCGACTGATTCTGGCGTTGAAATGCTCTTTTCCGCGATCTGTGTAGCCATATCATCTCTCCAAAGACGCAGCCGTTATGCCATTCAGCGTGCAAGGTTGCAAATGACAATTTAATCGGGCGATTAATAATGGCCCACATCATGACCCCGACGTCGTAGGCCGGGTTAAATCGTCAGGCTTTGCGGCGGTCGTAGAGTTCGGTTTTCTCGCGATAAAGCTGCTTGTCAGCATGGTTGAGCAGCATTGATACTGTATCGCCATCCGATCTGCTCCACGCCAAACCCGAGCTAGCCGTGATGAAAACTTGTTCATCGCCGCAGGTATAAGGCATGGAGAGCAGCTTGCTGATCGCATTTTTCTGCTCGATGTAGTGCTCCCGCTTGCCTCGCGTCGAGAATAGAACTGTGAATTCATCACCGCCCAATCGCGCGATGCAATCAGCATTGGCGCAAAGGCCCATCAACCGTTTTGCTACATCTATCAGGATTGAATCCCCCGCGGCATGGCCAAACCGGTCATTGGCACTTTTGAAGCCGTTGAGATCAATCATCAAGACAGCCACTGGATTATCTGCGTCCGCGCCGTCCAGCAATTCCGAGAACTTCGCGGTAAACGCACGGCGATTTGCGAGGCCTGTGAGCGAATCCGTCTCGGCTAGCCGTTTCAGTTCCAGACGCAATTTGAGACCGCTAACCATCTCGGCAAAATTGTTGATCACGAGACCGATCATGAGAAGCGAGACGATCATCAGGCTGATCCCCATCGCCCTTATGCCAGCGTCAGCAGACAATATCATCGCGACAGTTGGTGCGGTCAGCGCGGCAACCATCGCTCCAATCGCTGCGCGGGGCAGACTATTGAGACAAATCGCGCTGGCAAAGGTTATCATAAAGACAAACACCGGTGCGAGTACCCGGCGCGCTTCGATCGTTTCATAATAGGCATCGACGGTCCACAGGCCGCCAACCAGTCCGACGACCAGCGCCAATATGGTCGTTGATCGCAATTGCGCACTTGCCTGTTTGACATCCACTGGTTGCGATTTACGGCGATGCCAGACCAGCGAGCGATAAATACCCATGCCGAGGAAACCGGCAGGCAGAATGATGTGATATACGATGTCAAAGCCGTCTCCTGATGCTGCCGCCGCAACAACCGTGATTAACGCTATTGCGAAATATAGCACCGGAATAAGCGCGCCGACCCGTTCGTGCTGAAGCTGTACCAGATCATCAAGAATATCCGCAGGCACATCGCTACCTGTCGCTGTTTTTGCGTGATGCCAATATTGCCGGATTTTATTCAGTAGCGGGTTCAAAGTCAGGATAGCTCCGGTCGCAAGATGAGAGGACCGGAAGTGTTTGCAATAACATGGTAAATATCACGTTAATTGCGAATTCCGCGCTTGCGGAAAATGTCTTCGTGTATTATATTAATCATACACTAAATGGTGGTGTTTAACGCGCGAGGAAACCTATGAACAAGCAGCCAGAACTATCTGTCAGCGATTTTTTCAAATTTGGCAATGCGGCAGCGACTCATACCGCTTCGCTTCGCCTAAAATCGGAGAAGAGTGAAAAGCCGGAAGACAAGGTCGAAGCTGACTCCGCGTCTCAGGACTAAAAATTACTCGCCAAAGACGTGAAATCTAAGTGAATAAAGCCTGCGCCTAAACAGCGCAGGCACCAAATAAATCATGCTCGTCAGCATCTTCGATCACGGCATCAACAATATCGCCCACAGCCAGTTGCGCGCTAACATTGCGGAGGAAGACATTGCCGTCAATCTCCGGCGCATCGGCCTGTGAGCGCGCGGTTGCACCCAGGTCGCCATCCTCGTCCGGCTCTCCGATTTCATCGATGATGACTGGCAGGGTCCGCCCCACTTTTGCGGCAAGGCGCGCGGTGCTGATTGCGGCGGTTTTTTCCATGAGGCGCTGGTAGCGCTCTTCCTTGACCTCTTCTGGCAAGGCTCCGTCGAGAGCATTGGCGGCAGCCCCTTCAACCGGCTCGAAACGAAAAGCGCCAACACGGTCAAGCTGGGCTTCGTCCAGCCAATCCAGCAGATATTGAAAATCGTCTTCGGTTTCTCCCGGAAAGCCGACCACAAAGGTCGAACGGATCGTAAGATCAGGGCAAATCTCACGCCAGCTTTTCACGCGCTGCAGAACCTTGGCTTCATTGGCCGGGCGTTTCATGCGCTTGAGCACATTGGGTGCAGCATGCTGGAACGGAATGTCGAGATAGGGTGTAATCTTGCCTTCAGCCATCAAGGGGATGACCTTATCGACATGCGGATAAGGATAGACATAGTGCAACCGCGTCCACACACCCAGTTCGCCGAGCGCTTCGGCAAGATCAGTCATATGCGCGCGCACTTCGCGGCCCTGACCAATCGGCCCGTTCCAGATTTGCGGTTTGTGCTTGATATCGACGCCATAGGCCGATGTATCCTGCGAAATAATCAGCAATTCCTTGGTGCCCGCCGCGACCAGTTTTTCGGCTTCGCGCAAGATCGCATCGGGGCGTCGTGATACCAGGTCACCGCGCAAGGACGGGATGATACAAAATGAACAGCGATGATTGCAGCCTTCTGAAATCTTCACATAACTATAATGGCGCGGAGTCAGTTTCAGGCCTGCATCAGGCACGAGATCAACAAACGCACCGCGAGCTGCCGGAGCCGCTTCATGGACGGCGCTCACCACATCTTCATATTGATGCGCGCCGGTAACCGCCAGCACGTCGGGGAAGCGAGCGCGGATTACATCGGCTTCGTTTCCCATGCAGCCAGTGACGATAACTCGCCCATTTTCGGCCATTGCTTCGCCGATCGCGTCCAGGCTTTCCTCTTTGGCGCTGTCCAGAAAACCGCAGGTGTTAACCAGAACCACATCAGCACCCGCATAGTCGGCGGACATCTGATAGCCATCGGACCTTAGTTGCGTGAGGATGCGTTCGCTGTCGACCAAGGCCTTGGGACAGCCAAGCGAGACCATGCCCACTTTGGGCGGCGAGGGAATAGTAGTTGCCATATCGGCTGCGCCCTTACGCCCAATTGGCAAGGGAGTCACGCCCAGTTGCGCGTATTCTGGATTTTCACCGATTTTCAGTGTAATAACGACATGTTCGCAATTCTGGGGAGGATGGGATGAATATTTTTGATGTAAACTGGATCGCGGTGGTGGCCGCAGCGGCAATGGGCTTTCTCGTTGGCGGGCTTTGGTACGGGCCAATCATGGGCAAAAAATGGATGGGCGCGGTTGGCCTGTCCGAAGACCAGATCAAAGAAGGCAATATGGGGATGATCTATGGCGGCGCGTTTGCGTTCAGCCTGCTCGCCTCATGGACATTGGCGCACACTTTCGCGAGCTACGGCACGGACTTCAGCTTTGCGGTCAAAGTGCTGACCGCATTTGGTGTGGCGCTGGGCTTTATCGTTCCTGCGATTGGTACCAATTATCTGTTCTCGCAGAAGGGCAAGGCATTGTTCTTCATCGATGCCGGTTACTGGCTGTTGTTCTATATCGCAATGGGCACTGTTCACGCCTGGCTGGGTTAGGCCTCGCTGGCTAGGGTATCGGCAATAATTCGCCATATTTCAGCGTTGACGCCCATGGACATATGCGTGCTGTTCACCTTGATATGACGGGCATGGGCGTTGTAATGGTCGATCGCAATATCGCTACTCACAACGCCGTCACTCTCGCTGTAGATTACGGTTAGCGGTTGAGTGATCGGGACGAGATTGCGCCGGTGCAGTTGCGCTTCCAGTGCATCCATGTCTGTGTCTCGGTCGCGCGAAAATCGCTGACCGGCAACCCCGTCACGCGGCACACCGCCAACGGGCGTTCCCATCGTGATCACCTCATGCACCAAGTCGGGCCGTTCCCGGGCCAGCCGGCGTGAAATTGCGCCCCCGAGGCTCCAGCCAATCATCGTCACCGGAGCGCCGCCTTGGTTGTCGAAGTGTTTGGCAAGCTGGTTTGTATATGTCGCAACGTCCCCCATATTCCGGCCCAGTCCCCATTGCGACACGGCGTAACCGAGATGGCTCAAAAATCCGTGCAACGGCCGCATCGAAAGCTCGCTTGCATAATAGCCTGGAAGCAGCATCACCGGTCGGCCATCTCCACGCGGTGCGCCCAGCAGCATCGGCGATTGAGCAGCAAACTTCAGCGCATCCAGCGGAAAAACAAATTCTCGAAATTGGTTCCACCGGCGCCGTCGCGCTGAAATGACCGGCTCACGTGCGTCAGTCATATTCTTCATCGGCAGGACTATAAGCGCCGTTGCCGGGAATAATTTCTACAATGATATCACCGGCTTCAAGCAGTTTCACTTCATTTTCCCAGAAACCATAAACGTCCTGACCGCGATATATCCGAACGCCGAGACCATCCTTGACGACATCATTCATCGCCATGCCGACCTCATCATCCTTCACGCTGCGCTGGACCAGTTTTACACGGCCCGTGGCAGACGCAAGATCACTGAGATAATCGGATATTTTCGCGCCTTCACAGCTCCCCGCCAGCAACAGACCGGCAAAACTCACGGGATTGATCACTGTGGTCGCTCCGGCCTGTCGGGCGAGGAGTTCGTTATCGGCTGCCTTGATCGAAACGCTGATTGGCAGATGATAGGCGAGATGGCGCGCAGTCAGCACAATCAATATGCTGGTGTCATCCCGCCCCGCAGACACGATCATCGATCGCGCGCGGGAAATCTTGACATCCATCAGGGCGCCATCACGCGTGGCGTCGCCATTGATCACCGCGCAGCCCATTTTTTCGGCCAGAGCAAGGGCTTCGTCGGATTGGTCTATCACCACAATTTCTTCGGGCTTTGTTCCGCGAGCAAGCAATTCTGCCACCGCCTCGCTGCCGCTAGTGCCAAAACCGGCAATTACGATATGGTCCTGCAAATTGCTTTGAATGAGTTTCATGCGCCATCTATCCCAGGTTTTCTTGAGTACGAAGTTATAGGCCGTGCCAACAAAGATAAGCACGACAAAAATACGGATCGGCGTCACCACCAGCGCATCGAACAACCGGGCGCGCTCGGTAACCGGAGCAATATCGCCATAACCGGTCGTCGTAATTGAAATCATGGTGAAATAGATGACATCAATCAGACTGACATCGCCATCATAACTATCCTGCAACCCGTTGCGATCAAAATAGTGGACCGCAATCGCCGCACCAATCAGAAAGAGAACGAAGCCCACCCGAAGCGTCACATCCAGCCAGATCGGCAGGCGCGATTCACGCTTTAGCGTGACATAATCGGAAATTTTAATATTTTTGGGTCGAGCCATGTTGTTCAGCTGCGCTTGGGCAAATAGGCTGCCGGATCAACCGGCTTGCGATCCTTGCGGATCTCGAAATGCAATTGCGGCTCGGTTACATAGCCGCTTTCCCCGGCGGTTCCGATAACGTCGCCCATTTTCACTTTCTGACCGCGCGCAACGTCCAGCGAAGCAGCGTGGCCATAAGCAGTGACCCAGCCATCGCCGTGGTTGATAAGCACCAAACCCCCGAACACGCCGATTTCATCGCCAGCATAAGCGATCACTCCGTCACCAGCCGCCTGGATAGGCGTTCCGGCCGGGACCGCAATATTGAGGCCATCGTTGACCTTGCCACCGCCCTTGCTGCCGAAACTGGAGAGCAATTTGCCCGACACAGGCCAGTTGAAACGGCCAGTAAAACCGGCTGGCACCACAACAGCCTGGGTGGGCGCAATCGTCTTGCGCCATTCCGAAGGTTCTTCGCCGGATGCGTTAGCGGCCAAAGCAGGCTGGCTGCCTGTTACCAAATCATCAATATCAAGACTAAAAGCCGCAGCCCGCTGTTCGATTGACATATTCGCAGGATCAGCCGGAGTAGTGGCGGGAAGCCTCAATTTCTGGCCAACCCGCAAAATATACGGTTCTTCGAGGCCATTGAGAGCAACCACTTCTTTCCAGGGCGCACCATAGGCACGCGCGATGGAAATGCCGGTCTCTCCAGAATTTACCGTGTGATATTTCCCACCTGTGATTTTAAGCTGTTGGCCCGGCTTGATGATATAGGGCTCTACCAATCCATTTTCGGCCGCGATAATTTGTGATCCGGCACCTGTTTTATTGGCGATGCCGCGCAACGTATCACCAGGTTGAACGACATATATGCCGCCATCCACAGACACGGCATTGGGCGCTACAGCGCGCGATTGCCATGTCGAGGACTGTGCTGGATCGGGAGCAGAAGTGTCTCGATATTGTCCAAGAACCGCATTGTCGGTTTCCAGCGTTGGAGCAGGGTCATTCTGGGGCCAACTGTAATCACGGCCCGGCGGAATACATGCAGACACGACCAGTGCCAAAATAAGGATCATAATCTTACGCATGAAAGCCCCGCTAACGCCAACTCCTGCCTTGGTTAACCGCCTTAGTAGCAGCAAATCGCCGACTTGCCAGCCTTACTGTGCCCAGACAATTGTAAAACCGTGGTTATCGTGTAAGTTTCTCATCCGAAAACTCTGAAAACAATGCGATCACACAATATTTCCGGGAACTATCATGATCAATATCGCCCGTATTTTGTTGACCATAGCTGCCATCCAATATGGACTGATCCCGCCGATTGTAGACTTTACCGAAAGTCATGTTTTCCATGAAGCCTGGCCACCGCACGCCCGTTTTCACATGGTATGGTTGCTTACCGTCGGTTCGGGGCTTGCAGCCTATATTATCTATCTGGTCTGGAGCCCCGCGCGCAACAAGCGCAGGCAATTGAAAATAGCATCCATTTTGGGCGCGATTATCCTCGGCGGTTTTTTCATTACAACGTCAACGCGAGGTCTGTTTGGCGGAGAACTGGCTGATCCTGCACATCAGATTTCGATACTGGGAATGGACGGTAATCTACTTTCTTTCGGCATTGCTGCGGTCCTTCAGATCACCGCGATGGCCATAATCTGGGTGGAACCGGAAAGACGCTAGGCGTTAATCCCCGTAAAGGGTCTTGAGTGTATCCATCGATTGATAATGGGTGAGATCAAGGTGCAACGGTGTTACTGACACATAGCCTTCGGCAATCGCTTCCAGATCGGTGCTGTGCGCAGGTGTCTCGACCATCGGACCCAGTCCAAACCAATGGTATTCAAACCCGCGCGGGTCTCGGTTGCTGACAATTTGAAGCCGCCCATAATCGCGGATCCCTTGCGATACAACGCGCACACCTTTGACATCCGCAGCGGGAAGAGCCGGAAAATTGATATTCATCAATGTCCGGTGGTCCATGCGTCGCTTGATCAGCGGCCGTAACACCCGCTCGCCCCATTTTTGAGCGGCATCAAATGGCACATCATTACCCATATCTTCGCGGGCATAAGCCTGACTCAGCGCAATTGACGGGATTCCCGCCAATGCACCTTCCATGGCAGCAGAGGCAGTGCCGGAATAGGTCACATCTTCGCCCAGGTTCGCGCCGCGATTGACACCGGACAAGATAAGATCAGGCGGTCCGTCCTTCATGATTTTAGCGACTGCCATCATCACGCTGTCGGTCGGCGTGCCATCAACCGAATATTGCTGATCGCCACGTTGGCGGATGCGCAGCGGTCGCGTCAAAGTCAGCGAATGGCCAGCGCCGGATTGCTCTTCCGAAGGCGCAACGATCCACAAATCATTGGAAAGCGTTTGCGCAATATCGAGCAGCACCTTCATGCCCGGTGCATCAAAACCATCGTCATTAGTGAGAAGAATGCGCATCAGGTTGCAGGCTCCAGCTTTTCAATCCCACCCATATAGGGTTTTAACACGGTCGGGATCGTGACAGAACCATCTTGCTGCTGATAATTTTCGAGAACCGCGACTAATGTGCGGCCAACCGCAAGGCCAGAGCCATTGAGCGTATGCACAAATTGCGTTCCCTTTGTTTCACCCTCGGGGCGAAATCTGGTGTTCATCCGGCGCGCCTGATATTCTCCGCAATTGGAGATGCTGGATATTTCGCGGTAACTATCCTGCCCCGGCAACCAGACTTCCAGATCAAAGGTTTTGCGCGCCGTTGCGCCCATATCACCGGTGCAAAGCAGCATCTTTCGATAAGGCAATTCCAGCGCCTGCAAAATCGATTCCGCCGCAGCGGTCATCCGTTCGTGCTCGGCGTCGCTTTCTTCCGGACGGGCAATCGCAACCAGTTCAATCTTCTCAAACTGATGCTGGCGGATATAGCCCTTGGTATCCCGTCCGGCCGATCCAGCTTCGGAACGGAAACAGGGCGTCAGTGCGGTCAGGCGAATGGGAAGATCGGCTTCGGATAAAATCTCTTCGCGGACGCTATTGGTGATGCTGACTTCCGCAGTGGGAATAAGCCAGCGACCGTCAGTCGTTTGAAAGAGGTCTTCGGCAAACTTCGGCAGCTGGCCTGTACCAAATACAGCTTCGTCACGCACCAGCAACGGCGGCGCGCACTCGGTGTAACCGTTTTCGCCGGTTTGGTGATTGAGCATGAACTGCGCAAGCGCCCGTTGCAACCGAGCCATCTGTCCGCGCAAAAAGGTAAATCGCGCGCCCGACATTTTCGCCGCCGTTTCAAACTCCAGTCCAAGCGCTGGGCCAATATCGCTATGTTCCTTTGGCGCAAAATCAAACGAGCGCGGTGTTCCCCATCGCTCCAGCTCGACATTGCCATCTTCATCCTCTCCGACGGGAACATCATCCATTGGCACATTGGGCAACGCAGCGAGCACAACCTGCAACTTTGCAGATACTTCACGCTCCTGCTCTTCCAACGCTGGTAGATCCGTTTTCAGAGCTGCAACCTCGGCCAACAGTGTCTGAGCGGTTTTTTCGTCGCCCTGCGCCTTGGCTTTGCCAATAGCTTTTGAAGCTTCATTGCGCCGGGCCTGGCCTTGCTGCAGTTCGGTCGCGATACCGCGGTTTTCCTCATCCAGAGCGAGTATTTCGGCGGCAATCGGACCGGCACCGCGCCGCGCAAGCGCCGCATCAAAATCGGCAGGGTTTTCCCGGATATATTTTAGATCATGCATGACCAGAGCCTATGCCGAGCGGATTGATTTCATTCAAGTATCAATCGCAATGGTGTCAGCAAGCTAAGGCTGTTTCCAACATTGGGGTCCGGGCCGCAACATAATTTCCAACATTGGCAACGATCAATCCAACATCACCTGTTCAACCGTCGCTGCGCGGCACCTTTGTCAACTTCGAAGCCCGATGATGAAATTGCGCCAAGAGCAATCAGGTCCAGAGCATCGATTCGCCAGATCGCAACAAAAAATCAAAAAGCGGCCAGATTTCTCCGGCCGCTCTCTGATTGGACTATGTTGTCGCTTTTAAGCGTCGATCAGCTTCTTCGCTTTGCGGCGGCGGGCAAAGACTGCCGCTGCTGCTGCACCGAAGAGCAGGACCACTGGAGGCGCTGGAACTTCCGTTCCGCCAGTAGAGCCGCCGGTTGATCCGCCGCTGCTCGCGCCGGAAGAGGTGCTGGAACCGCTGCTCGAAGATGAGGTGGAGGAGCTACCCGATGACGTGCTGTTGCCGCCAAAGCTCGAAGAGCCCCCGGTTGCGCCGGAAGAGGTCGAGGTTGATCCACCCGATGATCCGCTGCTACCCGAAGAGCCGGTGCTGCCGTTAGAGCCGCCACCCGAAGAGCTGGAAGAACTTGAACTACCCGAAGACGAACTGCTCGAAGAGCTAGCGCCGGATGAACCGGAACTTCCTGAACTTCCTGAACTACCCGACGAACCGGAGCTCCCACTTGAGCCGTTGCTACCACCAGTAGAGCCCGTGCTGGTGTTTCCGGAAGAACCACCAGGGTGGCCGCTGGAAGTGTTACCGCTGGAAGTCATGCCACTCGATGTATTGCCGCTAGAAGTCATACCGCTGCTACCGCCAGACGAGCTGGAAGAACTGCTCGATGAGCTTGAACTGCTAGAACTGCTGGAAGAACTGCTGCTTCCGCCAGTCGAGGTGCTGACACCGCCGGTGGACGTTGAAACGCCGCCGGTTGAAGTGCTCACACCGCCCGTTGAGGTGCTAACGCCGCCCGTTGAAGTGCTGACACCACCGGTTGAACTGGAAATATTGCCCGATGAAGTTGACGTCGAACCGCCGGTTGAGGTACTTGAAAAGCCGCCAGTAGAGGTCGAAGTGGATCCGCCAGTGCTGGTCAAGCCACCCGTAGAGGTAGAGGTTGAACCGCCGGTGCTGGAAAAACCGCCTGTCGAGGTCGAAGTTGAACCACCGCTAGTCGAGCTACCGCCCGAAGAGGTGCTGGTCGAGCCGCCGCTGCTGGTCGAAGAGATAATAACGCTTCCGCCGCCACTTCCGCCGCCACCGCCGCCGAAGAAACCTCCGAAGAAGCCGCCGCCAAAGCCGCCGCCACCGCCGCCGCTGCCACCAATTACGACAGGAACACTGCCGCCGCCACCTTCAAGCACAGGAATCTGAGGAGGTGGAGGCGGAATATATTGTGGAAGCGGAATAGGTTGCGGTGCCGGTGCCTGAGCAATGGTCACAACGCTCGGCGCACATGCCGTTACTGTCTTGGTCGTAACCGTGCGGCGGGTCCGTTTAACTTTGCGCGCTGAAGCGCCCTGTTTCAGAACACGACCGCGAATTTTCTTTTGCGATGATGCTTTTTGAACATAGGGTGCCGCTGGAGCTTCTGTTACATGAACCGCACCGCCGCCGATTAAAGCGCCACCGCATGTGCATGCACATAATTTTGCTAAAGCCATTCGTACCGACATAGTATTTACTCTCTTCCGCTTTGGAACCTTCTACGGAGATCCATGAATATGCTTGGATCGCCCTTTCCGAATTCCGGACATGAACCAAAAGCGCAGAAGAAAGAGTTAATCACAATTGCGTTAACCCTGATTCCATCAAGAAAAATTCAAAAAACCTAGCGAGCGCATCACCAAGCAGAGTTAATGTCCCGAATTGAGACCATTTCCAGTTAGATTATTGCCAGATCGCGTTGTTTTTGAACAATTCCTACGTTGCTTGAATCCATATTGGGAATGACGAAAGCGCAAATTCACTCTCTAGCGCATGCTATTCCAGCGCCCGGCCAAACCACTGAAAAGTTTCTCGTGCTGGCATCATTTTGCGCCTTGTCTCGCATTCAAGCCATGGTTATAGGCGCGCCATTACCGCCGATATTTCGATATTCGGTTTAACAGATGGGCTCAGATGATGGAGAGTAAATTGGCATCGTCAGCAAAGCAAAATTCAGCGAACAAATCCCGGTCCGATAAGGGCTCTGCACATAATATTGATCTTCCAGCGGGCTATGAACCGAGCGAAGACGAAGAGTTCATGAATGAATATCAACAGGCTTATTTCAAAAACGCGCTTCAACAGTGGAAGAAATCAATTGTTGAAGAATCGAAAGAGACGCTCGCTCATTTGCAAGATGGCCCAATCCAGGAGGCCGATCTAAATGATCGCGCATCCAGCGAAACCGATTGGGGACTGGAACTGAGGACCCGAGATCGCCAGCGCAAGCTGACGTCTAAAATTGATTCGGCGTTGCGCCGGATAGAGGAGGGTGAATATGGCTATTGCCAAGTGACCGGAGAACCAATTTCTCTGGAACGCCTCAAAGCCCGACCCATTGCCACAATGACAGTTGAAGCACAGGAAGCACACGAACGGAACGAGAAAATCTCTCGCGACCAGTAACGCAATTGCTGCGAGAAAAAGGTCAGCTAGAAAATTGGCCCCTGGCAGCTAGATCACGGTGCGTCAGCCACATTCATTGTGCCATTCGGCTATCAAATAAATGATACGTCCATTTACAATCAGCCCAATAGCATATTAAATTAACCAAATTTCCATCCTTTTGGTCCTATTCTCTCTTTCGAAGCAAAATATTTTGCAATTTGAAACGCGGGATGCACATGAGAGAGCCATTTGACGAAAATCTGGGGCCAAACAGCCAAACCAGTGGACAGGCGAAACGCGAGCTTGATCGTGATAGCCTTTTCCTGAAGGCTAACCTTAAGTTTGTAGACGGCGATGACTGCGGCGAAGTCCGTATCCGCAATCTTTCCGCGGGTGGTTTGATGGCTGAAGCACCCGTCAGAGCAAAACGCGGCGACAAGGTAGAATTGGAACTGCGCAACATCGGCCAAGTTTCAGGATATGTCGCCTGGGTGGCGCAAGGCCGTTTTGGTGTAGCGTTTGACTATGCCATTGATCCGAAACTGGCACGCAAACCAGTCGGTCAATCCAAACTCGAATTGCCGCGATATTTAAAACAGCATGCCGCGAAAAGAACGCCGCTGAAACACGGACAGGGTCCTCGCTAGTCAAAGTCGCCCGTCTTCATTACTAGTAAGATACAGGGTTGATTACCGATCGCCCCCTGCATAGGACCGTTTAATCAACTGATTAATACGGAGCCCGCTATGCCTGGACCACTTGCTGGAATTAACATCGTCGAATTTGCCGGAATTGGCCCAGGGCCTTTCTGCGGTATGATGCTGGCCGATCAAGGCGCGCATGTGACTGTTTTGCACCGTCCCGGTGGGGCGCCGGACGGACGATTAGCACTGTCTCGATCGCGCAAGATGGTGGAAATAGATCTCAAATCACCAGATGGTATTCAAAAAGCACGGGATATCGTTGCGAAGGCCGATGGCCTGATCGAAGGCTTCCGCCCCGGTGTCATGGAGCGGCTCGGGCTTGGCCCCGACGTGTTGTTAGCGGACAATCCTGCTCTCGTTTACGGTCGTATGACAGGTTGGGGACAATATGGATCTTTGGCGCATGCTGCGGGTCATGACATCAACTATATCTCGGTTTCCGGCGCGCTACACGCATTTGGTCGAAAAGGTGAAAAGCCGACGCCGCCGATAAACATGATCGGTGATTTCGGCGGTGGTGGCATGATGCTCGCCTTTGGCATGGTGTCTGCGCTGTTACACGCCAAAACCGGCGGCACTGGCCAGGTTGTCGATTGCGCAATGACCGATGGATCTGCGGCTTTGATGGCGATGATTTTCGATTTTCACAATATAGGTCAGTGGCAGGATGAGCGCGGTGTAAACCTGCTGGATACGGGCGCGCATTTTTATGATAGCTATGAAACCGATGATGGCAAATATGTATCCATTGGTTCCATCGAGCCACAATTTTATGCCCAGTTACGCAAAGTGGCTGGCTTGCAGGACGACCCTGACTTCGACGCGCAAATGAACCCGAAAATGTGGGCTCCGCTGAAGGAAAAGCTGACTGCCTTGTTTAAAACCAAAACTCGCGATGAGTGGTGCGCTTTGATGGAAGGTACGGATATCTGCTTTGCGCCTGTGCTTTCGCTGGCAGAAGCGAAACAACATCCGCATAATGTGGAGCGCGAGACTTTTGTCGATGTCGGCGGCTATTTGCAGCCAGCACCGGCGCCGCGTTATTCCGTAACAGTGTCAGAAAAGCCCACGCCACCAGAGTAGGTAAATGCACTCATCTTGCGACGGTGACCACAGCATCGGCATAGCGCGGACCGATAGGCACCTGGTTTCCGTCAATGAGTATGGCGTATTGACGGCGACCTTTCCTGCGGATTTCACCGATCATGTCGCGGCGCACCATGGCTGACCGATGCACGCGAACAAACATGTCCGGCGGCAGTTTCTTGATCAGGGAATACATCGATTCATGGATGAGATAGCTACAACCAGGCAGGCAAAGACGCATATAGTCGCGTTCTGCTTCTATCCGTTCAATATCAGCGGATCTAATCTGCAGAGAAGTCTCACCGTCCCGAACCCATAAGCTATGGTCAGGTGCGGCTTTTCTATTTTCGCGCTGCAATTTTTCGCCGGCTCTCGCCAAAGCCTCTATCAACAGGACTTCTTTTACCGGTTTCAACAGATAATCAACCGCTTCCAGCCGAAAAGCCTGCACAGCATATCTGCTATGTGCAGTGGTAAAAATGACCTTCGGCGCGCTTTCCATCTGTTGGCAATGATCTGCGATCTCTACACCCGAAATATCTGGCATATCAATATCCAGCAGCACGATGTCCGGTAAATTATCATTGATATGTTGCAAGGCTGCCGTTCCGCTGGCTGCGACGGCAACGTGGGCGATACTTTCAATGCGATGGCATAAAACCTGCAATCGCCGGCATGCCAATGGTTCATCATCTACGATTAGAATATTGAGATTACCGTTTACTGGCATCGCTACGCATCTTGCAGAATCTGAGATTCGCCGGGAATTACAATAGATGCCGTAATCATATTGGCACGGCTGTTGCCAGTTATCAAAGCAGCGGTCGAACCATAAATCGCCGCCAGTCGCTCGCGCACGTTGATCAGACCGGTGCCTGTGCCGCTATCAGCATTTGCACCGATTATCATCCGTCCGTTATTTGATACGCTTAAGTTCAACCTTCCGTCTACCAGTCTTGCATCAATCAGGATACTGACCGGACTGGTCGACTTTGCCACGCCATATTTTATTGCATTCTCGATCAGCGGCTGGATAATTAGCGCCGGGATTGTCCACTCGCGGACAACTTCACTGACCGTCGCTTCAAAATGCAAGCGGTTAGGAAAACGCACTTTTTCAATCTCAAGATAACGTATTTGTTGAGCAATTTCTTGTTCTATAGTAACAAATTGCCCATCACCCAATGTCAGCACGTCGCGCATATAATCAGCCAACCCGTCCACCAGCTTCTCGGCTTGCGGGTTTTTATTCTCAACAATCAGACTGCTAACCGAGTTTAGCGCGTTAAACACAAAATGCGGGTTCAGTTGGAAACGCAAGGCTTTAATCTCGCTTTCTCGCGTCACTTTTTCCAGACGCCGATTATTGCCCATAGTCTGTTTCATCGATCGATTGCGGACAACCGACCAAAACAAGATTCCCCAGCCAGCAAATAGCAAATAGCGAACAAAAACAGCGTCAAAATATGGCAGACCATTTACGCTGTTCTCGGGAATGATGCTCGGCGCAGTCTGGAGAATGGTCACCTGTGGGACAATATTCCATTCCACATAAGTAACGATAATGGCCAATAACAGCGGCGGGATAGTAAGCAGCGGAACCGAAGCGGCGTTGTCTCCCTTGTCTGTCAGAATAAGGACACGATAGAGGCACCAGGTCAGAATCAACGAAAGGCCGGTGACTATCGATTGTTGTCCAAAATTTATGCATGCAACCGGTGCACCGGAAATCACCATACGGGCGACGGCGTAAATAAGGTGAATGCTCCAGACAAATGCGATAGTTTTTATCGCGATGTCCGAATGAAGCGGAAAGAGTTTTGAAAAAAAGTGCGTTCTAGGCGGTGCTTCGTTAGGTGTTTGACGCAAGGACAAGGAGTCTATCATCAACTTTATTCACTATCAGCAGAGGGTCTAGTGGGCACCGGCGCCGGTGCGACCTGCGTATTTTGACTGGAGATCCCGCGCTGCGTCCGTAAATAGGTCGCAAAACTGGCAAGCCAGTGGCTACCAGAATAATGCGGCGTACTGACGGATTTTTCTCCGGCATTGCCGTGCAGGTTGGCCGACGCAATCAGCGCCCCGACACGGGGATCGTCCTGTGGCAAAGCCGAAGCAATACCCTGCAGCGCCCAGGCGCGGGAAAGATTGACGCCGTCGAGATGCACAAGCTTTCCATCGGTGGGATCATTAACAACCCCGATGGCCAACCAGTCGCCCGACCCGTCTTTTGGAATGTTGGGCAGGAACGTTGTAAGCCATGCCGCAAATTCCTGTTGCGGCATAATCCGTCGCATTAAATCGGCTTCCATCAGACAGGGAGAAAGGAAATCCTCGCCCGACGGCTCATAGGACAAAGGACAGTTTTTATCCGCGCGATGAAACGCGAGCGATTTATCGACGATGAGTTTTTCCATCCCGACATTGCCGCTTATTCGGGCCCAGTCGAGGAAAAGGCCAAAGGCAAACGCAGACTGATTGTGGGTACCCAACCGGATCGGATATGCTAGCTTCGGAACCCAATCATTAATCCGATCAGTGATAATGGTCTCCAGAGGCCTAAGCCTGCCCAGCCAAAGCTGCGCTTTCTCGGCCTTCTCCGTTTCCCCAACGGAAATCTCTTTCAGTTCTGCAGTCAATTGCAAAAACCACGCGATCCCATAGGGGCGCTCGAATGCCTTACGGTCTTCATTGCTGAAATATGCTACTTCACCCTTTATTTTGTCTGCGGTGAAGTTCGCATCCAGCGCTGCTTCTATCTCGGAATCCATGTCTGCAACGCTATTTTGACCCCACAGCCGGGTTAGCAGCCAATGGCCATGCACCGCGCTATGCCAGTCAAAACAGCCATAGAATACCGGCGTCAATTTGGATGGTTCCGCAACATCGTTCCGGCTTGTCAAAACATGGCTGATTTTATTAGGATATTGCTTGTTTATGCAATCCAGCGCGATCCTGGCAAACGTATGCTCCACTTTGCGCGGTAAACGGGCGTTATCGGCCGGATCTGGGGCTACATTCTTCCTCTCGAAATAGCCCCGTGTTTCCTCATTTTTGTCTTCCTCGTCGGTTTTGATCGAACAGCCCGCCAATGTTGCAGAGATGATGATCAACAGGCTGAAGCGCATTTTCAATTTCCATTTTTTGATTCCTTTTTCACAATAGAGAGGAATTGACCTAATGGCAAAACGCTATAGGGCGATCGGCTCTTTACAAATTGCCAGTTCCGGCCAAAATTCAGGCAACAGGATCAAAACCATCGCCACCCAGCCCGCTATATTTCTTACTGGCAGCCCGATGCGGCACATCACCGTGATGACGCTGACAGCAAGTGTAGGCCTGCTGACAATGTTCATCGTCGACTTCGTTGATCTGCTCTACATTGCGCAACTGGACGATAGTGCTCTCACGGCAGCAATGGGATTTGCTGCTACGATCCTGTTTTTTGGTACCGCATTTAATATCGGACTGATGATCGCCACCAGCGCCCTCGCCTCCCGGCGAATTGGCCGCGGTGAAGCAGGTTATGCCCGACGGTATCTCACCAATATCCTGGTTTTGAGCATGATGCTGATCATTCCGCTCGCCACGATTTTCTTTGTTTTTGCCCCGCAAATTCTGGACCTCGCTGGGGCTTCCGGAACCGCGAAGGACGCAGCCATCGGCTATATCCGGATTGTTTCGCCATTCATGCCTTTTAGCGTGGCTGCGATGGTTTGCTCAGGGTTTCTGCGTGCACATGGCGCAGCAGCACGGGCAATGAATGTGACGCTAAGCATGGGAATTACGAACGCAGTTCTCGATCCCATCTTCATCTTTGGGCTCGATCTTGGCGTGAACGGCGCGGCCATGGCCACAAGCTGCGCGGCCATGGTTTCTGCGGTCGTCGCGATTTTTCCGATCTTCAAACAATATGGCGGGTTTGAAAAATTTCGTAGCGACTGGTTTAATGAGGATATTAAGCCCATATTCGCGATACTGCTGCCGGCTATTTTGACCAATGTGGCGACACCCGTCGGCGGGTTCATCTCATATCGCTATATCGCGGGATATTCCGATGAAGTAGTCGCGGCATTTGCCGTAATGGGGAGGATTGTCCCGGTTGCATTCTGCCTTTTGTTTTCCCTGTCCGGCGCCATTGGTCCGATTATCGGACAAAACTTCGGCGCGCTGCAATTTGACCGGATACGCCTGACGATAAAGCAAGCCATGGGTTTCGCGCTTGGTTATACGTTGCTAATCTGGCCCGTGCTTTATCTGTTCAACGACCCGATCAGCGACCTCTTCAATCTCGAAGCGCAAGGGCGGCATTTATTCTGGCTATTTGCGGTCGTTCTGACACCACTTTTCTTCTTCAACGGGATGTTGTTTATCGCCAATGCCGCTTGCAATAATCTCGAGCGGCCGCGCTGGTCAATGATGATGAACTGGGCACGCAACACAATCGGATTAATCCCATTTCTCTGGCTTGGCGACAAGCTATACGGGTTGGACGGCGTAGTGATCGGTCCGGGCATAGGTGGAATTTTGTTCGGGATCATTGGTTATGTCGTCGCGCGCAATCTGGTGACCCGTCAAGAGGTTGAACATCACGATCCAAACGCTGAAAAACCGGTAATCACACCTTTTTGATTACCCCGTCAGCATATTGCTTTTATTACACAAATTATATCGTGCTGCTATTTTCCGCAGAAAAGCTGCGTTAACCATTTAACCACTAACGGTGCCCCGTCTCAAATTGATACAGCGTGTTTTCTACATAAATACAATTAACACAAAACGGCTATAAACAGCGCTTCCTGCCCGGTTGGGCGTCTACTTGGTGGTGTTAGAAAATTTCGGTGCGCGTTCCTCCTCCCTATGTCCCCCTTTGGGTGGTTCTGCTCCGGCTCTCGCCGGACCGGCGGGCTACGTGTTCTCGCATCCAGAGCCTGCGCTGCCTGCACAGCAGGAGCAAATAACACAGGAGCAAATAACAAAGGCTCCAGCTTTTGCCGCCGACAGCCTAACGACACTTGCTCCACAAATAAAGAATCCACCTGTTTTCAAAAACTGGAAACTGGTTATGCCAAAATGGCTGGTTTTAAATGTCCGCGAGCGTATTTTATTGGGTTTGCTACTCTTCAGCCTGATCATGGTTCCGGCCACTTTGCCGCAAGCCAGCGTCGACGCCCGTCAGTTCAATCCCAGCGATCCCAATCTGGAATCGGTTGAACGAGCAGAAGAGAATTTCGCTGGCTCCGCATTTTACTTCATTGATCCCGGTTATGCGATCCCGCAGAACTATGGTGCACTTGGCCTTGATCCCTCGAGCAATCCTGATGATGGCATACCGACAGACGCTCTTGGCATTGCATCTGCAAATGGCTTGACCGCAAACCAAGATCAATCAGTGGCCAACAATCTGATCAGACCCATATCGTTCAACGCATCGCTGACCGACAACAGCCGTGCGCTTCAGTGTTTAACACAAGCAATCTATTATGAAGCTGCGATGGAACCCGATGCCGGGCAACGCGGGGTCGCTCAAGTCATTCTGAACCGCGCGCGCCACCCGAGCTACCCCGGTACCGTCTGCGGCGTTATCTATCAAGGTAGCGAACGCCGCACCGGTTGCCAGTTTTCTTACACTTGCGATGGTTCACTGCGCCGCAAACCATCGAAATTTGGATGGAATCGTGCGCGCAAGGTTGCGGCTTACGCACTATCCGGTAAAATGGCCTCGCCCGTTGGCACCGCTACGCACTATCACGCAACCTATGTTTATCCCTATTGGGCTCCCAGCTTGCGATTTCTGGGAACTATCGGCGCGCACCGGTTTTATAGTTGGAAGGGTAGTGCTGGCAAAGCGAGCGCATTCAGCCAACGATATCGCGGTGGTGAACCGCTTCCAGCACCAAAACCGCAGAAATACAGCCCCGAGCCAGCATCGGTACTTGATCCAATTTCGCTTGAAAAAGCCTATGAAGCAGGTCTGAAAAAAGCCCAGACAGAGGCGGCACAGTCTGAAAAGGCGTCGGCTCTTGCAGCAGACAACGCACGTCGCCATTCGCTCCCATTACCTAACTTGAATGTTGGCGCTCCCAAGAACTACCAGACACCGAGCTACAGTAAAGAAGCCCAGGCCAGAGGTGGCGACAAAGCTTACGCCGGGCAAAAACTTCCGGACGTTAGCCAGATTAAACCAGAGTATCGCGATGCAGGAACCTGGAAAAAACGGCCGGGAAGCTAAGCTTGCGATTATTGTGATTAGCTAGTTTCGAACGCAACCATCCCGCGCTTTTGCTTGCTTTAGCTCTTGAATCGCGCCTAAAGGCACCCGATTTTAGGTGAAATAAATGGAGTGCGCTTTCATGGCGACGAACTGGAGGCCAAACGGCTGGAGAAATTTTGAAGGGCTACAAATGCCCGAATATCGTGATGCCTCGAAGCTTGCGGAAACTGAAAGCCTGCTGGGTACTTATCCTCCGCTGGTATTTGCCGGTGAAGCGCGCAGTCTGAAAAAAGAACTTGCCGAAGTTGCAGAGGGCAAAGGTTTTCTGCTGCAGGGCGGCGATTGCGCCGAGAGTTTTGCCGAGTTTCATCCCAATAATATCCGCGATACTTTTCGCGTGATTTTGCAGATGGCGGTCGTGCTGACCTACGCCTCGAAGATGCCGGTGGTCAAATTGGGCCGCATGGCGGGGCAATTTGCCAAACCGCGCTCCGCACCAACCGAAGTGCAGGATGGCTTAGAAATGCCAAGCTATCGGGGCGATATTATCAACGGCATCGAATTTGACGCTGATCGCCGAGAGCCCGATCCTGAACGCATGGTCCGCGCCTATAACCAAGCGGCGGCTACATTGAATCTGCTCCGCGCGTTTTCGACCGGTGGCTACGCCAATCTCAAACAGGTGCATGGCTGGACGCACGATTTCATGAGCCGCAGCCCATGGGCGAAGAAATTTGAAGAGATGGCGGACCGGATTGGTGAGGCCCTTTCGTTTATGGAAGCCTGCGGGATAAATCCTGATACCGTGCCACAATTGAAGGCAACATCGTTCTACACCAGCCACGAAGCCTTGCTGCTTCCCTACGAAGAAGCCCTCACGCGCCAAGATAGCTTGACCGGTGACTGGTATGACACCAGCGCGCACTTCCTCTGGATTGGCGATCGCACACGTTTTGAAGGCTCTGCTCACGTCGAGTTTCTGCGCGGCATTGGTAATCCGATCGGCATGAAGTGCGGTCCTTCGCTCAAGGCCGATGACCTTCTTCAAATGCTTGATACACTTAATCCGGCCCGCGAAGCCGGGCGGATCACACTTATCTCGCGGTTTGGCCATGACAAAGTTGAGACTGGTCTCACGCCACTCGTGCGTGCGGTGAAGGCAGAAGGCCATCCTGTAGTCTGGTCCTGTGATCCGATGCACGGCAATGTGATCAAAGCGGAGAGCGGTTATAAAACACGTCCGTTCGATCGTATTCTCGCTGAAGTTCGGGGCTTCTTTGCAGTGCACCGTGCGGAAGGGACATTTGCGGGCGGTATTCATTGCGAGATGACCGGACAAAATGTAACGGAATGCACTGGCGGCGCGGTGGCTATTACTGACGCTGCTCTGGGCGACCGTTATCATACGCATTGTGATCCACGCTTAAATGCAGCCCAATCTCTGGAGCTCGCTTTCCTGCTTGCAGAAATGCTCAATCAGGAGCTGGCGGAGCGGGCCCGCGAGGCAGCGTAACCGATGCCCAACAGGATCAAGCCAGAACGGATGCGCACAGAAGATTATGCACCGGGAGAATCGCCGATGAACCGAGGCGCTACTTATGTTCGCAAAGAAATCGTCCGCAATGGCGTTGGCTTTGGCAGCGCGCTGGCAATAGTGATCAGTTTCACCAGCCATCAATCTGTTGTCTGGGCTATCATTCACGGCTTTTTGTCTTGGCTTTATGTAATATATTTTGTGTTGACGCGTTGAATTTCCAAAATTCGTGACTTTCGGTCGCCGCCATTCTATTATAGCGACAACTTTGGTTTAGCCCGGGAGCACTATGACCCGTCTTTCCTTTTTCTTGCCGCTTTGTCTGGTAACTTTATCTGCCTGTGCTGGGCCTATAGAAACGCGTATCGAAACCCGGGCTTCGGCGTCGGGGTCTGTGCCGAAACAGTTTATGTTCTCTGAGAACCTGGAACAGAATAATCAAACCTACAGTTTGGCAAAATCACTGGTTAGCCAAAAACTATTGAATGAAGGTTATAGCGAAGCCAAGGTTGCGTCACTATTAGTCCAGATAGCGCTGGCTGACCGGCCTGCATCAATCGCGATATCAACAGGCGAACAACCGGGAAAAACACTGGTCGGCCCGAAAAAAAACAAACCATTGCAATCTTGTCTGGATCAGGAGCATCGTTTCTCCGTGGACATATTCAACCAGATAGATGGGAGCATTTTCTATTCCGGAAAAGCCGCCGAATATCACTGCAAGGGTACAATGGACACGTCTCTGCCCCATTTGGTCGATGCCGCGCTTTCAGACCTAGGTGCAAACAATGGCTTGGAGCCTAAAAGCTCAACGCGCTCTCGAACTGGTGTTGAATAAAACTAATTCTCACCATCGGTTTCCAAGTCCGGAGCAACCGGCAATAATATTGTAAAACGTGCGCCGCCATCGCGAATATTTTCAGCTCTGATACTGCCACCATGCCGTTGAATAACCGTTTCAACGAAATTCAATCCCAGCCCAGAGCCTTTTACCGCTCCTTTTGCACCCTGGTCGTCGGTAGTGAAGCGCTCAAACAAATGTCCCAAAAGCTCCTCGGCGATTCCCTCCCCCTGATCAGCAATCGACACCGAAACAAAAGACTGTTTATCAATGCTGATATTTCTGAGCTGGATGTCGATCGTCGTTCCATCCGGACTATATTTAATAGCATTGTCGATCAAATTGACAAATGACCGGTGCAGGCTCGACGGTTCGCCGACAATGAACGCTCCATCGGATTGATCGTCAACTGCGCACTTTATCCCGCGCGCATTGGCAAGCGGCCACAAGCTATCGTTCGCCTCAATCACCAGTTCTGATAGAAGAAGGTCTTCACCATCAAATTCACTGGCCTTGATGCGCGCAAGGCCGACAAAATTGTCCGCCAGTGCCAGAGTGCGCCTAGCATGCCCCTCAATGCGACGATGCGTATCTGTTGGCTGCTGGTCATTTAACAGCGCCAATATGGCCGCTTGCGGCGCACGCATATCGTGAGAGAGCAGCTCCAGCACCTCTTCGCGTTCTTGCGATGCATTTGCCACTTCAGTGATATCTGCCAGATAGTGAATATAGCCTCGCAATTCCCCCTCATCCGAGACAACCGGAGCGCGGCGCATCGCGAAGACCTCGTCATTGCGCGAGGTAAAATCGACATAGTCATGCTCTGTGGGTTGTATCTGCAACGTCAGATAATCTTTCACATCGGCCAAATCTTCCAAAGCGACAAACCGGTCAAGCATGGCGTCCAGAGCCATGTCCTGCGCACCATCCTCAAGTCCCGTTTGCGCAAGCTTGTTGGCAAATATAACCTTACCTTCCAGATCCGTAATGAACATAGGGTCTGGCAGATTGCTGAGCGCATCAGAAATAAACCGCCGAAGGTCGCGCATATGGGCAATAGCATGTGTCAATTCTTCAGCTTGACCAGTGACTACATCAACCGGGCCAGCAGCGCTTACTCCGACTGGAATGTCAATATTACTGCTCCTGAAGGTCTGCAACTCCTCATCCATAAACTCACTTGTGGCTTGCAGTCGCCGCCATCCCCACACCGGATAGATCAACGCCAAGCCTGCCAATGCAGCGGACGGTGCGAACCAGATATTCAAGGTGAGCAACATTGCGCTTGTGCTTAGAACGGCGAGATAAAGGCCAAGAGAAACAAACAGCGAGGATCGCGGTCGCCAGCGCCAGAAACCGATGAGTAATATCCAGAGCGGCAAAAGCGAAATTACCAACTGCTGCCAAAATGGCAATGGTTTGATAAAATTATCGGTGCGTAGCCCGCTCAGCATATTGGCCATGATTTCAACACCGGCCATAGTTCCGCCATCTCCGAGTGGCACAGGATACTGGTCTCCCAGTCCATTGGCTGTTGCGCCGATCAAAATAATTTTGTCGTTCAAAAATCCGGCAGGAACCTCTCCCTTGGCAATAGCTGTATAGGATATGGTTGCAAAGCTTCCCCGTCTGGCAAACGGAACCAATAACGCTTCATCGCAGTTTTCAATGCTCTGGTAAGCTTGAGAACGGTTGCCGTTTATTCGGCGATAAACTTGCTCCATCAGGTGCGGCCATATTGTTTTCGTGACCCGGCTTTCAAAACATGGCTGAAACCTTCGCACCACACCATCACGATCAAACGCCAAATTCACATGACCAAGACCGCTTGACGACTCTTTGAAAATATTGATTGGCTGCTTGGTATCGAATGCAGCGCCATCGCTACCGGGAAAAACAAAATGGACGGGTAGAAACAGGTTGTCATTCTTGCCCATTGCGGATGCCAATTGCTGGTCTTCAATCTCATCTCCAGCTTCGCTCAGCAATATGTCAAAGGCGATCACTTTGGGATTTGCTATTGCCATTTGTTCAAAGAAACTTGCATGAACATCTCGCTTCCAGGGCCATTTTCCAAAACTGGCCAAGCTATCTTCATCGACTGCGATAATCAGAATATCTTCGGCGGCCTTCGGACGATCAAGATCAGATAACCGGTCATAGAACAGATTATCAAAACCCGAGAGCGGTGCCCAATAAACCAGCGCTGATATCATTAACGATGCAAAAAGCGCGACCGATGCCCACTCGATCCCCAGGCGCCGGCGCAGTTTCATGGGCTGTCAGATCTCCGTGGATTAAAACAACAAGACCAGCCGACTAGGGGCTTAGTCTGCCACCGTCAATTTCTCAAAATCGGTCCATTTCTCCGATGCTTCGCCGTCTGAGATCTGGGTCACGCCAATCCGCCAGTAATATTCGCCATCCGGCAAGTCGGACAATGTCAAAGATTGATCAATCAAACCGGCTTCATCCACCATCGGCACAGCGGATTTGCTGTCTTTGACAATTTGAAACCGATAAAATCGTTTACCGCTTCCTTCGCCGTCCCATTTAAAACGATATCCAAAATCACCTGCTCCGGCGCTGCCGCTTAAAGTGCTCAATTGGCGCTTGAAACTATAGGCTGCGGGCATGCCTTCGAAACCATCGTTTGAAATCGAAGTTGCTTTGGCAAAATATCTTCCGTCGGGCAGGCTGGGCAAACTGACTATCGCGCTTTCTGATTGTTGTTCCGCGACAATATCTACAAAACCTGCATCGGTCGAAACCAATATCCGGCTTCCTGCCGCATCTGTTCTTGGAGTTACAGCGAACGAAACCTGTTGTTCGGACTGAACTTTGCCGGGTTCAACCAAAGTGGGAGGCGATAAAAGGTCAGCCTTGTCCAACGAACCTGTGACTGTCGCAGCCGCTCCGGTGCCTTCGGGTATGGATACGGATTTGCCGCCTGAGTTTACTCCCAAAGAAACGTCAACCAATCCCTCGACCGTCTCCGAAAACACGGTCCCGGTATTTTCATCAACTCGTGTGCGATAATCTGTTCCGCGAACAGCCGATACCGCTACGGGTGTTCGCACCCGATATCGATCAGCCTTCTTGCTGAATGGTACGATTTTTGAGCGTATCCGGCCGTTCTCAACCGAGAATTCATAATCGATGCTATCGGTCAGGGAAATATAGCGCAGCCGTTCTACAAGAACGCGGCTATTCGACGGCATCGAAATGCGCGAGCCGTCTTCCAGTCTTAGCGTTACAAAACTGGATGCTGCTGTTGAAATGCGTTGGCCTTCAGCAAGCGCCATTCCTTTTGAGACATCCGCTGTTTGACCGTTACCTGCTAGCGAAACATTGCCTTTAAAAGCAGCAATGCTGGCGGTGCTAGGGCGATATTTCAATATCCGGAAGGGCACTGACAGTCGTTTACCGACCGAAATCAGGCGGGGGTTTTTGATCCGGTTGATCCGTTGCACCACGCGATAATCTGAAGGCTTGCGAAAATATTTTTTGGCAAGACCAATCAACGTATCGCCGCGTTTTACAATATAGGTGACACGTTCAAGATCTTGTTGAGCGCCGGATTGGGCTCCCTGCGCATGCGCGGCTTGCGGGAAAACGGCCATAGGAGTAACGGCAAGCAGCGACCAGAATCGAAACTCTAGCAAATCCATACGTCCGTTTGTCATCTTTATCCCCCGTTGCCGAGCGTCTCCAGACGGTAGCCATAGCCGAATACAGTAAAAATACGAAATCCATTCTCCGGCGTCAGAGATAATTTGGATCGAACCCGCGAGACATGCATATCCAATGTCCGAGTTGCGAGATGTGCGTTGGTACGCCAGACCGTTTCCATGATATAGCGCCGCGACAAGGTGCGGTCACGGTTACGGAACATGATATCGGTTAGCTCAAATTCCTTGGCAGTCAGGGATATTTCTTTCCCCTTGTGCTGCACTTTCTGTTCAATCCGATCGAGGATATAGTCACCATATTGTGCGGTGGTTTCCATTGCAGAACTGCCACTATTGCGGCGCAATATAGCATTAATCCGGGCGGCAATTACTGCCGGATCCTCGGGTTTGGTGATATAATCATCAGCCCCGGCGTTCAGCGCATCGCTGATATCCTGCTTCGCTGTCCGGCTGGTCATCATGATCACCGGTGGACGATCATCGACTGAATTCTCCATCCACTCCAGAATTTGCATGCCGGTTTTGCCTGGCATATTCCAATCGAGAATAACCAAGTCAAAAGTGTCTCTCAGTAGCGAATTGGTCAATCCGTTCCCGTCAGAATGACCCACAACAACGTGGCCCTGCTCCTCGGCAATATTGGTCAGAAATTCTACGATTTCTTTGTCGTCATCGGCGATTGCGATTCGCATATTGTCTCTCCTGGCACGAATTGCTGCACATTACACAACACAGAAATTCACATCCAATGGCCCCCCTTTAAAAATACAATTCTATTTACCCTTAGTTTTGTTTGATTTACCAGCAATACCCGCCTCTCGTTACAACGATTTACAACTTACTGACAAGAATGCTGCTAACCAATATTTGAATTCGTCACGCACCTCCAATCAGGGTCGCAGGAGCCGGCGGGGAAACCCGCCGGCTTTTCCTTGCGCTGCTTGGTCGCATTACAAAGCAATGCATTAGCTATCAAATATGAGAATTGGTTGGGGTGGCAGGGATCGAACCTGCGAATGCCGGCATCAAAAGCCGGTGCCTTACCACTTGGCGACACCCCAATATAAGCAGTTGGTATGGTCAACACCACCGCTGGTGAACGGGCCTATTATCCAGTTTGATCCAAAGGAGCAAGGGCCAGTTCGCGGTTCTTGCTAAAACAGTCTTTTTACCCAGTCGTGCCGGTCTTCCGACAGACCCCGCTGGATATCCACCAATCGCGATTTCAGTTTTTCGGTTAGCTGCCCGGGTCCGCCGCTACCGATGGTAAATTCTCCATGCCGAGACTTTACCATACCGACGGATGTGACGACCGCGGCTGTTCCGCAAGCAAAGGTTTCGACCAATTTCCCGCTTGTCGCGTCGCCACGCCATTGCTCAATAGAATATGGCTCTTCAGAAACCTCAAGCCCTTCTTCCCGTGCCAGAACGATGATCGATTCGCGCGTTATCCCTGGCAATATGGTCCCGGACAATGGCGGCGTTATAAGTTTTCCGTCATCCATCACGAAAAATAAGTTCATTCCGCCCAGTTCTTCTACCCAACGGCGTTCGGCGGCATCCAGAAAGACGACTTGGTCACAATGCTGCTCGATTGCCTCGGCCTGAGCGACAAGGCTGGCAGCATAGTTGCCACCGCATTTCGCTGCACCTGTTCCACCGGGAGCCGCGCGACTATAGTCTTCCGATACCCAGATCGTCACGGCCGTTGCGCCGCTCTTGAAATATTCACCGGCAGGTGAAGCGATCACCATATAAAGATATTCCTTGGCGGGACGTACGCCAAGAAACACTTCGCTAGCGAACATGAAAGGGCGCAAATAAAGCGATCCTCCATCAACCGAAGGAAACCAATCTCTATCAATTTCAACCAATTTTTCAACGGACTGCAAAAAGACTTCAACCGGCAGTTCCGGCATCGCCATACGCCGGGCAGAGGCTTGGAAACGTTTGGCATTTTCTTCCGGACGAAACAGCGCTGTGCTGCCATCTGCAAGCCGGTAGGCCTTCATACCTTCAAAAATCTCCTGTGCATAATGAAGCACCGAGGAAGCAGGATTCATTTGTATCGGACCGCGCTTTTTTATGTTCGCATCATGCCAACCCAAATTCTCGGACCATCGAATTACCACCATATGATCTGTAAACAAATTACCGAATCCGGGGTTTTCGAGCAACTTTGCGCGCTCATTTGCTTCGACCGGCGCGCTATTGCGTTCAATCGTAAATTCGAGCGCCTTTGCGTTTGCCATAAGATGCACCTTGTTCGCCGTTAATTGTTCCGCGATGGAACAGATGGAAGCCTGATCAGATTATCTTGCAATCACCTAAACAGCCTGTCAAGATACGTCAACATGACTGACGTATATCGACAATCTATTTCCACCGGCGCATCGCCACTTTTCCTTCGTGAAGACGAGATTCGTCGCGGGGTTGAACTGCTCTATTTCGGATACACAAGGCTAACCAATTCCATTGACCAGGAACTTGGAAAACAGGGGCTGGGGCGCGCCCATCACCGGGCATTATATTTCATCGCCCGCCAACCGGAACTAACTGTGGGCGAATTGCTTCAGCTTCTGGCTATTACCAAGCAGTCACTAGGCCGAGTACTCAAGGAGTTGCACGCACGCGGCTTTGTGATAACGAAACCGGGGCTTATCGATAGACGTCAGAAATTACTCCGTTTGACGGAAGCGGGAGCAGCTCTCGAGACGGAACTTTTTGGGCAATTGCGGGAAAGACTGTCCGCCGCTTATGTCGCTGCCGGTCAAGAATCTGTTACCGGTTTCTGGAAAGTGCTAGAAGGGCTTATCCCAGAAGAGGATCGGCAAATGGTTTTCGATTTACGCAGTGCAAAAGCTTAGTCAGTTATTTTTTGGCTTCTTTTGCCATTTCCTTATTACGCTGCATCGCCGCCTTCAGAACATCTTTTAGCAACGCATTGAGGCGACCACCGGCATCAAGGACATCCAGCCCCTTACGGGTCACACCGTTGGGGCTTGCCACCTGATTAGCGAGCGTACCAGGATCATGCTCTGAGCTGGCCGTGAGCATCGCTGCACCCTCGACCATTTTCAACGCCAAACGTCCTGCCTGTTCCTTGTCCATGCCCAGTTCGTGTGCTGAGACTGTCAGCGCATCTATAAACCGGAACAGAAATGCCGGCCCAGAACCCGCTAGCGCGGTCGCGATATGCATCTGCTCTTCATTCTCTAGCCATTCTGGCGGACCCAGCGGACTGAACAGAGCGTCCATCTGATCATGCAAATCCGAGCCAATATCCTTGCCGATCATGATCATCGGAGACTTGCCAACCGTCACTGCCATATTTGGCATCAATCGAACAATCGCACCCGCAGCCGGCAAAGCGCCGTGTAAAACATCTAGTTCGGTTCCGGCGAGTATTGAAATCACGTTGGTTTTGGAGCCCAGCAACGGGGCGAGTTCCTCGGTAACCTCTCCAAGCTGATGCGGTTTCATTGCCAGCAGCACAAGATCGGGTGGGCCATCTGCAGGATAATCTGGTTGCGAAATTTTGCCCCCTGGCAATTCGGATTGGGATGGTTTGACAATAGTCACATTTTCGGGAGACAATCCATTGTCGAGCCAAGCTTGCAAAATCGCTCCACCCATATTGCCGCAACCGATCATCCAGATATTGGCTGGCCATTGCATCAGGCTGCTCGCTCGCTAGGCTTCACCTTGAGTATCCACCATGGCATGTTTGATCGCGTCTTGCGGACTCTTGTCGCTCCACAGCACAAACTGGAAAACCGGATAGAAGCGCTCCCACTCGTCAATCGCCATATCAACGATCGATTGTGCCTGATCAAGCCCCAGCATCCCGCTTCCACCAAGCATCGTCGCATGACGGAATAGCAAAATGCTATTGGTTGACCAGAGGTCAAAATGACCGAGCCAGAGTTGCTCGTTGATAAGACCAAGCGTCTCATAAATAGCAAGCTTCTTCTCTTCCGGCACACGGATTTCCGGCAGCAACAAAATTTGCAAAACATGGTCTTCATCACGCCAGATTGCGCGCAATTGATAGCTGGTCCAGTTGCCCTTTATTTCGACCGAAATTTCCTCGTCACTGACATGATCAACTGACCATCCGCGCGCTTCAAAAAAGGCAGCAAGCATATCGACAGGAGGGGCTTCCTCCTGGTCAAGTTCTGACCATTGATCGTCAAGCATCGGGTTTCCAAAACATGTGAAGCACAATGCTCATCTGGAGCAGCGGTCCAATTTGGGCAAGGTGATGCATGCCACGTCACGATATTGTTTGTGGGAAGACTGTGGATAATGCGGCGTCGTCAAATGGCGCTATTGGCTAGCCGATTTTCGCGGTGCGACCTTTTGAGGCGCTCCTTTGGCAGGCGCTTTTTTGGTTGGAGCTTTTCGAGTGGTAGTCGATTTTGCTGCTGGTTTAACCGCTTTCTCTAGCGCATCAACGCGCTTTTTCAGCGCGTCCGCTTCAGCGCGCGCCTTGGCCGCCATTTCCTTGACCGCTTCAAATTCTTCACGGGAAACAAAGTCCATGCCGCCAAAAAATTCCTTCGCCCGCTCCCGCGCGCCAGCTTCGGCTTCACGGCCCACACCGGCAACCGTGCCCGCGATACCGTTTAGGACTTTGGAGAGGTCATCAAAAAATCGGTTCTGACTTTGCATATTATCAACTCCTGAATTGCCTGACCCAATGATGGCTCGGGCAGAAACTACAATCTATTGCTATATCTGGGTCCTTGCAGCCGGAACAACAAGTGTTTCGGCATTCGGGTTTAGCCAATCAATTTGTTTGTTGAGTATACCGGCAAAACAAAGCCACGCCAGATACGGTACTAAAAGCCAAGCTGCAGCTTTGCGAATGCGTCCGAAAACCAGCGTTGTCGCCAGCGCCGTCAGAAAAATCATAACAAGCAACCAGAATGCGGCGGACACTTGGTGCATCCCGAAAAATAACGGCGACCAGAAAAGATTGAGCGCAAACTGCGACAAAAACAACACGATCGCCACCCCGCGCAACGGCGCGCCTCGAGCATGCAATATCATGGCAAAGGCCGTGCCCATCATGATGTAAAGTACTGTCCATGCAGCACCGAAAGCCCAACCGGGGGCTGAGCGTCCGGCTTGGTTAAAGCACCAAACCAGCGGTTTTCTTCGCCTGAACCGGCAACCTGACCCGAAAGAAATCCAAGTAGAACGATTAGCGGGACAACAAACAAAACCCAGCGCAATAGCGACATGCGTAATTGCCCTTTTGATGCAATCTGGTTCACAATATCATATCCTTGGAGCTCACCACTGGTCGCGAATCGCTTGTAACAGAAAACTTTTCTCAGACGGCTTCTTTAGTCAGTCAGCTCCGCTTTTGCTACCATCATGGGTTTATTGGCTTTTTGCGCGAGATGATCTGCAAGCTGCCCCGTTGAATATCCACTCGATGGGCTTGGACGAGACTGGTGTCGTACCCATATAGTCGAAAATAACCGCCAGATTTTCCTTCGGTCTTTGTCCAAAAGATTGTGAGCATGGCCAACCACTGCTAGGCTTTTTTAATGAGTGATAATTCCGATAACCGCTCGGCGGGGTCAGCCGAGAATACCGAATCTGAGACAGGCTCCATCAAGAAAATCGGCAATTTGCGGATGATATGGGATCAAGCGGTTCGTTATCCCAAACAAATTGTGCTAGCCGCCATCTCTCTTTTCGTTGCCGCCATGGCAACCCTCGCAATACCGGCGGGCTTCAAGACGATAATCGACAAAGGCTTTGCAGCCGGGAATGGTGACGTTGCTCCTTATTTTCAGGGATTGTTGCTAGTCGTCGGTGTGCTCGCGATTGCCACCGCTTTCCGATTTTACTTCGTTAGCTGGCTAGGTGAGCGTGTGGTTGCGGACATACGCCTGGCAGTTCAACGCAATTTATTGCGGCTTGCGCCCGGTTTTTTTGAAGAGAACCGACCATCGGAAATTGCTTCACGGATGACCTCGGACACTGCTGTGATCGAGCAGATTGTCGGCACCACGGTATCAGTGGCGTTGCGCAATATTGTTATCGGCATTGGTGGGATCATTTATCTCTTTACTCTAGCACCCATGCTCACCGCGGGTTTGCTCATCGGCATTCCCATCGTAATTCTGCCGATAGTTTTTATCGGTCGCAAATTGACAAATGTTTCGCGCTTTAGCCAGGATCGAGTGGCGGACGTCGGCGCAATGGTGGCGGAGACTCTGGGCGCGATGAAGATTGTGCAGGCATTTGGCCAGGAACAACGTGAACATAAGCGCTTTGGTGGAGCTGTAGAGGCAACCTTCGATACTGCGAAACGCAGGATAAGGCTGCGCGCCGCTTTGACAGCGGTCGTTATCGCTATGGTTTTCTCGGGAATCACAATGTTGATGTGGCGGGGAGCTGTTGGCGTCGCAGAAGGCAGTATATCGGGCGGCACAATCGCAGCCTTCGTTCTAACCGGAGGCCTCGTCGCAGGAGCCTTTGGCGCATTAACGGAAGTTTATGGCGATCTCCTTCGCGGCGCTGGCGCTGCTGGAAGGCTGGCGGAGCTACTTTCCGAAGAACCTGGTATTGCGGCACCCAAATCGCCCATTGCCTTGCCTGAGCCACCGCGAGGCCAGATTTCTTTCGATAATGTGACCTTTGCCTATCCCACCCGGCCAGATACGGCGGCGCTCAATGGCTTCACTCTGAAGGTCACACCAGGCGAGACCGTAGCGGTCGTCGGTCCTTCTGGTGCGGGCAAATCCACGCTGTTTCAACTGGCTCAACGCTTCTATGATCCACAAAGTGGCACCGTTCGAATTGATGGTGTGACTTTGCCATCAGCTGACCCGGCAGATATTCGCGGACGCATGGCGCTGGTTCCTCAGGAGACAGTGTTGTTCGCGGCCAGTGCCCGGGACAATTTGCGTTATGGCAACTGGAATGCGACCGATGACGAGATTTGGACCGCAGCTCGCGCCGCCAACGCCGAAGACTTTTTGCGTGATCTCCCTGACGGGTTAGATACTTTTATGGGTGAAGCGGGTACACGGCTATCGGGTGGTCAGCGACAACGCATTGCAATCGCCCGTGCTCTTTTGCGCAACACACCCATTTTGCTGCTTGATGAGGCGACATCGGCGCTTGATGCAGAAAGCGAGAAACTGGTTCAGGACGCCCTGGAAAAGCTGATGCAGGACCGCACCACTATCGTTATTGCGCATCGGCTCGCCACCGTTCGGTCAGCTGATCGCATCATCGTAATGGATGGCGGACAAATTGTGGAACAGGGCGCTCATGACAGCCTGATGGCCAAAAACGGCTTATATGCGCGACTAGCTGATTTACAATTTAGCACTGGTGAAATATCCACTGCCTCTATTGCCAGCAAGGCCGCTGCGATCAACTAATTCCCCTGACAGCGGAGTCATGCGTCGTTCTGACTATCAAGGCAGGCCGCTGGTGACGTCTCACTAAGCGCCATTCTTGACCTTTTCTGATTTCATTGAGCTTTGATATCAGGACTGTCTGCCGGCTTTTTCGGCCAACTGCCAACTGTCCCAGTGTCACTATTTATGGGCAGGGGGAAAACTGATAAGCACTATATCAACCAATGAAATACGCGCAAAAAAGGGCGGCAAGATCGCTCTCGCCGCCCTCAAAAACTCGAATTTTTCGAATCTAATTCGGCATTCTACTAGCCTTATTAAAGCTTCCGTATTGCTCATTTCCAACGAAACCAAATTTGGTAACGCCGCTATCTTTAATCACCGCCAACGTGCGATCAACCGTCAGATAAGCGCTCAACGGGTCAGGCTGGAACTGAAGCTCTGGCTCAGGGACCATTGATTTGGTCTGCGCCAGAAATTGCTTCACCTGATTTAGCGTCACAGGGCTATCGTTCCAGATGATCTGATTTGTTGCCGTAACGCCAAGCCGGTTCTTTACCGGATCGATAAAATCTTCCGGTGGCGGCGTATCGTCTGCAACCGGTAAATCGATCTTGACCGCGTGGGTCTGAACAGGAATTGTGATGATGAACATGATGAGAAGAACAAGTAGGACGTCGATTAGCGGCGTCGTGTTCATTTCCATCATGGGTTCGCCATCATCCGAACCTCCACTCATTGCCATTGTTGCGTCTCCTTAAATACGTAAAACTAAAATCAACCGCTATTTGTCAACAACGATCGGAGTGGACAAGAAGCCTACCTTAGCAAAGCCAGCGCGTTGCATCGTATAGATGGCGCCGCCAATGCATTTATAGGGTGTGTTAATATCACCGCGGATATGCACTTCTGGCATATCTTCGGGCTTCATATTTTCCACACCGCCAAAGGCTTCGATCTGATCTTCAAGTTGCTTGACCGCCCGTGTGACGAGCTCCGTCGAATCCACCGGCGTAGTGTTCCAGTATACCCGGCAATTTCCGCCAGGATTTGCACCTGCATATTCCGGATCACCGGGATCACGACCAGCAGAATCTGTGGTTGTAACAGCCAGCAGAACATTTTCTCGCTTGGTTGTGGTCACTTCGAACGGCAGCACAGGAAGTTCCAACTCCACCGTCTGAATAACCACTGGAACCGCGATCAGAAAGATGATCAGCAAAACCAGCATGACGTCCACCAAAGGCGTTGTATTAATGTCTGATACCGGTTTTCCTCCCGTATCTCCAACATTCATTGCCATGAATTCATCCTCTCGGTTCTTTACTTCATGTTCGGGAAGGGCAAATTACCATTCCCGCTAGTACCGACCGAGCGCTTCCCAAATAGGGAAGGCCCGGTCCGCACCTTATTTCTTCGCTGCTGGTGCTGCTGGTTTAGCAGGGGCAGCGGACTTGACCGCAGCAGTAGCAACAACTGGTTTCACGCCGCCATCGGAAGAGATGTATCCAAGAACATCATTGGAAAACGCGCTGAGGTCTTCGGCGATTCTCTTGTTGCGACCCTGCAGCCAGTTATAGGCAAGCACGGCAGGAACAGCCACAGCCAGACCAAGTGCGGTCATGATCAGTGCTTCACCCACCGGACCGGCAACAGCATCAATCGATGCCTGGCCAGCGATACCGATTTTAATCAGTGCGCGATAGATACCGATAACCGTACCGAACAAACCGATAAACGGTGAGGTAGCGCCAACCGTTGCCAGCCAAGGCAGGCCGGAAGCCAACTTGGAATTGATCAAGCCTTCGGAACGCGCCAGCGATCCGTGCAACCAGTCATGGGCTTCAACAGGATCTGTCAGACGAGCGTGATCTTCTTCAGCACGGATACCGTCATCGACAATTTGGCGATAAGCGCTATTTTTTTCGAGCTTGGCAGCGCCCTCTTTAAGGCTACCGGCGCGCCAAAATGTCGCGCGCATTGCATTCCCTTGTTTCATAACCTTGTTTTGTTCGAACAGTTTCGAGAATAAGATATAGAAAGACGAAATCGACATTGCGACAAGGATAAGGAAAGTGGCCCACGCAATCGCGCCGCCCTGTTCCAGTGCTTCCATCAGACCGAAAGCGTTTTGCGGTGCGCCTTCTCCGGCAGCGGCTAATATTTCAATCAACATTTTAACATTCCCCTCAGGATAAATATTATTCTAAAAAATTTGATTTGTGAGAGGCTGGCGGAATTGCCGCCCCTCACATCTAAAGTGCACTATTTTGGTATCTGCCAACGAACTGCGCTGGACCAAGTTCCGGTCGTCGGGTTGCCATTAGAATCTAGCCTCGGACTAAACCGACCACGGCGTTGCAAGTTCTTACATGCAGCATCGTCGAGGTCACTATGACCACTAGAACCCGTTACCTGACAGCTCGCGACCCGTCCATCGGCACCAACTGTTAGGGTAAACCGTGTGGTACCTTCACGTTCCTCACGCAATGCACGTGATGGATAGTCGTTGGCGTTCGCCCAGTTCCCAGGATTGCCACGTGGTTCCGGATTCGCACGCTGTGGCGGCGGCGGAGGCGGAGGCGGAGGTGGCGGAGGCGGAGGCGCTGCTACAGGTCGTGGCGGCGGCGGTGCCGTCGGTACCGTGCGTATCACCGGCCTTGGCGCAACCACTGGCGCCACGATTGGCGGCGGCGATACCACAGGCGGTGGCTCAATCGGTTTATCCGGTGGAGGTGGAGGTGGTTCCTCCGGTTCTTCCGGCGGTTCCTCTTCCTGGATATCGATCATATCGAGCTCCGATGCCACCTTAACCACTGCGTTATAAGCAAGGCCGGTAACCAGAGCATATCCAAGCAACACGTGAATTATGACAACAAGAGCGATTGATACGATCTTGCTAGAACTCATCTGTTGGTCAGCATAAGCCATTCAGATATATAACTCCTTTTCTACCCCAGGGGTCAGGTCGCCTCAAAAGGTTTCCATCAAAGGACAAGTGGTAGAAATACCACTGCGACCCCTAGTTTCCCCATGGCAACTTTTCGTTCAATGAAAGCTGCCTTGCTAAAGGTTTTAACGCGGGAGTTGGGGACAGGCAATCGCTTTGTTAGTTCAGCGCTGATTAAGCTGTAAAATTGGCATGATCGCGGCTAGGAATAATCATCACAAAAGAGAGTTTGGTGAAATAATGTTGCAACATTTTAGGGTCATTGTCAGCGGTCTCATATTAGCGCTAACGTGCAATTATCCGGTATATTCTCAAACCGGCGGGGTTCCTGATCAACTGCAATACGCAGACCTTGCAGACCTAAGCGCGAACGCACCGGTGATTGTTCAAGCCACAGTAAAAAAAGCTGTTAAGGTTTCGCCTGAACGAGCGCCAAATGCGCCTATTGGCACTGAGAGATATTACGTCGAGGCCTCTACAGATGCTTTGATTCGGGGCCGCGGCGGTATACCCGATGTGATTCGCTACGTAATTGACTTGCCTCTCGATAGTCGTGGACGCGCACCCAAAATCAAACGGCAGACATTCATTATCTTTGCCCAAAATGGCACAGGCAGTGCCGGAAATATACAGCTTGTAGCGCGCGACGCCCAAATTTTATGGACTCCGGACCGTGATGCCCGTGTACGTGCGCTGGTGCGAGAGATAGTGAGGCAAGATGCCCCACCGACTATAAACGGGATTGTCAGCGCTTTCCACGTGCCGGGAACGATAATCGGCGAGGGCGAAACGCAGATATTTTTGAAAACTGAGAATGGGCAGCCCGTTTCAATAACGATATTGAGTCGAGATGGGCAAAAGAAACGCTGGGCAGTATCGTTAGGCGAGATTGTTGATGAAGCCGCAAAAGCCCCTGTGCGCAATAGTCTCCTCTGGTATCGTCTCGCTTGCTTCCTTCCCAGAGACCTGCCCTTTGAAGCGTTGGAGGGTGTATCGCCTTCGAACGCAAATCAGGCGCGTCTGGATTATCGCATGGTCATTCAGGATTTGGGTAATTGCCCGCGCGCTCGCCGCGCTGATGATCGCTGATCTGCGATCTGATAACTAACATATTGTCCGCAAAGCGAAGGCATGATCACCCGAACGATAAACTCGGGCTGGAAAAAGCTGACAGCCACGCTATGGCATCCTGAGAATTGGATCTGAAAAATCCAGTCATTGTTCTGACTTCGCTGTACTCCGGGCGATATTAACCAAACAAGGCTTTCAAAATGACGACCAACCCTCTTCAAATCGCATTGGTAGGCTTGGGCACAGTAGGCACTGGCGTAATCAAGCTCATTAATGAAAATGGCGCAATGATCGCGCAAAGAGCCGGCCGTTCGGTCGAGATAGTGGCGGTATCAGCCCGCGACAAAGGCCGCGATCGCGGTGTCAATCTTGGTAAGTATCAGTGGATAGACGATCTTGGCGCACTGGCGACCAATCCAGACGTTGATTGTGTGGTTGAGTTGATCGGCGGGTCCGACGGAACTGCTCTGGAACTGGCAAAGAACAGCCTCAATGCCAGAAAATCATTCATCACTGCCAATAAGGCGATGATTGCCCATCACGGTATGGAACTGGCGCGACTGGCAGAAGACCATGGTGTTTCTCTGAAATATGAAGCGGCTGTTGCGGGTGGTGTTCCGGTCATCAAAGGTCTGCGTGAAGGGGCCTCGGCCAACAGGATTGAGCGCGTTTACGGTATACTCAACGGCACTTGTAATTATATTCTTACAACGATGGAAAAACATGGTCGCGATTTCGACACGGTATTAAAAGACGCTCAGGATTTGGGTTACGCGGAAGCTGACCCCGGTTTTGATATTGAAGGCGTCGATGCAGCTCACAAACTGGCTATATTGGCGGCGCTTTCCTTTGGTAAAGCGATTGACTTCGAAGGCGTTGAAACCGCCGGTATAAGAAGCATAATGGCGGCGGATATCGGCCAGGCCAAGGCACTGGGCTACCGGATTCGTTTACTCGGCATGGCGCGAATTGATGACGACAAGCTGTTCCAGAGGGTCAATCCTTATCTGGTACCAGAAAGCCATCCTCTGGCCCATATCGATGGCTCGACGAACGCGGTCGTCGCAGAAGGCAATTTCTCCGGTCGGCTAATGTTCCAGGGCGCAGGCGCGGGCGATGGGCCGACAGCGTCATCGGTAGTCGCTGACCTGATCGATATCGCACGCGGCGAAAACGGGACAGTTTTTGCCGTACCCGCGAGTAAGATGGAAAAAATCGAACGCGCAGAAAGCGGTAATCGCACCGGCAAAACCTATATCCGTTTCATTGTGGCTGACAAACCGGGTGTATTGGCTGAAATCACTGCAGCCATGCGCGATGCCAGTGTTTCGATAGAAAGTCTGATTCAGACCGAGAAAACCGCCGAGGGTTCGGTGTTGATCTCTATGGTTACACATGACAGTCTCGAACGAGACGTCACCAACAGCCTTGCAAATCTATCCAGCTCCACCAGTTTGCAGGGTGCGCCGGTTGTTATGCACCTGCTTAGCGATGAGGATTAGGTTCTATTCCGTTGATTTGACCTTGCTGATTTGTGCCCGCTTTACATAGTCTTCGTCCGGCACACCGGGATCAATCACTTTCCATAAGCGACCCGCTGGTCCGCTAACACCGCCACCGGCTCCGCCAAAACCGACTGACACAATATGCAAACCTTTGAAACATTTGCGTTCAGAAGCATCTATGTAGCAGCGGCCTGTGTTCACATATTGCGCGTCTCCCTGTGGTATAGGCTCGCTGATCCGCTGTCCGCGTTCAATCAGTTCAGGAAATGGCAGACGATGACGGCGATTGGCATCAAAGGCTCCGCAGACGATAATTTCGTCAGCCCGATCATTTTTCAAACATCCGTCTGCGTCAACCGCAACCAGTTTATTGGCGTTTACGATCATCTGCTCTGCACTCAAATATATGACATTCGATAGCGGATCAGAAGACAGTTCGGCACTCGCATTCCCCGGTGTTAAAAAGAAAGCTGCCATTGAGATTAGCGATATAAGCCTTCTCGACATTGTAATGACGCTCCCCTATCGAGTTCTGAAAATCGGCTTTGACAAAAAGGATTAAGGATAAACATGCCGCAATCAAGTGATATTTTAGATCGTATTCTCGTAATGGAGATGGTTCGTGTAACCGAGGCGGCGGCGATTTCTGCTGCCAATCTCATTGGACGGGGTGACGAAAAAGCGGCAGATGCCGCCGCTGTGGAAGCTATGCGGGAGGCGCTCAATGCCCTTCCGATTGATGGCACCGTAGTCATTGGTGAAGGCGAACGCGATGAAGCACCGATGTTGTTCATTGGTGAGAAAGTCGGTTCCGAACAAGATGGCGGGCCGCAGATCGATATTGCGCTTGATCCATTGGAAGGCACGACAATCACTGCAAAAGCTGGAGCAAATGCATTGGCCGTGCTGGCTATTGCGGAAAAAGGCAACCTGCTGAACGCCCCGGATGTCTACATGGAAAAGCTGGCAGTTGGCCCCGGCTATTCTGAAGGTATTATCGATCTTGATAAATCCGTGACCGAGAATGTCACTGCTGTTGCGAAGGAAAAAGGCGTTGCGCCGGCTGACATTATCGTTTGTGTGCTCGACCGCCCACGTCACGAGAAAATCATCGCTGAACTGCGCTCAATTGGCTGTGGCATCATGCTTATTCCAGACGGCGATGTTGCCGGCGTAATTGCCACAACAGACGAAGACACTACTGTTGATATGTACATGGGGTCCGGCGGGGCACCAGAAGGTGTTTTGGCAGCAGCAGCTTTGCGCTGCGTTGGCGGCCAGTTTAAAGGGCGGCTCCTGTTCCGCAATGACGACGAGCGTCAACGCGCCTATAAATGGGGTATTGACGATCTAGACAAGATTTATGACCTGACAGAACTCGCTAAAGGCGATGTGATTTTTGCCGCGACTGGCGTCACCCATGGTTCTTTACTGGCAGGCGTCAAGAAATTGCGCAGCGGCAAAATGACCACCGAAAGCGTGGTGATGCGGGCGTCATCCGGCACTGTTCGCTGGGTAAAGAGCGAACACGGTAAAAACTAATGGGCTCGCGCCTGTCAGATATGGTAAAGCGCGTGCTGAGGGCGCGAGTATTTATTTGGCTGGCGCTTCCCTTCTTCGCCTCTGGTTGCATAACGCCGGTCGAGTACGGCGATGTTCGGCACATCGACTATATTGACAACGCCCGGTGCCAACCAGAGGCGAAATCCGATGGCACTTTTATTGACCAACCCTATTTTGTCGTGACTAGCCGCCTCCCCGATTGCCGAACGGAGCGCGTTACCCTGCTCAATCATCGCAGCGATATTATTCGATATGGCCGATTTGCCGCTCCCCAGGAAATGGCAGTTACCAGCGCGAAAGGTAAAACCAAAAATGTAACAGCGATCCCGTTTTCGCTGAGTAACAACCAGCAATGGTGGGATGATCTGTCCCGAGAGGCACAGCAACATGATGGCCGGATATTGCTCTATGTCCATGGCTTCAAGGAAACATTTTTCACCAGCGCTCGCGATAGCGCTCAAATTTCCAGACTTTCCGGCCTCGATATCCCGATGGTGCACTATAGCTGGCCTTCGCAAGGCGCACTGTTGAAATATGCGACAGACGAAACCAACATGTATTATAACGAGCGCCAGTTTCGCGGTTTTCTAACGAGGCTAGCCCAACAACCCTGGACCAAAGAGATAATATTGGTCGCCCATTCCTTGGGCGCGCGTCTTGTAATTCCCGCAGTTGAATTTGTCGACCGCAACAGCAGCAGCGAAGATTCGAGCAATATTTCGAATATCATTCTCGCCTCTCCAGATGTCGATCGTCAGGATTTTGAACGTGATATTGCCGAGACAGTGCTGACAACGCGTCGCGTGAATAATGATCGCCGGATCACCGTTTATGCTTCAGCTAAAGACCGGGCATTGGGCGCTTCCTATAATATACATGGCTACCCCCGGCTGGGCAGACCCGATTGCTTCGATCCGTTCGAAGCGGCGGCGCTTAAGGAAAAAGGACTGCCGGAGCGGTGCTACGCATCGAAAACCAAATATGACACGCCCCCTGAAAAAAGTGGGCTGACAATTATTGATACAACCGAAGTCAGCCGTGGACGCACTGGTCATAGTGATTATCTGACCAGCGCGGCGGCTTGCACTGACTTTATGGCCATCATCAATGGCGAACGCAATCGCACGACGGGGCGCGAGGAAACACGCTTATCACATGTTTTTGCCTTAAGTCCTGTACCGAAAGATAAGCGCCCAGATGATAGCATTGTCTGCCGCAGGGATCGCAATTAGGCACCGAACCTCATGGGAGCGGCTACGACAGACTTTGAAATTTTAATGGCAAATGTCCGCGCTTGCACAATCTGCAATGATCTCCCGCTTGGTCCAAAGCCGTTGTTGCAGGCCAGCAACAAATCCAGAATATTAATCGCCGGGCAAGCGCCAGGCAAAAAAACCCATGACAAAGGCCGGCCTTTTGACGATGCGAGCGGAAAGCGGCTCCGCCAATGGTTGGGCGTGAGCGAAAAACAGTTTTACGATCAGGACATTTTCGCGATTGTCCCAATGGGGTTCTGCTACCCCGGTTCCGGCAAAGACGGTGATCTTCCACCCCGCCCGAATGCGCGCCGCAGTGGCGTAGACCGCTGCTGGATGCGCTGCCCAATATCGAGTTGACGCTCATTCTTGGTCAATATGCGCTGGAATGGCATATTGGTGATGCAAAATCCAAAACGCTAACCGCTACTGTCGAAAGATGGCAAGAATTCTGGCCGTCAGCCCTTCCCCTTCCCCACCCTAGCCCGCGCAATATCCGCTGGTTCAAAGCCAATCCATGGTTTGAAGACGATGTCGTACCGGTTCTGCAGAAGTACGTGTTAGACTTGGTTTAAAACACTCCCATCGCCAAACCCGCCGCCAAGGTTGCACCTAACTTACGACACGACGACAAATCCGATTCGTCAATTGACTTGTCTGCCAAGATTTCCTCGCTGGTCTGCGCATGCGTACAAATCACCAGCGTATCAATGACCTTTTTGAGACGCCAGCCGGTGGCAATCCTCTCCAGTTGGCGCTTCGCATTTTCGCCATCCGAACCGGCACATATCATGGCTGCATACGGCCGTCCTTCAATCCTACCCAAAAGCGGATAATAACAACGATCAAAAAAAGCCTTCATCACGCCCGCAATCGCCGCCAGATTTTCCGGCGTGGCAAAAATATAGCCATCGGCAGCGAGAATATCGTCTGGCAGACAATCTTCGGCCTGCAACATTTTGGGTTCGCAATTATCCTCCCCGCGAGCCGCATCAAAACACGCTTCTGCCATTTGCCGGGTGCCACCGGTATAGCTATAATAAACTATCAACAGTTTTTTCATTGCCCCCTCCCTAACAACTCTCAAAGCAATTGTCAGCGATGCTTGCTTCGCGCATAGCTTGCAACATGAACGCTGTCCTCAACGTCACACAATCCCTCTCTGGCCATTCATGGCAATGGCGAAGCACCAGCGCCGACGCGCGCGATCCCGGTTTCCAACCGGATGATCTGGTTACGCAGCTTCTGCTGGCACGCGGCGCGACACGCGAGACGCTGGAGATCAATCGCGATCCGACCATACGAGGTTTCATGCCGGACCCTTCCGTGTTTCAGGATATGGATAAAGCGGCAGAGCGCATATCCGATGCCATCGCGAAACAACAAAAAATAACTGTCTTCGGCGACTATGATGTCGATGGTGCAACCAGCGCGGCATTGCTCATTCGCCTGCTCCGCGATCTTGGCCTGGAAGCTGGCTATTATATCCCCGACCGGCTGATGGAAGGCTATGGCCCTTCCGGTGAAGCACTGGTCAAGCTGGGCGAACAGGGTTCTGAATTGGTGGTCACCGTGGATTGTGGCGCGATGGCCTATGATGCGCTCGATATGGCAAACAAGGCGGGCGTTGAAGTCATTGTGGTCGACCATCACAAATGTGCAGCCGAGCTTCCCAAGGCGATGGCATTGGTAAACCCCAACCGACTGGATGAGAGCGATGCAGGTGCCGAGCACGGCCATTTAGCCGCTGTTGGTATGGCATTTCTCCTCGGTGCCGCAATTGTCAGAACATTGCGAGGACGCGGCTATTTTGAGAACCGCAGCGAACCCAAATTGCTGGAGCTTCTTGATATCGTCGCACTGGGGACCGTGGCTGACGTCGCACAGTTACGTGGCCTGAACCGGGCCTTTGTGGCGCAGGGCCTGAAGGTTCTGGCTGGTCGGCAGAACATCGGCTTGGCGGCGTTGATCGACGTTAGCCGCCTCAAACGCGCGCCGATCTGCTCAGACCTCGGATTTGCGCTTGGTCCACGCATTAACGCTGGCGGCCGCGTTGGCAAATCCGATCTTGGCGTCCGCCTTTTGATAACGCAAGATCCAGACGAAGCCCAGGATATCGCAGCCCAGCTTAGCCATCTTAACGAGGAGCGCCGTGCCATCGAAGCCTATGTGCTCGAAGAAGCCGAAGCAATGTGCGCCGGACAGCAAAATCAGGCGGTTGCAGTGATCTCGTCAAAAGGCTGGCACCCCGGCGTCATCGGCATTGTCGCGAGCCGCATCAAAGAAAAGCTAAATCGCCCCGCAATCGTCATTGCGGAAGACGAAGAGGGTATTGGCAAAGGCTCCGGTCGCTCCATCTCCGGTGTGGACTTGGGCGCGGCAATAATCGCCGCCAAAGATAGCGGATTGTTGGTGGCAGGCGGCGGCCATGCTATGGCGGCGGGCATCACTATCGAAACATCAAAGATCGACTCCTTTGCCGAGTTTCTCAACGAACGATTATCCGAAACCGTCGGGAAAGCACAAAGCGGGAAAGCCTTGCTGCTGGATGCTGTCCTCTCCCCAAAAGGCGTCAACCCGCTGATTATCGAGGCGATGGACGGCGCTGGACCCTATGGCATGGGTTGGCCTGCCCCGCGTATCGCCACCGGACCAGTGCGGATCATCAAATGCGATATCGTCGGCAAAGACCATGTGCGGATGATCGTCTCGGGCGATGATGGCGGATCCATCAAAACCATCGCCTTTCGAGCGGCAGAAACCGATCTCGGCCAAGCCCTGCTCAGCGCGCCAAGAGGCAAAAAGCTGTGGATCGCCGGCCGGGCAAAAATTGACGATTGGGGCAGCCGGCCTGCCGCTGAAATCCATCTCGAAGACGCGGCGTGGGCAGAATGATAAACCGCCACCCAAACAGCCAGCAATAACCGCCAATAAGGGGTTGACCAAAGCCCCGGACATCCCTAATTGCCGGGCTTCGCCAATCAGGCACGCTGCAAAGCACTGGTACGGCCCCTTCGTCTAGCGGTTAGGACGCGGCCCTTTCACGGCTGAAACACGGGTTCGATTCCCGTAGGGGTCACCATCTTGACGTCTCGGAACGTCCCGCAAACTCTCCTCAACTTACTGTATTTTATGCGGATTATCTGCTATGATCGTCTCGAAAAGTTCAGAGATATCTCGCCCAATTTCGGAACATTTATGGTACGATTGATGGACCTCTGGCTTACCTATGCCAATGGAGGTCCATCATGTCAGAAAGTGGTTTCAGAAAAACTGGATTAACGGCAGCTTGGGTGAAACGCGCCAAGCCAAAGGACAAGCCTTACAAGATCAGCGACCGAGATGGGCTTTACCTTCTAATCAAGCCGAGCGGTGTCCGTTACTGGCGCATGAATTACCGCTTTAACAATCAACAGCGGACATTATCATTCGGCCGCTGGCCTGAACTTACGCTTGCGGAAGCACGCGAACGGCTCATCGATGCGCGGCGGCTTCTGGCCGACGGTATCGATCCAATGGAACAAGCCATGCTCGATAAGATCGCTGCCTCCGTTGCCTCAGCCAATACATTTCAAACCGTCGCCGAAGAATGGCTCGCCAAGCTGGAAGCTGAGCAAAAGGCACCGGCAACGCTCAAGAAAAATCGCTGGTTAGTTTCCTTCGCCTTCCCCACGCTTGGCAAACGGCCCATCACGCAGATCACGCCGCACGAAATGCTGCTAGTGCTGCGCAAGATTGAAGCACGCAAACATTATGAAACGGCAAAACGGGTGCGCAGCAGCTGCAGCCAAGTGTTTCGCTATGCCATCGCGACTGCGCGCGCCGACCGCGATATCTGCACCGACTTGCGCGGTGCGCTCATAACGCCAAAGGTCACCCACCGCGCCGCGATCATAACGCCGACGGAAGCAGGCGCATTGCTGCGGACTATTGACGGCTATGATGGCAATTACCTGACCAAAATTGCGCTGCAATTGCTGCCCCATATCTTCGTCCGCCCCGGCGAGCTTCGCAATGCGGAATGGCGCGAATTTGACTTGGATAAGCGCGTGTGGACCATCCCCGACTATAAGATGAAGATGCGGCGGCCCCATGCCGTGCCCTTGTCGGATCAGGCTCTGGCGATCCTTCGCAAGGTCGAACATGATGCCTCACTCAGCCCGTTCCTGTTTCCATCGCTGCGATCAAATGACCGCCCGATGTCGGACAATACGCTCAATGCCGCTCTGCGCCGCTTGGGCTATGGGCAAAATGAAATGACGGCGCACGGCTTCCGCGCCATGGCCGCTACCTTGCTCAACGAAATGGGCATCTGGAACGCCGATGCCATCGAACGCCAGCTCGCTCATGCCGACAATAATGGCGTGCGCCGCGCCTATGCACGCGGTCAATATTGGGATGAGCGCGTGCGCATGATGCAGCATTGGTCCGACTATCTCGATCAGCTCAAAAGCGGTGCCACTATCCTGAGGCCTAAATTCGGCCAAAGCGGGTCATAACGCTCCCATAACGCCTACCAACCACCAGACTGTAAGCTCGCCTTGGAATTATTCTTCGGTCACCAATTGCCTTGCATTAAATCGCAATTGGTAACGTGCTGACGCATACATTACCGCTCCGAGGCCCGCCCATTTCCCTTGATTTGCGAGTGATTTACCATCAGAAATTTCGCGATAAACCTAAATTATGGGCAAATCACGAATATCCTATCTTTAATCACTATTATTCAATATGTTATCGCGGTTTGATTTACGGATGAATTGTATATTCGCGCTCTAAATCACCATCAAATTACTTAAAGCCAACGCCGATTTTGGAATATAAATAATTGATATCAAATAGGTATTTTACCGCAGTCCGCTGCGTAGGGTGTGCTGTCAAGTTCCCAGCTCGGCAGGCCCGATCCAGTCCAATTTCTCGACCGCTAAATAGCTGATTTAAAACAACTTTCCTTCAAAAGTACAGGATGGGTGTATTTGGGACGGGAAGAGAAGAGGCCCAAAAAAGGCCGTTTGGCAACCAAATAGCATGCAAAAGACGAAAACTGCCGAGCGGTTTTTATCAATTTTCTGCTGGATTGGAGAGACTGTTGGTGCGTTTGCAATGGCATTGAAGGTACAAACTGGCGATATAATTTATCGCCAAATAGACGTTATAATTGGAGCAAAGAAAAAGGCCCGGTAGCGAATGCTACCGAGCCTGGGAAAGTTGGAATGTTTGTATCGATTAATCAGCAGATTTGACTTTCGCCTTGGAGAGAAAATCAACTTGCTCAGCGATGATTTCGCAGCCGTAACGAGTGACGTTTTTATCGTCTGTCCACTTGGTATAATGTAGACGTCCTGTGACCATTATCATGGCTCCTTTGGTGACATGGTCTGCAACGCATTTGCCGATACCATTGAAGCAGGTGATCCGGTGCCATTCGGTTTCTTGCTGGCGTTCTCCTTCACTGTCTTTGTAGGACCGAGTTGTGGCGAGTGAGATGTTGGTAATCGTTGCATCTGACCTGGTTTCGCGAACCTCCGGATCGTTTCCTACGAAGCCGACGAGTGTAACTGTGTTTTTCATGATTGAAGTACCTTTCGAAGCTATTTGTTCGTCCAAGGGACTATCCCTTTGACTAAGCCCCGAAAGGTCCGGTTGGGGTCTGGACTGCACCGAATGATAATGAGGGAAACCCCGCATGAAGGGGTGGTGCGGGCAGGCATCCGCAGGATGACAACACGGCCCTGAAGATGCGCGGGTTGCAGGTCCAGGCACCATCCGGACAGGGGCGGTTTATGTCAGATATGGGGATGTGTTTTTTGGATGACAAAAACTGGTGAAAAGGATTGAGGCGTCCAAAATAGGGCGAATGAATGCCGCTTCACTTGGGAGGGCACGATGTCGTCTTGTGGGCCGTTTGCAGCCAGTCTGGTTCTGCCCGTTTTGGGCGCAAAAGCAGGCACTAGCCCGCAAATAAAACAAGACGCCGATTGCACCAACTGCCGACATTTGCATAAAGAAAGGAGCGAGTGGCCCCAGCCACTCGCTCCAGCTAATCCAACTGATCCTGATTCAACGGGAGGAAGTACCAGGTTCATTTGGATTTTCGCGGTCTAAAGCGCGCAACTGCCCCTTAGATTGCCAACCATTTTTTCCATCGCGGTTCTGATGATTGCCACATCTGCGTCAGAAACATCCTTTAACATTATCTCATAAACGGCGTTAGCTTCTCTCCGAAGTTCCGGAATAATACTGACTGCCTTTGGACGCAGAAATATCCGCCAGACACGCCGGTCACCTTCTGCGGGCAGACGTTCGACAAACTCTAGCTTTTCAAGATGATCAATTGCCAATCCGATCGTAGCTCTCTCCAATTCAAGGCAGTTTGCCAACTCGGTTTGCGTCATTCCCTCGGTCTTGATCAGATATGCCAATGTTCTCCACTGCGTGCGGGACAAGCCAAACTGGACAATCGATGCATCGAATGCCTTGCGCAGAACTCGCGGCACTTCCTCAAGCAAAAACGCAAATTCATCGGCCTCATTGAGGAAGCCATCTTGCGCGTCGGAACTCATTGTAGCTGTTTCGGTTGTCATGATAACGGCTATACCGTAAATTCAATATAATATAAAGCTCTTTACTGTTTATCTTTTTACAGCCTATAAAATGAGAATGAATCGTGAAGATATCTCTTTAGCAGGCCATAACGGCTTGCAGATTTCGGCAAGCCGGTCTGGGCCGAAAAACGGATTTCCGGTCATGCTCGCACATGGTGGCGGCCAAACCCGCCACGCGTGGACGAAAGTGCTTGGTGAACTGGCAGAGGCCGGTTACCGCGCCACAGCCATCGATATGCGCGGTCATGGGGACAGCGAATGGGCATCAGATGGCGCATATGATATGTGCGATTTTGCTCTTGATCTAATCGCCGTTTCTTCCCAACTCGATAGTCCTCCAGCGTTGGTAGGAGCATCGCTGGGTGGAATAGCGGGAATGATCGCTGCTGGGGAGTTGGCCCCAGCAAGTTTTACGTCGCTAACACTGGTTGATATTGCGCCGAAGATGGAAGCTGTCGGGGTATCAAGAGTTGTTGGGTTCATGCAGGCTCATATGAAGGATGGATTCTCTTCTCCGGAAGAAGCAGCCAAAATTATCGCGGAGTACATGCCACACCGAGAGAAGCGCAAAGATACTGGTGGGCTTGATCGATATTTACGTAAACGAGACGATGGGCGATATTATTGGCATTGGGATCCCAATTTTATTCATCATGTGACGCGGACGCGTGACAACGCCAGCGATGCAGAGGACAATGGGTTTGCCAGACTAAGTGCCGCCGCTGCGAAGCTGAAACTCCCTGTTCATCTCATACGCGGAGGTTCCAGCGATATGGTCTCGGAAGAGGCTGTAGCTCATTTCCAGGCCTTGGTTCCCGAAGCGATTTTTACCGACATTGCAGATGCTAGTCACATGGTCGTCGGTGACCGCAACGACGCATTTTGCTCGGCGATCGTCTCCTTCTTGAATTCTACCCATAAGAGCGGTGCCACAACATGACATTTGATCCCGGTAGTCTTGCTGATTTATTGCTGATTGCTCCTTTCCATCGCTGGTTAGGTTTGAAAATTGTTCAGCAAAGCGACGATCACTTGGAACTGGAAATGCCGTGGCGGGACGAGCTTGTATCTAATCCCGCGATAGGAGCCGCACACGGCGGTATATTGGCATCTCTGATCGATTTAACCGGGCTTTATACGATTATCGCTGTGGGCGGCCTTGCCAAAGCAACCGCAGATTTGAGGGTAGATTATCATCGCCCGGCTACCAAAGGCCCGCTTCGTGCAACTGGACAAGTTATCAAGCTGGGGAAAACGATAAGTACGGCAGAAACACACATATTGGATGCCGATGGCCGATTGGTTGCGAGCGGGCGCGGGGCATATTTGAGCGCGTAAATGATTATCAAAAATATCATATTGCTGTTTTCTTTAGCTATAATAACCTTCCTATCCGGCTGCTCGAATGACGATAGCGGCGATGCAAGCAATGATGCCATCCAGCAAAATGCTGTACTCGAAGTCGACATTCTGACAGCGAAATCCGAACCTTTAGCCGATCCCGTTGAGGTTTTTGGCACGATTGCGGCCAAGCAAAGCAGCGCAATTGGCGCTCTCGTCGAGGGGCCACTTGAGACCATGTTTGTGACGGTTGGGGATAGAGTTAAGAAGGGACAAGCGCTTTTTCAGATCAGGCAAGCAGATTATAAAAGACGTGTTGCAGAAGCATCCGCAGCGCTGCGTTTAACGGAAGCACAGGCTATACAGGCCCAGCGCCAATATGACCGCGTAATTGCGCTTGCCCCGAGAGGCTTCGTGTCAAAAGCGCAAGTCGAACAGGTCGAAACGGACTTAGCCGTCGCCAGAGCACAAGTATCTCAATCACAATCCGTACTGGCCACCGCTAAACAAGCCCTTCGCGACACTATTGCACGTGCCCCATATAACGGCGTTGTGACTGCTAGAATGGTCGACGAGGGGTCCTATCTCAACAACCGTTTTTCAATGGGCGAACAATCCTCAGCATTGCAATTACAGGAGTTGGGAATAGTTGCGGCAATCGTCAGTGCTCCGCAGGCCCGCGTTGATGATCTTAAGCTCAATCAAAGTGCAAAGGTTTACATTGATGGCTTTGATGAGCCCTTCGAAAGCTATGTTTTCATCATAAATGATCGAGTTAATCCAGAATCCCGGACAGTCGAATTGCGGTTGCCAATAAGAAATCCTGACTATCGGATCAGTAGCGGACTTGGAGCGCGCGCACTAATCGAAACGCCTCCAGAAGACGTGATTATTCTGCCTAGATCAACAGTTAAAGGCGACAGCGCTGCTGCATATATATTCTTGTTTGAGAAAGGCATTGCACGTCGACGGGATATAGGGATCGAAAGCATAGATTTTGAACGGGTAAAGATCACCCAGGGCGTCCAGAGCGGCGACAAAATTATCAAAAACCCACCATCTACTTTGCGGGACGGACAAAAAGTAGAGCGCAAGCAAAGAAAGTCTGCAAGCTAAGCTGATGTGGATTTCCGATGTCTCGATCCGGCGTCCAGTTTTCGCGACAATGGTAATTGCTTCGCTTGTCGTTCTGGGCCTGTTGAGTTTTGGGAGATTAGGTGTTGATCTGTTCCCCAAAATCGAATTTCCTTATGTTTCGGTGATCACGACTTTGCCCGGTGCTTCTCCAGATACGGTTGAAACTGAAATAACCGACATTATCGAGGAAGAGGTCAATAGCGTTTCTGGAATTCGGCAAATGCGTTCAGTCAGCGCGGAAGGCGTCAGCCAGGTCGTTTTAGAGTTTGAGTTATCGGAAGATGCCGACGTGAAAGCTCAAGATGTGCGGGATCGGGTGGCCAGCATATTGAGTAATCTACCAGAAGATTCTGACGCGCCAGTTGTCGAAAAGCTTGATCCCGATGCGGCACCAATATTGTCGCTGCTGATAGCAGGAGATGCGCCCGTTCGAGAACTCACAGTCTTTGCCGATGAGGTTGTCAAAGAAAGGTTGCAACGCATTCGCGGTGTAGGCTCCATTTCAATTGTAGGCGGGCGAGAGAGAGAAATGCGGGTCTGGCTTGATCCCGCAAAGATGCGTGCAAGCAATGTCAGCACGGACAATGTTATCACGGCATTGAGAAGCGAAAATGCCGAATTGCCGGGCGGCCGCCTTGAGATTGACGGTCGCACCAAGCAATATGGAACCAGAACATTGGCGGAAGCCAATACAGCCTCGGAATTTGGCGATCTCGCGGTGGAATATAGACCCAACGGACAGGTCACCCGCATCCGCGATATTGGCCGCGTCGAAGATTCTGTAGAGGATGAAACTAGCTATGCTCAATTAAATGGTCGCCCCGGAGTTGTGCTTGAGGTTCGCAAGCAATCTGGAAGCAATACCGTAGAAATGAGCAAGGCAATTAAAGCGGAAATTGAGCAGATCAAAGATCGATTGCCGAGCGGCGTTGAAATTGTTGTCACGAGAGAAACCGCAAGATTTATCGAATCGGCTATTGGTGATGTTCTCTTTGATTTGATGATCGCTGTAATATTGGTTGTTATTGTCACATTCTTTTTTCTGCTTAGCTGGCGGGCAACGTTCATTGTTATGTTAGCCATCCCAACGTCAGTTATTGCTACGTTTGCTGCCTTTGCGGCCTTCGATTTTACACTTAATTTCATGACATTATTGGCGTTGACGGTTGCGATTGGATTGCTTGTTGATGATGCTATCGTGGTTGTTGAAGCTGTGCAAAGTGATGTCGATGAAGGCGCTGATCCAATGGAGGCGGCACCAAAAGCAACCAAACGCGTCGCTTTGGCGGTGCTTGCCGGGACATTCGCCACATTGGCTGTTTTTGTGCCCATCGCCTTTATGGACGGATTAGTAGGACGCTTCTTTCTTCAATATGGTTTAGCGATTGTATTTTCGGTTAGCGTGTCATTACTGGTTGCGCTGACCTTGTCTCCTATGCTTGCCTCGCGCTTCCTCAAATCGGAAAAAGAAAAAACAGGCTGGTTAGGACAAATTGAGATCTTCCACGAGAATATGCGGAAGCGTTATGAAAAGCTTGTAGGTTGGTCGATCAGAAGACGATATCTCGTTTTTTTGGGAGCAATCATAAGCCTTTTGATCGGAGGTCTTTTTGCAGGTATGGTTCCTGCCACATTCATGCCACTCACAGATAGGTCAGAGTTCCTCGCAAGTGTTGAACTACCTTTGGGAACGGGGATTGAAACTGCTAAAGAGGCATCGTTGCTTGCCGACCAGGCATTGCGCAAAATTGAAGATGTAGAATATGTGTTTGTTACCGCTGGAGCAGGAACAAATCAGAAAACCAATCTGCTCGATTTTTATGTTGATCTCACACCTAAACAAGGTCGATCGGTCAAACAGGGTGCGATCATGGACCAAGCCCGTGAGATCCTTGCAAAGACGCTACCAGAAGCCAAGGATATATCCGCTGTAGAAGTGCCGTGGGTTTCCGGTGCCGGTGTGGGATCGGCTCAGATAGAGCTGATTATTTCGGGTTCTGATCTTACAACCATTAATGAATATGCCGGCATCTTGGCGGCAAAAATGCGCGCTTCGCCGGAATTGGTGGATGTTGCCTCTACTTATGAAGGCGGCAGACCGGAATTGCAGATTAGGTTAGACCGAAATCGGGCAGCAGATTTAGGGGTAACGGCGCGGGACGTCGCTGCAGCATCGCAGACTTTAATCGGCGGGAGAGACGCGGGAACATTTGAAGCAGAAGGTAGGCGCTATGATGTTAGAGTTCGAGTCGATGAAGATAAACGGCAAACTTTGAATGACGTTGCCCGGCTCCCCGTCCGATCAGGGAGCGGGAGTTTAATAGACTTGGCTGCAGTTGCAGATATTGAGGTTGCGGACAGCCCATCTCAGATTGATCGCGTAGACCGAGCCAGGCAAATCACAATCATGGCAAACACACCGCCCGGCGTAGCATTAAGTGTCGCTGTTGCTCAGGTTGACAAAATTTTGGCTAGTCATCCCCCACCTGAAGGAATGTCGACCAAAATGGAGGGTATGGCGCGGAGATTGGCAGACACGACTTCTGCTATATTGCTCGCATTCGCGCTCGCATTTATCGCCCTTTACATTGTCCTTGCCAGCCAATTTGACAGTTTCGGACAGCCTGTCCTGATAATGCTTACAGCCCCCTTTCGTTTTCCGGAGCGTTTATTGCGCTTTGGCTTTCCAATCAGGAATTGAGCATGTTCGCCCAGATTGGTCTGATTGCGCTTATGGGAATTGTGATGAAAAACGGGATTCTTCTGGTAGACCTTGCAAATGATTATCGAAGGAATGGTATGAGCGCGGCAGATGCTATGCAAAAGGCCGCTCCCGAACGGCTCAGGCCAGTGTTAATGACGGCTTTGGCGGCAATTTTTGGTATGATGCCGGTTGCTTTTGCTCAGTCTGATGGCGCTGAATGGCGTAATGCGATGGGCTTCATCATTATGGGCGGATTAGCGACATCGACTTTTTTAACGCTGTTGGTCGTGCCTGCTGCTTATGCCTTGCCCGATGATTATGCTCGGCTAAAAACCCTAGTTCGCGCAAAGCTATCAGGAGAATTTTGGAAAGAACGCCGCGCTTAATCAACTTAGACATCGTAGTTGAGTTCTCATTTTCGTTTGACAATTCCAGCAATCCGATGACGAGCGCATATGATCGACAGAGCGAATAAGAGGTTGGTTTAATGTCTGCTTTCGGGATAAAGCGGAATCCGTCGGAACGTCCGACGTTGGGGCGCATTGAAGACGGACGCTCCTAGGCCGAATGCGGAATATCTGCTTTGGGGTCGCGAACCCAAACAGCTGACATTCGAAAACTGTCTGCTGCGGACGTTTCGGTTCGCAACCATCTATGACCGTTTACGATCCCATACCTGATATGTACTCAAAACCCATCGCTACGAATTAACTATATTTTTCAATCATTTACTTCCGTACCGTCTTCTTCGGTAAAGAAGCGCATCTCGAAGAGTTGTTCCTTGTCCGCCTTGTTTGTGGCGCGAACGCTGTGAAGACGGCCCGCTGGCAGATTATTGCGAAAATACTCGACTGACTGCCGAGCGGCCTCCATCGCCATCAACGTGGTTGGTTTCGTACCGGGCATCTGGATGTCGAGGCTTTGCTTTCGCAGCAAATCGTCCTCCGGAACTCTGAACTTGTATTCTACTAGCATTTTAACACTCGCTCCCATTTCATTGGCCTGCTGCTGATGCCGCTTCGCATATTCCTCATCGAACATTGGCGAAGCAGCATCGCTGGCAATCTTCTGGACAACGCCTATCCCGAGCCATGACAGTGCTTCGGCCTCGTCCTGCTTGGATTGGTCCCAGGCACCCTTCTTGTTCAGATTGCCGTGAAAATAGTGCCCGCGCGTCGAGATCAGGTGATCGATGACTTGCTCTCTGCTCGGACCGTCATTGATTAAAGTCAGCGTATCCGAAGGATGTTTTATAAGATCGGTTTTCCATTTCGACAGGGCATGATCGATCGCACCGCAAAGGGCTGCCGACTGGCTGAAGGATTCTTTCAGTTGCTTCGTTTTGAACTTACCTCCGCCATACAGCGCCTCGATCAGCAGGAATGCAAAACGATAGGAATCAATATAGCGCTTGGCGGCGAACGCCTCACGCGCCATCGACACCAGAGAAGATATGAAGTCCGGACCTTCGCTGTCTTCGGCGGCCATCAGGGCGCGCGTGAACAGATCATATGTCAAAGGGAGCGGCTTGCGCTCCTTCTTGCCTATCTGGAACGATGGCAAAACGATCTGCTCCTCTTCCTCGGGGGTCTCTGCTTCATGATAAATCGTCACAGCGTCGATACTGATCGACGTATCGAAAAAGCACTGGAGATAGGAAAAGGCCCGTTTGATATGGTCCCGAACGACGGGAACGAAAATATCATTACCAGTAATTGTGGCCTTCGATTTCTGATCCGGTGTGTCGATGACGGAAAACGCCATGCTGGCATCCATCCCGCTTTTGGTAAACTCAATCGCGGTAACAAGGTTGTTTTCTTCCACCAACTGGCATTCCCCGCCGAGCAGAGGTACCGGCCAATGATCCTCGACGCTGATGGCCCGGTCGAGGGGGAATACATAGCGGATTTTCATCCTACATCTCGCTCACGATGAGCAGCTGCCTCGCGCTCTTCGATCATCTCCTTGGCAACGCTGAAATCATCGTCAGGATCAATCACAAACCGATGCGCAAAAAAGGCTTGCATCGAATTGTAGCACTGAACCTGCTCGGGATCGACCGCAATGGACTGGCCTGCCCTGATACGTCTGATCATAGCATTAACCGGGTCAAGATCGCGACGCAGCTCCAAAGCGCTCTTCATTTGTTCGGCTGTGATTTCTCCCGCCCTTAGTTTTCCAAGCGCGTAGCTCGCTACCTCTTTATTGAAGGACTCGTCCGATGTTTTCATCATCTGACCCAGAACAGCCTTGTCGTAGGCGCATAAAAGGACATCGGAGGATATTGGAAGATAAATTTGAATGTAAGCCGCCCCAATACCAAGATGGCCTCTATACACAGTCCTAGGTTCGTCATTGTGAAGCACAACTGGGTGGTCTCCGATATAGAAAGATCGACCTTCGGGCGCTGCCATCAGAAAGAACTCTTTTTCAGCAATGATCTCGGCGTACTTTCCGAGGTGCTGAATCTGGTGCCGAACGTGTTCAGTCTTCAAACCTTCCTCATCCAGATTCATCAACCCGTCCACTTTCGCAGGATCGAAGCCCATTCGTCTCACGTGGCTTCGCATTTGCTGATCCAGCCGTTCGGGCATCAATCGCATGCCTTTCGTTCTGATGAATTGGAAAGCGATCAAAGAGGCTAAGCTTCCAATTTCTTCTTGAGTCCGCTCCAGCGTTTTCTCTATCCTAATTCGTTCGACAATAGGTGCTAGTTGTGCCTCTATTTGACTCGTCCATGGCTCGATTGTGGCCAATATATCTTCATCAACCCAAAAATCATTGAAGCGGCGTTCCCCCATGATGTTGTCGATGGAAGTAGGAAACGATCTTTGTTCATTAAGATCGAGTACGTGAACTTGCTCTTTGGCGGCCCTCTTTCGATCCTTGCTTAGGAAACCTCTCAGTAAGAGTTTGGGCACATAATGCTGATGCTGAGCGGTCACCGAGATACCTATTTTCTTTTCAATTGTTCTTTGTTTCCTGATCTAACCAAAAATTGCAGCTAAAGTTGTTTAAATAGCGATCGTGGGAGCTTGGCTTGGCCTCGAACGTTTCTGGCATCCTGGCCGGATCACCCTCAGATTTGAGAAACTCTCTAACTGCGTGCAGGGCTTGCATTCGGAGCGTTTCCCAATGACCATACAACTTTTCTTGGCGTTCGCGCTCGACTTTGGCAGCGCTGGGCTTTCGCTTAGGTTGTGGGCGGGTGTAGTCGGGTCGCATGTCAACATTGTGGAAGAATTGAATGGAACCATAGAACCAAGGATCTTGAATCGTGCGGCGACACTGATAATTGACCCGCACGTCAACCTTATCTGAGAAGGAGTGCGGTGGAATGATCGCATCATCGAGTAAAATCAATTGTGTCTCTTTTTCTTGATCCTCTAAGCGCCGCCTCATTTCGCGCACGGCGGATGTTAGGTCATGACCAGAACTCCACGCTTGGGTGTGAGTCTCAGAGCGCTTTTTGGCAGCCTTAGCTTTGGCAAAATTTTCTAAATCTCGTTCGAATTTCCGAAGTTGCCTTGTAATGTACGGGCCACAGCTCAAAAGACCCAAATCGTATAGTCCACCTGAAGATGCCCGGTCCAATGCTTCACGAATACATTGGTCAATCTTTTGAAGGTCAAGCGCTTTGATCGCGCTCATTTCGTGTCTAGAAATATATAGGTTGCTCATCCTGCTATCACCGAAGTTGTATTCTGAAACCTGCTCAAAGCAATCGCTGCCAATTAGGTTGGATTTCTAAATCTTAATTTGGGTAATTTTGATCCTAGCGCTATGGGAACAATAAGGGAACGGAAAAATGTGAGCTATGGAGGTAAGCTTGGGTGACGCTCTTGGTCCGAGATTTGGGCGTAAAGCGGATATTCGATTGGTTCGCTAATGGAATAGGTTGTTTCCCACTACATCCCCTATTCGATTACTCGCTTCCAGCAACGTAGCATCATCAAGATGAGCGTAGCGTTGTGTAGAATTGATCGCTGCATGCCCCAACAACTTTCCAATCATCGGCAGCGTCTCTGATCCCCGCGCAGCAAAACTGGCATAGTTATGTCGTAAATCATGAAGCCGCACATCCTTTAGGCCAATTTCCTCTCTGAAATTCGCCCAAAAACACCCGACCGCGCCACCGGGCCTTTTCTGTTCCATAGGAAACACCCGCGCCTCACCTTTCTGGCGCGGGATGCTTGCAATAAGCGCCTGCGCATCTTTCCCAAGCCAGACGATACGCGGCCCAGTCTTACTGTCCTTCAGCTTCAGGCGGCGTCCATGCACCTCCGACCATTTGAGATTGACGATCTCCCCTCGCCTGCAACCAGTCAGAGCCAACAACATGATGATCGTCGCGATCATCGGCTCGTCTTTGCGGGCTTCGATAAGCGCCTTTCCCAATCGTGCCGCTTCTTCGGGCGTCAGGAAGCGCTCGATCTTGCGTCCCCGATTGCGTCTGATCGCATTAAACGGATTGCTGTTTTCCGGAAGATATCCCCACTGCTCGGCTTTGTTGAACATGGCGCGCAAAATTTCACTGGCGCGGTTGGCCGCGCCCGGCCCTGCTGCGCGGGATAGCTGCGCGTGCCAACGGATGGCATCGGCAGGTTCAATCTCATCAAGAAATTTGCTTTCGAAGGCCTTGTTCAAATGCTTGCCGCGATAGAAACTCTGAGTCTTTCGTGTCGATGGCTTCCAATTGGGCGATGAAGTTTCCCAATAATATTCCAGAAACTGCTGATAGCTGGGCATGTCATGAGAGCGCTTCTTTTCATCCGCTGGGTTCATTCCAAGCTCAATGCGCAAGATAAGACGCCGTGCGACGTCCTTTGCCACCGTTTCACTGATCACCGCAGCATTGGCAATCGTGACCGTGCGCTGCCGTCCGCTTATGCGCATTTGCAAGATATAGACCTTTCTGCCTGACGCATGTTTGCGCACACCAAAGCCAGGAACGACTTTGTCAAAGACTGTTTTGCGCTCCGGTTTGCCGAATTTATCAAACCGGTTTTCAACGCGGGCAAGCTCTTCGCCAATGACGCGTTTCAGATCATAGCTGGTCATGAGAAATCCCCATCTGAGACGCGAGGCCGGAACAGACACGTTCGGCAGATTCACAGATCACATCATCTGCCAGATGCGCATAGCGCGCTGTAGATTCCGGAAGAGCATGGCCGAGTAATTTTCCGATGATAGCCAGCGGAATGCCATCTGCAATGGCAGTCGAAGCAAAGCTGTGGCGCAAATCGTGAAGTCTCACATCGGGAAGCGCGGCGCGCTTTCTTATTTTATGCCAGTACTGGCTTAGGTTGATTGGGTCGCCTGACCTTGTTGCCTGAAAGACAAAATCATCCGGCTTGCCCTGTTCAAGCGCATTCAGCACATCAACGGCTTGTCTGTTCAAATAGATGGTCTTGGGACCGGTTTTGCTATCGGGCAGCACGAGGCGCGGTATTTGAATATAGCGCCAGCGCAGCGTTTCGATTTCGGAGGCTCTGGCTCCGGTATAAAGAAGCATAAGGATTGCCGGAACAACATCCGGGTTGGGAAGTTCAGAATCTGCCAATACCCTGCCCAAGCGCTTATATTCAATTGGCGACAGATAGCGTTCCGGAAGGTCGCGCTTGTAGCGGGATACGCCGCGACAGGGATTTGTTCCCTTGGGCCGGTGACCCAATTGCTCGGCATAGCGCATCATTACAGACATTAGTGGGATGGTACGATTGAAAACACCGGTCCGCTTGGACAGCGCATCGCGCCATCGGTTAATATCTACGCGTTCGATCTGGTCAATCTGCATCTTTCCAAATACCGGCACTAACTCCCGCGCAATATATCCCTGACAGGCCTTTTGCGTTGTTGGCTTCCAGTGCTGCGCATAGTCGCGCCAGAACTCGTGAACATACTCATCAAATCTGGGAACATATTTTTGCTTTGGTTTTGTGGGCAGCCCAACAAGCGCAGCCTCCGCAATCAGCTTCCTTGCTTCGGCTCTTGCAATATGAGCTGGCACCGCCCTTGCCGCGCCCAACGTTTTCATCCGCTGCTGTCCGCGATACCTATATTTGACGACCCATGTAACTTTTCCGTTTGACCGCTTGCGCAATCCAAATCCGGGAAGTTCAATATCCCATGTCACGCCAACCTTGAGCGAAGTGCGCCTTGCGACATTACCGTCCAGCTTTAGGCGTATGGTCTTTCTGCGACGGGAGACCCCCTGTAATTTTGACCCAGCTAACTGCTGGTCATTTGAGGAATCATGTTTGCGAGTTTTATGCCGTTTTCCATTCATTCATGCAATCTAGATTGCGTACGGTGTGCACTTTGTTGTTCCCTATTCGGACATGTTTTGATCTTGGTGATCTGGAAGACGAAAAGAACTCATTTCTCCCCGTTACCGGCGGACTTCATAGCCGATCCGGCGTCTGATGGATAGAGTTTATTGAAAGAGGTTTGTTCTCATCAAAAGGCGTTCTGGTAACAAATAGCCATCTTGTTCATGCAAACTGCGGTGCGGTTTGAGGGTGGATTACCAGTGAGGGAAATGCCGTTTCGTATTTCCGAAACGACCGCTTTTCGTTTTGACTAATCGAACAAAAGAAAGGCCCGGTAGCATCCGCTACCGGGCCTTGGAAAGTTGCAATGTTGGTTGCGATTAGTCAGTGGATTTGGCTTTCGCCTTGGAAAGAAAATCGACCTGTTCGGCAATGATTTCGCAGCCGTAGCGAGTGATGTCATTTTGATCTGTCCACTTGGTGTAATGGATACGTCCTGTAACCATTATCATGGCACCTTTGGTGACATGTTCGGCAACACATTTGCCGATACCATTAAAGCAGGTAATGCGGTGCCATTCGGTTTCCTGCTGGCGTTCGCCTTTACTGTCTTTGAAACTGCGCGTTGTTGCTAAAGAGATGTTGGTGATTGTTGCGTCTGACTTGGTTTCGCGAACCTCTGGATCGTTTCCGACGAAGCCGACGAGTGTGACTGTGTTTTTCATGTGAAGATTCCTTTTCGAAGCTGTTTTGTTCGCCCAAGGGACCATCCCTTTGACTAAGCCCCGAAAGGTCCGGTTGGGGTCTGGACTGCACCGAATGACAATGAGGGAAACCCCGCATGAAGGGGTGGCGCGGGCAGGCATCCGCAGGATGACAACACGGCCCTGAAATGCGCGGGTTGCATGTCCTTGCACCATCCGGACAGGGGCGGTTTATGTCATGCAAGGGGATGTGTTTTTGAATGACTAATCCGATTCAGAATTTCTTCAAATACAAATCAAATTTGGTCAACATTTGACTTCCGACCCTTAGTGGTAGCTTCCGCAATTGCGGAAAAAGTTCGTTATCGCATTCCAGCCATGCTCGATAAATCAGAGCGATGGGCAGCCGAATTCCTTCAAGCAGTTGGTCCGAATCACTGGTTTCTGAGGTTTCAGTTCCCAAACCCAAATTGCCTGTTGATCCAAATCAATTCGTAATGCGGCGTCTGCCGCTAAGAGCTCCTACTATATCAATTGGAGCGATAAAATGGTTCGAATTTCAAGTCGCCTTGTTCTCTCCTATTTCGTGATATTGCCACTTTTGTTCGGGTCACCCGCGGTCGCGGGTTCTGCGGGTGCTAAGGGAGAAGCGGATGAAGCCATAAAGCCCTATATCGAATTGCGTTACCGGCTGGAAACGGTCGATCAAGACGGCCTGCCGCGCGATGCCACTGCATCTACGCTGCGCGTGAAGGCGGGCATTGAGTCAGGCGAATGGCAGGGATTCAGTTTCAAGGTGGAGGGCGAGGCGATTGCCAATGTCGGGGCTGAGAAATTCAACGATACGCTGAACGGAAAAACCCAGTTTCCGGTGGTTGCTGATCCCGAAGATGTTGTGCTCAACCAAGCTTATGTGCGGTGGCGGCATGAGGGTGTTGCCGATATCAAATTGGGTCGGCAAACGGTCAATCTCGACAACCAGAGATGGATTGGTTCTGTTGGATGGCGCCAAAATGACCAGACGATGGACGCGGCATTGGTGACGGTCTCGCCTGCGAAGGGGTTTTCAGCAACCTATGGTTATAGCTGGCGGGTTAACCGGATTTTCGGACCGGACTCGCCAATCGGTACGTTCCGGAACAACGATATTCATCTGATCCAAGCAAGCTATGATGCGCCGGTCATTGGCAGTATCACGGCCTATGCCTATCTGCTGGATATCCCGAATGCGCCGGGCGCTTCCTCGCAAACTTATGGCGTGCGGCTGGCGGGCAAACAGGATCTGGGTGGCGCGAAATTACTCTATACTGCGGAATACGCGCAGCAGTCCGACTACGGCCCTAATCCGGCCAATTTCCGGCATGATTACTTGCTGCTGGAGCCGGGTATCGCGACCGGGCCGGTGACGGTCAAAATCGGACTGGAGCGGCTGGAAGGCGACGGCACAACCGCGCTGCGAACACCGCTCGCAACGCTTCACGCCTTCAACGGCTGGGCTGACAAGTTCCTGAATACCCCCGCCAATGGTCTGCGCGATATTTATGGGGACGTTGTCGTCAAACCGAACGGACCGAAATGGCTAAAAGAGACCACATTCCGGGCGGTCTATCATGACTATAAATCCACAAGCGGTAATCTGGACTATGGGCAGGAATGGAATTTTCTGATCGCGCGCAGCTTTGGAAAACATGTTTCTGTGTCACTCAAATATGCTGATTATGACAGCGACGGTTTTGCAACCGACACTCAGAAATTCTGGTTTACCACGCAGTTGAAATTCTAATGGCCAGTTCCGAACAAACTGCCGGCGAGAAGCGTCGTGCCTATAACGGCCCGGCCTTCTTCAGCCATGGATTCCGTCCGTTCTTTTTCTCCGCTGCGCTTTTTGCCGGGCTGGTCATCCCCTTATGGATGGCGGCTTTCTCCCATGGCTATGCCATTGGACCCGAGGGCAATGCGCTAGGCTGGCACGGCCATGAAATGGTTTTCGGCTATGTCGCGGCGGTGATCGCGGGTTTTGTAATGACTGCGATTCCCAACTGGACCGGGCGATTGCCGGTCATGGGTATGCCTTTGGTTCTGCTGTTCCTGCTTTGGCTGGCTGGCCGTGTCGCGATGTTTGTAGGTGGAAACGGCCTGTTGACCTCAACCATCGACTGCCTGTTCCTGATCGTAGTGGCCGGGCTGGCATGGTGCGAAGTTCTCGCGGGCAAAAACTGGCGTAATCTTCCCGTCTGTTTGCTAGTCGGGCTGCTGGCGGTTAGCAATGTGCTCGATCACGCCGGAGATGCGCTCGGTTTCCCCTATCAGTTCGGCCTGAGAATGGCGCTAGCATTGGTAACGACTTTGATGATGCTGATCGGCGGGCGGGTCATTCCATCTTTCACAACCAACTGGATGAAGAAACAGCGGATGGCGGTGATGCCAGCGCCGTTCGGTCTCTATGACAAAGTCGCCTTGCTGTTCGCCGTTATTGCCTTACTGAGTTGGATTATCGATCCTGATGCGAAGGCGGTCGGTGTCGGTTTCTTGATTGCAGCTGTGGTCCATACTATCCGATTGATCCGATGGCGCGGCTGGCAATGCGGCAAAGACCCGTTGGTGCTGATTCTGCACATTGCCTATTTCTGGATTCCGGTTGCACTTGGATTGATGGGACTGGCGATATTGCGGCCTGACCTTCTTACATCCGCCCACGCTCTACACGCGCTAACCACCGGTGCAATCGGACAGCTAACGATGGCGATAATGACAAGGGCGAGCCTGGGGCATTGCGGGCGGGAACTGCGCGCTGGCGCGGGAACTGTGCTGATCTATCTGCTTATCTTTGTCGGCGCACTTCTTCGGGTATCACTGCCGTTTACGGGGGTCAGCTATGCACTGGGCATGTCCATTGCAGGATTCATCTGGGCCGCAGGGTTCCTTCTGTTCGCCGCGCTTTACGGGCCAATGCTGTTTGCGCCCCGCCGATAAATCCGGTCACAACTGCAATTAATTTTAGCTTTTGATCTCGATCAATGTTGCAGGCCACCCGGCCTGACAAACAGAATCTCAAAATCGCAGGTTTAATACTCGCGATCACGGGGAAGACATCATGCAGGATAATTCGCAGGTAAAACCGGGCCAACAGCACAAAGCCCTGGGGATGAGTACCTTTGCTTTCACCATATGCTTCGCGGTCTGGACGATTTTCTCAATTATTGGCATTCAGATCAAGGAGGATCTCGGGCTTAGCGATACACAATTTGGTTTGCTCGTGGGCACGCCGATCCTGACCGGATCGCTGTCGCGGATATTCCTTGGCATCTGGACAGACCAATATGGCGGACGGCTGGTATTTTCACTGACCATGCTCGCGGCAGCGCTGGCGACGTTCCTGCTCTCATGGGCTGATAGCTATATCGTTATGCTCATCGCCGCGCTCGGCGTTGGCCTGGCAGGCGGCAGTTTCGCGGTCGGCATTGCCTATGTTTCCAAGTGGTATGAGCAGAAAAGGCAGGGTACGGCGTTGGGTATATTTGGTGCTGGCAATGTCGGTGCGGCAGTCACCAAGCTTTTGGCCCCGATGGTGCTTGTCGCCTATGGCTGGACGAGTGTCGCTCAGCTTTGGGCTGCTGTCCTCGCGATAACTGCGATTGTGTTCTGGTTTGCCACTGAGGATGATCCGGACATCAGGTCCCGCCGGGAAAGTGGAGAGAAGCCCCGTTCCGCATTGATGCAACTGGAGCCGCTCAAGAACCAGCAGGTCTGGCGATTTGCGCTATACTATTTCTTTGTCTTCGGCGCCTTCGTGGCACTGGCACTGTGGCTGCCAAACTACCTCATCAATGTATATGGTCTTGACATCAAGACCGCGGGTCTGCTCGCAGCGGCCTATTCGATCCCCGCCAGCTTGTTCCGCGCCTATGGCGGACATCTGTCTGACCGCTATGGTGCGCGCAAGGTCATGTATGCAACGTTCGGCGTATCGCTGATCTGCCTGTTCATGCTTTCCTATCCAAAGACGGACTACATCATCCACGGGATTGAGGGACCAATCGCCTTCTCGACCGAAATGGGTCTGGTTCCTTTCGTCGTGGCGATCTTCATCCTCGGCTTCTTCATGTCGCTCGGCAAGGCCGCAGTCTACAAGCATATCCCGGTCTATTATCCTGAGAATGTCGGTAGCGTTGGTGGTCTGGTTGGCATGATTGGCGGGCTTGGCGGTTTTGTCCTACCGATCGCGTTTGGCGCGATGAATGATCTTACCGGTATCTGGACCAGCTGCTACATGCTGCTGTTCGCGCTGGTAGGCGTCGCACTCGCCTGGATGCATTTCTCGGTTCGTCAGATGGAACAGCGTGCGGTTGGCAAGCAATTGTCCGAACTGCCCGAATTCCCCGAAATGGAAAATGTCCAGGACGCGGCTGTTCACAGAAAAACCCATGCGCAGTCCAAACTACTGGAGGAATGGGAGCCCGAGGATGAGGAATTCTGGGCGGACAAGGGCGCCAAAATTGCCCAACGAAATTTGTGGATTTCGATTCCGTGTCTGCTACTCGCCTTCTCGGTCTGGCTGGTCTGGTCGGTGGTTGTTGCCAAGCTGCCGTCCATTGGTTTCAACTATACCACGGACCAGCTATTCTGGCTGGCCGCCTTACCGGGCCTATCCGGCGCGACGTTGCGAATATTTTACAGTTTCATGGTGCCCATTTTCGGCGGACGGCTTTGGACGACCCTGACCACCCTGTCACTAATGATACCGGCATTTGGTATCGGCTATGCGGTGCAAAATCCGGAGACGCCATATTTTATCTTCTTGACGCTGGCATTGCTGTGCGGCTTTGGCGGCGGCAATTTTGCCTCTTCGATGGCGAATATCAGCTTCTTTTTCCCGAAACGGCAGAAGGGCAATGCGCTGGCACTTAACGCAGGGCTCGGCAATGCCGGTGTCTCGGTTATGCAGTTCCTCGTACCCATCGTCATCACTGCCGGCGTCTTTGGCGCTATCGGCGGCGAACCGCAAACACTTGAAGATGGCAGCCAGATGTGGATGCAAAATGCCGGTTTCATCTGGATACCCTTCATCCTGATCAGTTCTGCGCTGGCATGGTTCGGTATGAACGATATTGCCTCTGCCAAGGCGAGCTTCTCCGAACAGGCGGTGATTTTTCAGCGCAAGCATAACTGGATCATGTGCTTCCTGTACACGGGGACTTTTGGATCATTTATCGGCTATTCGGCTGGCTTCCCGCTGCTCAGCAAGATTGCCTTCCCTGATGTGGACTCGTTGAAATATGTGTTCCTGGGGCCCTTGGTGGGTGCGGTTTCCCGTGCTGCCACAGGCTGGATCTCGGACAAATGGGGCGGCGGACGCGTTACCTTCTGGACGTTCCTCTTGATGATCGCGGCGGTGGCGGGTGTGCTCTACTTCCTTGGTATCAAGGATCAGGAAGGTGCATTCTGGGGCTTCTTCGCGATGTTCATGCTGCTGTTCTTTGCAACCGGCATCGGCAATGCGTCGACCTTCCAGATGATCCCGATCATCATGCGCAAGGAAGTGGGCCGGCTGATGCCCGACCTGCCCGCCAACGAACAATTGCGCAACGCAGAGAAGGAGTCCGCAGCAATTATCGGCTTCACCTCTGCCATTGCCGCTTACGGGGCGTTCTTCATTCCGAAAGCCTATGGCAGCTCGATTTCGATGACCGGTACACCCAATGCGGCCTTGTGGGGATTCCTGATCTTCTACGTCGCCTGCGCCTTGGTCACCTGGAATTACTACACCCGACGAGGAAGCCTGCTCCACGATATCGAACGGGGCAAAGAAGCCGCCGTTCCAATCCCCGCCACCGCCTGAATGAGGACCTGAAAAATGAGCCACCTTCTCGACCGATTGAATTTCTTCAGCAAGGCCACGGCCCCTTATGCCAACGGTCATGGCGTCACCACGAGCGAGGATCGACGCTGGGAGGATGGCTACCGGAAACGCTGGCAGCATGACAAGATTGTCCGCTCGACCCACGGGGTGAACTGCACGGGTAGTTGCTCTTGGAAAGTTTATGTGAAGGGCGGCATTGTCACTTGGGAAACGCAGCAGACTGATTATCCGCGCACTAGGCCTGATTTGCCCAATCACGAACCACGCGGCTGTTCGCGCGGGGCGAGCTATAGCTGGTATATTTATTCCGCCAACCGGGTGAAATATCCGCTGATACGTTCCCGTTTAATGCGGTTGTGGCAAGAAGCGCGTAAGACAATGGAACCGGTCGCGGCCTGGACTTCGATTGTCGAGAATAAAGCCAAGCGCGATAGCTACACCAAAGTACGCGGTCATGGCGGTTTCATACGCGCCAAATGGGATGAAGTGACGAAAGTCATCGCCGCCGCCAATGCTTACACCGCTAAGAAATATGGCCCGGACCGGGTAATTGGTTTCTCACCAATTCCAGCGATGTCGATGGTCTCTTATGCAGCCGGATCGCGCTATATGTCGCTGCTCGGCGGCACCTGTATGTCCTTCTACGACTGGTATTGCGATTTGCCGCCTGCCTCCCCGCAGACATGGGGCGAGCAGACCGATGTGCCCGAAAGTGCGGACTGGTATAATGCCGGATTCCTGATGCTCTGGGGTTCGAACGTCCCGCAGACCCGGACGCCCGATGCGCATTTCTATACCGAGGCCCGGTACAAGGGTGCAAAATCGGTGGTGGTGTCACCCGATTATTCCGAAGCCGCGAAATTTTCGGATATGTGGCTGCATCCCAAACAGGGCACTGATTCCGCGCTGGCGATGGCCATGGGTCATGTTATCTTGCGCGAATATCATCTTGACCGGCAGGCGGAATATTTTGAAGACTATGCCCGTAGATACTCTGATATGCCGATGCTGGTCCGGCTGGTTGAACAAGATGGGAGCTTCATCCCCGAACGTCTGCTACGTGCGTCAGAATTTAAAGATGCACTGGGCGAGAAGGAAAATGCCGACTGGAAAACCGTTGCTTATGACGAACTGAGCAAAAAGATCGTTGTCCCCAATGGCACGGTTGGTTCGCGCTGGGGCGAAAAGGGTAAATGGAACCTGGAAGAGAAAGAAAGCGGCGGCAATGATACAAGGCTCAAGCTGACTAATATTCTTGATGGTGATCATGACACGGTTGTTGATGTAGCCTTCCCATATTTCGGCAATCGTGATCATGACTATTTCAAAGGAACAGACCATCCGGATAAGTTGATGAGGCGGGTTCCGGTGAAGCGAGTCAAGCTAGCCAAAGGCGAAGCATTGGTTGCCTCGGTGTATGACCTATTCATGGCCAACTATGGTCTGGATCGCGGTTTGGGCGGCGAAAATATCGCCAAGGATTTCAACGAGAACGAACCGTATACCCCGGCTTGGGCGGAGAAAATTACCGGCGTTCCTGCCGAGACCATTGTGACGGTTGCACGCGAATTTGCAACTAATGCCGAGAGGACCAAGGGCAAGTCGATGGTCATCCTCGGTGCCGGAATCAACCATTGGTACCACATGGACATGACCTATCGCGGGATCATCAATCTCCTCGTGATGTGCGGTTGTGTTGGTCAATCGGGCGGCGGCTGGTCGCACTATGTCGGACAGGAAAAACTGCGTCCGCAAACCGGCTGGCAACCGCTGGCCTTTGCGCTGGACTGGAACCGTCCGCCGCGCCAGATGAACTCGACCAGCTTCTTCTACGCGCATAGCGATCAGTGGCGTTACGAGACGCTTGAAGTGGATGAGATAATTTCGCCAACCGCGCCGGAAGGAGAAATGAGCGGGTCGCTGATCGACTTTAATGTCCGCGCTGAACGTATGGGCTGGTTGCCCTCGGCACCGCAGCTCAAAACAAACCCGCTCGAGGTTGCCAAGGCGGCGCGCAAGGCCGGCAAGGAACCGAAAGATTATATCGTTGATGGGCTGAAATCAGGCGATCTGGAGCTGAGCTGTCACGATCCCGATGATCCGGCCAACTGGCCGCGCAACATGTTTGTCTGGCGCTCCAATATTTTAGGTTCTTCGGGTAAGGGGCATGAATATTTCCTCAAGCATCTGCTTGGCACTGAACATGGAGTTCAAGGCAAGGACCTTGGCGAGATGGGTCATGTGAAGCCTGAAGATGTGAAATGGCATGATGATGCACCCAAGGGTAAACTTGATCTTGTTGTCACGCTCGATTTCCGCATGTCCACTACCTGTGTCTATTCAGACATCGTTCTACCGACCGCGACCTGGTATGAGAAAAATGACCTCAATACCTCCGACATGCACCCATTTATCCATCCACTTTCAGCAGCTGTTGATCCGGTATGGGAATCCAAATCCGACTGGGAAATCTACAAGGCGATAGCCAAGAAATTCTCCGAAATCGCACCTGAAGTTCTGGGCGAGGAAGAGGATGTGGTGCTGACACCGATCCTCCACGATACGCCGGGTGAAATCGCGCAGCCGTTTGATGTGAAGGACTGGACGAAAGGCGAGATTGATCCGGTCCCCGGTGTAACCATGCCGCAAATCAGCGTTGTAAAGCGCGATTATGCCAATCTTTACAAGCAATTCACCGCGCTTGGACCGCTAATGGATAAAGCCGGTAACGGCGGTAAGGGCATTGCCTGGCAAACCGCGCATGAGGTTCAGCATTTGAGAGACCTGAACGGTGTCGTCACCGACGAGGGTGTCACCAAGGGCATGGCCAAGATCGATACGGACATCGACGCCACCGAGGTCATCCTGATGCTCGCACCCGAAACCAATGGCGAGGTAGCGGTCAAGGCATGGGAGGCGCTGGAAGAATTTACCGGCCGCGAACATGCGCATTTGGCAAGGCCAAAAGAAGATGAGAAAATCCGCTATCGCGATGTGGTCGCACAACCGCGCAAGATTATCTCGTCACCGACCTGGTCGGGCATCGAGAGCGAAGAAGTTTGCTACAATGCAGGCTATACAAACGTCCACGAATTGATCCCTTGGCGGACGCTCACTGGGCGGCAGCAATTGTATCAGGACCACTCATGGATGCGCGCCTTTGGCGAAGGCTTCTGTGTCTATCGTCCACCGATTGATACCAAGGCGGTCAAGCCAATGCTCGACCGGGCCGATGGACAAAAGCATGTTGTGCTCAACTTCATCACGCCGCACCAGAAATGGGGGATTCACTCGACCTATACCGACAATCTGCTGATGCTGACCCTGTCACGCGGCGGCCCGATTGTGTGGATGTCGGAAATTGATGCCGAGAAAGCCGGACTGGTCGATAATGACTGGGTTGAAGCGTTCAACTCCAACGGTGCACTTGTCGCCCGCGTGGTGGTCTCGCAGCGGATGAAAGAGGGCACGCTCTTCATGTATCACGCGCAGGAGAAAATCGTGAACGTGCCGGGATCACAGATCACCGGACAGCGCGGCGGCATTCATAACAGCGTTACACGCGCTGTACTCAAGCCGACCCACATGATCGGCGGCTATGCGCAGCTCAGCTATGGTTTCAACTATTACGGCACCGTCGGTTCCAACCGCGATGAATTCGTGATTGTTCGCAAGATGACCGAAGTCGACTGGCTCGATGGTGAAAAAGACCGGCTGCAGCCGGGAGAAATTCCCGGTGAAAAATTGGAGGCAGCAGAATGAAAGTCTGCGCACAAATAGGCAAGGTCCTGAATCTTGATAAATGTATTGGCTGTCATACCTGTTCGGTCACCTGCAAGAATGTATGGACCAGCCGCGAGGGCATGGAATATGCTTGGTTTAACAATGTCGAGACCAAGCCGGGCATCGGGTATCCGAAGGATTGGGAGAACCAGAAGCAATGGAATGGAGGCTGGGAGCGGCAACGCAATGGCCGAATTCGCCCCAAAATGGGCGGAAAATGGCGGCTGCTTGCGAAAATCTTCGCCAATCCCGACATGCCCGAAATTGACGATTATTATGAGCCGTTCACGTTCGACTATGAGCACCTGCAAAAATCGCCCGAAATGAAGGCAATGCCAACCGCGCGTCCGCGATCTCTGGTTTCGGGCGAGCGGCTGGAGAAAATCGAATGGGGTCCGAACTGGGAAGAAATTCTCGGTGGGGAATTTTCAAAACGCGCCAAGGATGCAAATTTCGAAGGCATCCAGAAAGAAATGTACGGCGAGTTTGAAAATACATTCATGATGTACCTGCCGCGCCTGTGCGAACATTGCCTCAATCCAACCTGCGTCGCGGCTTGCCCGTCCGGGTCTATCTACAAGCGCGAGGAAGACGGCATTGTCCTGATCGATCAGGAAAAATGTCGCGGCTGGCGCATGTGTGTCTCCGGTTGTCCCTATAAGAAAATCTACTTTAACTGGAACAGCGGCAAGTCGGAGAAATGCACCTTCTGCTATCCGCGTATCGAGGCAGGCCAGCCGACCGTCTGTTCAGAAACCTGCGTTGGGCGTATTCGTTATTTGGGTGTGATGCTCTATGATGCCGACCGTATAGAAGAAGCGGCGTCGGTTGAGGATGAGCAGGATCTCTATCAGGCGCAGCTTGATATTTTCCTCGATCCCAATGACCCGGAAGTCATCGAACAGGCGCGGAAAGACGGTGTGCCCGAGGCCTGGCTGGAATCGGCGCGTAAATCGCCGGTATATAAAATGGCGATGGAATGGAAAGTCGCCTTTCCGCTCCACCCTGAATATCGCACCTTGCCAATGGTCTGGTACGTGCCGCCATTGTCACCGATTAACGCAGCAGCCAGTGCCGGGCAGCTCGATATTATCGACGGCATGCCCGATGTTCGCAGCCTGCGTATTCCTTTGCGCTATCTGTCCAACTTGCTCACCGCAGGCAAGGACGAACCGATTGCGCTTTGCCTCGAACGGATGATGGCGATGCGCAGCTATATGCGTGCCAAGACGATTGATGGCGTGATTGCTACCGATGTTGCCGAACGGGTTGGTTTAACACCCGCACAAATCGACGAAATGTATCACATCATGGCGATTGCCAATTATGAGGATCGCTTCGTCATTCCTACCAGCCACCGTGAAGACGCGGAAGACGCCTTTGACGAACGCGGAGAATGCGGCTTCTCGTTTGGTAATGGTTGCTCTGGTGGTTCGACGGAGACCAACTTGTTCGGTTCGTCGAAGCGCCAGAAAATCCAGACACCATCTGAAGTTTTTGGCGGAGGTAATGTGACATGACCAAAACATTCAAGATACTTGCTGCTCTGCTGACCTATCCGACAGCGGAAATCCAGGAGGCGGTGGATGATTTTTTGCCGCTGCTGAAGGAGGAAGGCATGCTTCCAGCGGCTTTTGTCAAACGGCTCAACCCTATCATCGCCGAATATCGCGAACGCGACCTGCTTGATCTTCAAGAACGCTATGTGCTGCTGTTTGACCGCACACGGTCGCTGTCGCTGCATCTGTTCGAGCATGTTCACGGTGAGAGCCGTGATCGCGGACAGGCGATGGTTGATCTCAAATCCATGTATGAAGAAAAAGGCTTATTGATCGATTCCACCGAATTACCCGATTTTCTCCCGCTCTTTCTCGAATTTCTCTCGATATTGCCACCTGCCGAGGCGCTGGAGTTACTCTCCGAGCCCGCGCATGTAATTGCCGCCGTTGGAGAGAGGCTGGCCAAGCGTGACAGTTGCTATGCCGCTGTCCTGGGGGCGCTTGGTCAGCTGTCCGGCCCAGCCGATGCAGAAGTGATTGAGGCGCTACGCAATGAACCGGATGATGATCCGGATGACCTGGAAGCACTGGATGAAGCCTGGGAGGCGGAGCAAGTGACCTTTGGTCCCGGCTCGCCCGAAGATGGCTGCCCGAAAGTATCCGATATGCTCGGCAAAATGCTGGACGAAACGCCGCATCAGGCGATGACAAATGGAGGGCCCGATAATGGATGATTATCTGAACCACCTGCTTTTTGGCATCTATCCCTATATTGCGCTGGCCGTGCTCGTGATCGGTTCCATTATCCGATATGATCGCGAGCCCTATAGCTGGCGCGCGGGTTCAAGCCAGCTCCTTCGTCGCAAGCAGCTGATGTGGGGATCTGTGCTGTTTCACGCGGGGGTACTATTCGTGCTATTTGGCCACATTGTTGGCCTACTAGTGCCAATCTGGATATTCGATTCACTTGCAGTGAAGCATGAATGGAAGCAGGCGCTGGCCGTCTTCGGCGGCGGAATTGCGGGAGCCATCGCTTTTGTCGGCGCATCGATGCTGCTTCATCGTCGCCTGTTCGATGCGCGTATCCGTGCCAATTCACCCTTTGCCGACACCGGCATTCTTTTCCTTTTATGGTTGCAGCTTGCGTTGGGGCTAGCGACAGTGCCGATATCGCTTGGACATATGGACGGGGAACAGATGGTGCGCTTTATGGCGTGGGCCAATGGCATCTTCACCTTCAACCCGACAGCCTCGCTGTTCCTTGATGGTTCGCACTGGGTTTTCCGGGTACATATTTTTCTGGGACTGACGATCTTCCTGCTCTTTCCATTCACGCGGCTGGTGCACATGCTGTCCGCGCCAGTGCGTTATGTCTGGCGGTCGGGCTATCAGATCACGCGCAGCAAAAAGGCGAGACTATGACACAGACAGCAGAAGCACCCGCACTTGCAGTGAACGGCACAGAAATTCCGCCCGACGCTATTGCAGCAGAAGCCCAAAATCATCCTGCAAAAAATCCCGAGGAAGCCTGGTCAGAAGCAGCGCGTGCGTTAGCGATCAAGACGCTGCTATTGGCCGAGGCGGATCGCCTGTCGATAGAGCCACCACTGATTGACGATGAAAATGGCCGCAAATTGCTGCCCGATGACGCCAGGATCGAAGCGTTGCTTGAACAGGAAGTCGAAATACCGACCGCCGATGAAGCAACCTGTCGCCGTTACTATGAGCAGAATATTACTCAGTTCAGCAGCCCTGATCTGGTCGAAGCATCGCACATCCTGTTCGCCGCCCCTCAGGACGACAAGAAGCGTTATACCAAGGCAGAACTCAATGCGGTGGATACAATTGCAGAATTAAAAGAACATCCAGAGCGTTTTGAAGCACTGGCCGAAACGTTGTCCGCTTGTTCCTCGGCCAAACAGGGCGGCAATCTAGGTCAAATCGGACCGGGCCAAACCGTTGATGAGTTTGAAACATTCCTGTTCAATCTGGAAGCAGGGCAAATGTGCCCGGTTCCGGTAAAAACCCGTTTCGGCGTTCACGTCATTAAAGCAGGACGAAAACTGGATGGAGAGACGCTGCCGTTCGAGGCCGTGCAAAGCAAAATCGCGGATTATCTGGAAGAATCCACTTGGCGCCGCGCCGTCGCGCAATATCTAAGAATCCTTGTTGGCAGGGCAGAGATTTGCGGACTGGATATAGAAGGGAGCGAAGGTCTGTTGGTCCAGTGACACTTTGCTAAGCGGCTGTTTCTGTGGCCATATTACCCGAAACGCATTTCCTTGAGGAGAGGGCATGGGGCAAGAACTGGACACGATCACTTTCTGCGATGCCGATTACGGCGCATTTGTCGAATGCCTGCATCGTGAGACCGATCTGGTGCAAAAGTGGGAGGCTGAGGGTTTGTTATCCAGCGGTCCCGCGACAGGTGGATTTGAACTGGAAGCCTGGATTGTGGACGAGAATATGCGTCCGGCAGCAAAAAACGACGAGCTTATCGAAGCGATCAATAGCGAACTGGTCGTCCGTGAATTGTCGCTTTTCAATATCGAACTGAACGGCGACCCGGCCATACTGACGGGCAATGCTATATCCCATCTTCATGATAATCTGGCGAACCAATGGAGCAATGCGTCGGATGTCGCGCAATCCATGGGGCTTCATCTCGCAAATATTGGAATATTGCCGACACTCCGTGACAGCGATCTCTGTGTTGAAAACATGTCGAAGGGAAAACGGTACCGTGCCGTGAACAAGCAGGTTTTCAAAATGCGACATGGGAAGCCGATCGGATTGAACATCTCGGGCAAAGACAAACTCGACACGGTGCATCATGATGTCATGCTCGAAGCGGCGACAACATCGTTCCAAATCCACCTCAAAATTCCACCGGATCAGGGCGCGCACTATTATAATGCATCCAAACTGGCCTCGGTGCCGTTGGTTGCCGTAGGGGCCAATTCGCCGTATCTATTTGGCAAGGATTTGTGGGACGAAACCCGGATTCCCTTATTCGAACAAGCTGTCTCGGTCGGGGATTGGGACTATGCCGAGCGAGCGACCTTTGGTGTCCGCTTTATCGAAGAATCACTGTGCGAAGTATTCGTTGCAAACCGCCAACGCTATCCGGTTTTGTTGCCGCAAGTTTCTGATCGCGGAGATGAAAAGCTTGATCATTTGCGACTGCAGAACGGTACCATCTGGCGCTGGAACCGACCGCTGGTCGGGTGGGATGATGACGGCACACCGCATTTTCGCATGGAACAGCGCGCGGTATCAGCTGGCCCTACCATCGCCGATGCAATGGCCAATGCTGCCTTCTCTTTCGGGCTGGTCACCTATCTCGCTACCCACGAAAACCCGCCGCACAAACGGACGCAGTTTTTCACCGCGCGCGACAATTTCTATGCAGCGGCGCGGCATGGCCTGAATGCCAAAATACGATGGGATCATGTTGATGATCTGGCGCTGGATCGCATGATCTGCGACACTTTCGTGCCAATGGCGGAAACAGGTCTACAGCAACTGGGTCTGGCAGATGCTGATATCGAAACCTATCTGGGAATCATCGCCGAACGAGCAGCCAGCAAACAAAACGGCGCGCAATGGCAACGCGATTATTTGGCCAAACATGATGTTGACATGGCCGGTCTGGTTGCTGCTTATCTGGAGCGGCAACAAACCGATACTCCGGTACACAGGTGGACAATCTGACCATAGATTTGCGACGGTTCGACGAGATTCCTGACGCGCTATACACCTGCGCGCCGACAGAGCTTGAATCGGTTTTGGGCGGTCCTTCGCTATTCTTTGTCGAGGGACGTCAGTCATCACCTTTGTTCGTTACTGTGTTGCAACATGGCAACGAACCAACTGGCTTCGAAGCGGTTCAGGCAATTTTGAACAAATATCGGTGCCAGCTGCTTCCCCGCTCGATGTGGCTTTTTATCGCCAATGTTGCAGCCGCGAAGAAACGCCAGCGCGTTTTGAATGGACAAACCGATTATAACCGAGCGTGGCCGGGTACTCTCGTCCCCGATTCATGCGAAGCAAAGCTGATGCAACAGGTGGTTGAAACAGTAACCGCCAAACCTCTTTTCGCCAGTATCGATCTTCATAACAACACTGGCACCAATCCGCACTACGCCTGTTTGAACGAACTGGATCCACCATTTTTGCATCTTGCGGCATCGTTCGCGCGCACCACAGTCTATTATCGGCAGCCAGTGGGCACTCAATCGCTTGCCATGGCCAAATATTGTCCGGCTGTAACACTTGAATGCGGCAAGGCGGGAGAAGACGCGGCGCTGGATCATGCAGCGGAATATCTCGAGGCTTGTTTACACATGCAAAACCTGCCCGATCATGCGCTCGCGAAGGGTGGCATAATATTGCTGAAAACGCAGGCCATCGTGAAAATGAAACCCGGAATCGATTTTGGATTTGATGGAACATCCGAGGTGCGATTCCGTGATGATTTGGATCATTTTAACTTTGGCGTCTTGAACGCAGGTCAATGGCTTGCAGATATGACGGACTGCGATCAGCTACCAATTACCGCGACCACCGACAATGGAGAGGATATTGCTTACGATCTGTTCGAAATCCAGAACAACCGTTTGATCACCCGTAATGACATCATCCCATCCATGGCCACACTTGACGTTGACATCATCAAACAGGACTGCCTATTTTATGTAATGCAGGAGATTACTGCCACGTAAGTGTATGTCCCAAATTTGCAACGCGAACAGCCTATACAGTCAGATATTTAGCAACTATGTGCAGTACCATGACTGCTTGCGCCGACTGCCCCGTTCGAAATCGTGCAATTTGCTCCGTTTTGGAAGACGGCGAGCGAGCGATATTGAGTCAAATTGGCCACAGGCAATCCTTATCCGCCGGTCAAACCCTTATGTGGGAGGGAGACAAGTCATCTGTAGTCGCCAACGTTATTGAAGGCGTGCTGAAACTTTCCACATCGCTGGGCGACGGACGTGAACAGATTGTCGGAATTGCCTATCCTGCGGATTTCGTCGGGCGGCCATTTGGTGATCAGACGCGATATACCATTAGCGCAATTACCGATGCCCGTATCCATTCTTTTCCGCGCGCAGGATTTGAAAAATTTGCACAGGAACACCCCAAGCTTGAGCATAGAATATTGGAGCGTACATTGACCGAACTGGATAATAGCCGGCAATGGATGCTACTGCTCGGACGCAAAACTGCGCAGGAAAAGCTGGCGACTTTTTTACTCGATATGTCCGAGCGACTGAAAGATGAATGCTGTGACGAAATTCTTGCCCCGCTGGATAAATTCACTCTTCCTTTTGGGCGCCAACAGATTGCCAACATTCTGGGCCTGACAATTGAAACCGTCAGCCGGCAATTAACGGAACTTACCAAAGCAGATTTGATCAAATTGCCAGACCAGCGCGAAGTCTTGATTTTGGACCGTAACCGGCTTCAGGAACTGACTGATTTATAATCCAACTCAAATGGCATCGTCGCATAAATCGGTCGACTTCTGGTGCGCTATTTGAGTATCAAACTGCATTTTTATTGTTCACTTTTAACGTAAAGAATCCTGTTTGTTCTTTTTCCAATCGCCTCTTCGAGCAAATCTCCAATCCTTTGCGATGCTTCAATCACCTGCCCGTCATCCAGATGCGCATAGCGCGCTGTAGTCGTGACATGGGAATGGCCAAGCAGCTGCCCGATCATCGGCAATGTTTCCGAACGAGCCGCCGCATGACTGGCAAAGCTGTGGCGGAGATCATGCAGGCGTACGTTGCTGAGGCTGGCATCCTGTTTCACCTTCTCCCAGAATTTTCCGATGGACTTTACCGGCTTTCTTGTCTTCGGATTCCAAAACACTTCGGGATGATTGCGATGGCGCGGCAATGCTGCCAACAGGATGCGTGCTTCCTCTCCCAACCAGACGGTGCGCGGTCCGGTCTTGCTATCTGTCAGCGACAAACGCCGACCCTTCACTTCAGACCATAGCAGGTTGACTATCTCTGACTTCCGGCAACCAGTGAGAATGAGCAAGTAGATGATCGTAGCCTGCAACGGATAATCCTTACCGTGTTTGTCGAGCGCCATGCCCAGCCTTGCAAACTCCTGATCAGATAAAAACCGTTCACACTTGCGCCGCTTGTTGGCGCGCACGAAGGCGCATGGGTTGCTACCCTCCTTGAGATGACCCCATTCCTCCGCCTTGTTGAACATGGCGCGTAGTATCTCAAAACAGCGATTGCCTGCACCGGGACCGCCGCGATTGGTGACATCGTTAAACCACGTCACGACATCTGCTTCTTCAATCTCATCAAGGAACTTTCCAGCAAAGGCTTTGTCGAGATAGGCTTGGCGATAGTTGGTCTGGGTCATTTGCGTCGATGGCTTCCACTTGGGCATCATCGTCTTCCAGTAGAATTTGAGATAATCGGCAAATAGCGGGATTTTACGTTTGGCTATTCTCTCCTCTGCCGGGTTCTGTCCAATCTGTGCGCGAACAAGCACCCGCCGCGCCACATCCATTGCCTGGCGTTGATTCAATATCTTTGCGTTGCCGATAGTAACCGTGCGCGTTCTGCCCTGCATCAACGCCTGCACCACGTAGACCTTTCGCCCGCTACCATAGATGCGGACGCCAAATCCCGGTAACTTTCTTGACCAGCGTGTTGTCCGTAACTTGCCCTTGCGGCTGCAATTGCCGGTGAGGTCGATATGGAGATAACCAAGTTCCTCTTCGACAATGCCTTTGAGTGTCAGCGCGTTCATGACGCTATCCCCAGACATTTGGCGATTGAGCCGGATACTCTACTCGCAGCATCGGAAACCACTTCATCGGATAAGTGGGCGTATCGGGCCGTTGTTTCAGCAAGAGCATGGCCAAGTAATTTGCCGATGACCATCAACGAGATATTGTTCTGGATAGCTATCGAGGCAAAACTATGCCGCAGATCATGAAGCCGTACATCCGGTAGAGCCGCCACCTCCCGTATTCTTGGCCAGAAGTTTGTCAGGTTGATCGGACCATCACACTGCGGCGCTGGAAAAACCCATCCTTCGCGCCGCTGGTTTGGAATATCATTCAGGACAGTCAAGGCCTGCCGGTTAAGATAAATGATCTTTGCGCCCGTCTTGCTGTCCGGAAGCATCAGTCTTGGCGGCTGCACCCATTCCCAGCGCACGTTTTGGATTTCTCCGCACCGCGCGCCTGTAAAAATGAGCAGTTTAACTGCCCGTACAATATCGGGCCTCCGGTCTTCAAACTCACGCAATGCAAGCGCCAGTCGCTGAAACTCGCGATTTGTTAAAAATCTCTCCATGCGCTTGCGCTTGTAGCGCGGCGTCCCTTTACATGGATTGGAACCACGCGGGCGCAACCCAAGCTGTTCCGCATAGGTCATCATGACCGCTAGAACAGGTAGGGTTCGATTGAACGACCCCGGCTTTTCTGCAAAACCATCACGCCACAGCAAGATATCGCTTTTGCGCAATTCATCTACCCGCCGATCACCAAAGGCTTCGCAGATGTCACGAAACACGGAAACCTTGTTTCTTTTCTGCGTGCTTGGTTTCCAGTGGCGTGCATAATCCGCCCAGAAGCGAGGCGCATAGTCACGTATTAATGGAGATTGTTTCTTCTTGGCGTCAGTTTTAGCGTTCGCGATAGGTAATCCATCAAGAGCGACCTTCACCAGCTCTGCTTTCGCCAGACGGCGCGCCGTCTTGGCACTCACCTCACCAACATGACCCAAAGAAATACGTCGCTGCTTGCCGCGTTGCCTAAGCATCACGAACCATGTCTTGCGCCCGGATGGAAACACTCTAAGTCCAAAGCCCGGTAGGTCTTTATCCCAATATTCGATTTCTGTATTACCGACGCGCCGCCGCGCTATGTTGCCATTCAGGTGGACACTGTATTGGGTGGGTGTTTTTGATACAGAATCAGCAACAACTTTAAGGTGATTCCGGGGTAGATTTTCTGGTAGTAGATGGCCATTGGAGAACATCGCTTTTTGCTCCTCGCTTGGGAACAATTAGGATGCAAAACCAATGGTTTATAACTTCTTACTGCAATGAAATTGCGTACGGTGTACCTGTCAAGTTCCCGACTGTGGGCCTTGTTTCTAGTTGTTGGAGACTTAAATTTGCGTAGCATGAAACCCTGGGCCAAAGAGCCAGCAGCCCGTCGGCAATTGAGCATTTTTAGTACCCAATCAATGTTTGAAAATATGCTCGCGGTGCCATGTCAAAAATGCCGGATGGGGACGGTCTCCCAAGCGTTGCGGGGCCGTTGCTATGCTATTTTTGTTGATCATGCTGCGAATACTCTCGGGGTCATTGGCTTGGCGGCTAATGAGAATATTCAGGTCATCTTCCAGGCCAATCAGGCCCCGGTCAAACATCCAATGAACGGTTCCCGATAGCGCAAGCCCATTGCTCACAATATCTGGTCCGCCCTTCTCAACGGGTTTGATGTGGGCCGCCTCCACCTCAGCCCTTCCGCCGCCATTGATAAGTTTCAATCCGGTAATCGCGCAACGTGAACCATAGGCCGCCACCACGCGCCGTCTGAATAGCCGATCGCGGACTAGGCGTGATCCGAGATTTGCAACGCGATCACGTTCAACTTTAAACAAGAACGGCGTTCGTTCTTCGCGTAGTTGCGACACTGCTGGTTCGAAAGTATCCACGCGCGGTAGAAAACTATCATCTTCCGCCAACCCTAAATCGATGATGCGATTAAAGTCTTGAGGCGACAAAGGCCGAACAGCAGATTGCGCGCGGCCCGAGTTCTTGCCTTCAGCATTAAGCACGCCCCGCTCAACAACGCCATGCGGGCCGTTAAAGGGCACGGCGTTTGCGAAATCCAAATAACTGCCGGGTTCAATCAGCGCGAGATACATGTACTTGGCGGTGGGATCGGGCACCACCTGCTCGACCTTTGCGACCGCAAAATAACCACGCGTGTCTGCAACTTTGCTGGGCTCATAATAGATAATCCAGTCGCCAATACATTGCTCAACCCGCTTTAAATACTGGCGCGGAAATTGATAGCGCTCAGCCGGGCTGTCGTCATAGATCGAATCTGATCGGTGAATGAAAACGCAAAAGGTCATTGGCGGACGCTAGCGAGCATTGGCGGATTAGGAAATTCTATTTTGCGGCACGATTTTTTCCGGAGAGCCGACGTTCTTACTACGCGGGGCAAACACGTTTCTCCGTCTTGATCAATGTAAAACATTCAGAAGTGTTCGTTCCAACGATTTTACGTTGCTCACATAGGTAACCATCCCGCTAATTTTTTTGCCGTTAGTTCATCGTTCAAGCATCACCGATAGCTGTCATTCAGTCACCTTAGATTTCTGTGTTACAATTGGCCGCTTTTCTAACCTTGGCTGGGCACTACGGGAATAACAGAAGCTTCCACAAATAGCGAATGATCCTAACCAGATCAGCAACACTGAATAACTAGCCGGCTGATGCTGGTAGGTTAACGGGCTGGGGTTTAAGCGATTGCGGTTTGGTTTGGTGTGCTTATCCAAAAAGTTTAAGATTACATCATCGGTTAGATTACTGGATGTGTTTGAGAAGCAAACTCTGCCCCAGAAGCGTTGGCCCCAGAAGCGTTCGCGGATATGCTCGAACTCTTGCTGTATCATAAGGGAGATCGCCCCTTGGCTTTGCGTACGAAGTCGCTGACTATGATATGGGGTGGGGTCTCGACGAACATATGCACATGATCACATGTCAATGCACTGTGAATGATGGCCACTGGCAGTTCGTTGCAAACCTGCCGGACAATCTCTCGCACCCGCATACGGTCCTCGCCGTCCACCTCCTTGAAACGATATTTCGGTGCCCACAAGATATGATGCCGATGATGCAAAGCCGTGTGAGACCCCCGTGCATATGCCTTAAACAATGATCCTGCAGATAATGCCCTCGCCTGCGAGCTAGTCATTTTCTGGAGAATCTTGCTGAACCAACAAAACGGCTAAAGCCTCCTGCCAGTTATAAGCTGACGGATATACTAAAAATATTATTTGATCCGTTGCTTTTCAAGCTTGCGGGCCAGCGTACGGCGGTGCATCCCCAGCCTGCGAGCGGCTTCGGAAATGTTGAATCCAGTTTCTGCCAGTACTTCGTGAATATGTTCCCATTCTATCGTCTTTATCGATTGCGTAGTGCGCGTTTCGATTTTGGTATCGACGTTGCCGATCACTTTTCCGAAAGCCGCCTCAATATCATCGCTGTTCGATGGTTTGGGCAGGTAATTGGCCGCGCCTAATTTGACTGCCTGCACAGCCGTGGCTATGCTGGCATAGCCGGTAAGCACCACAATGATGATCGTGCGGCTGTGATCCGACAGCGCCTTGACGCATGCCAATCCACTTTCCGTCCCCAGCTTTAAATCGACCACCGCAAAATCCGGCGTCTCGCTTGCAACACAGGACATCACTGAGGAAAGGCTGTCGGCATGGCTAACACGGTAACCGCGCCGTTCGAACGACCGTTTTAGCGTGCGGGCAAAATCTGCGTCATCCTCGACGATAAGCAGGCTGCGAACAGTCATGCTGTTGTACCGCGATAAAGGATTGCTATGAGCGGTAATGAAAGCGTGACAACCGCGCCGCCACTCGGTTCATTGGCAACCGACACATTCCCGCCCATTTTACGCATAGCATTAACAACCAGAAACAAGCCAAGGCCGCCGCCCAGCTTACCCTTGGTCGAAACATAAGGCTTACCAAAATTGGCAAGCACGTCTGGATCGAAACCAGGGCCATTGTCTTGTACCCTGATGATAAGGTTACCATTGTCGAGCATGGCGGCTAGGCAGATTTGCGTCCCTGAAGCTTCGCGCGCATTATCGAGGATATTGCCGATTACCTGTTTCAGCGCGCTGTCTGACACAATATTTTCGTCCTCGGTCAGGAGATTTTCGAATGTCAGCGCATCGCCGCCATGGCGTGCTCGCCAATCGGAAACCACCTCTTCCAAAAATGCAAAAACGGTTGTGATAACCGGGTTTTCGCCGCGCGCTTGCCCGGCAGACAGCAGGATATTGCCAACGATCAACTTGCACCGGTCAACTGCGATCCGCATGTCGTCCAATTCCTCCATTATAACTGGATCGCCCTTCAGTTTCTCATAATGGGTCCAGTCGTTGACGATGACCGCGAGAGAGGCCAGCGGCGTGCCCAATTCATGCGCCGCACCCGACGCCAGCAAGCCCATGCGAAAAATATGGTCTTCCTCGGCTGCATGCTGCCGCATCGCTGCTAGCTTCGCATCACCTGCTCGCAAATTGGCGTTAATCCGAGTGACGTATAGCACCAGCAGAACCGCGATCAACGCGAAGGATGCGAATGTGCCGAGAATGTAGAGATCGAACGGGCCAAGGTGCAGTTTCTCTGGTAGGTTAAGCGGAATGTGAAACTGTACCAACAGCAAGAAGCAAATCGAATTAATCCCCACAATTATCCAACTCGACCAACTGCGCAGCAGAACCGCGCCCAGCACAATCTGTAAAAGATACAGCGAGATGAACGGATTGGTCGCACCGCCGCTAAAATAAAGCAAGCCAGTCAGCGCCAGCACATCAAGCAGCAGCGCGGCAAACAGCTGGCTGTTGCCGATTTCTTCGCGCCCACTATCGCTTATGCCTTCGCCTCTATCATCGCTACCTTCTTCGCTGCGCTCCGTGCGGGCGAGGCTGATGAGGTTAAGCGTGAACAGCGCACCGATGATCGCGAGCATAGCTATAACTGGCAACGCAATGCCAAGAGCAAAATGAACCAGGATGACCGTTGCCCCTTGCCCGGTCAGCGCCAGCCAGCGCATATTGATGAGCAGGCGCATATTGTCCCGCCCGCTGGGTTCGGCTTGTTGCATGGGTGCATAAGAAAAGCGGGTTAGGGACAGAGGTGCAGTCAAAGCCATGATTTCTTATAGGGCGCTTTGCCATCACGAAACAAGCGCAGGCCGGCATAAGCCGCCATCAAAGCCAGCGTGAACCAGGTTATCGCATAGATCAAATGATTGTTTGGAAAGGCAATCACGGTCAGCCCACCAATCGGCACAGTCCGCGCGCTGGCACTGGCATTGCCCGCACGACCAGGCGGCGGCGGCCCGGCCGCCGGTTCCGATCCTGCTGCAGCATCGATGAAATATGGCGCGGCCCCGGTCAGGCGCTGCGCTTTAGCAATGGCGGCGACATCGCGGGAAAACCAGCGGCCAGAAGTCGGATCATTGGAACGCAGGAAACCGCCTCTGGGTTCGCTGATCCGCAGCGGGCCGGTTATAGTTTGCGGCCCCGGCGGCGGCGCGGCAAGCCCGCCAGTAGACCCGTTGGCAATGGACCCGTTTGCAGCGGCTCCTTTGGCAGCGGAATCGGCAATAAAACCGCGGTTTATAAGCACCGTAAAACCCTGATCGGTAGCAAGCGGGCTGATGACCCAGAAGCCACTGCCATAGGCTGTGACAGCTTTTGCCAACACGGGCTGCACAGGCAAAAAGCGCCCGCTGGCTGTCACTGGCAGATATTCGCTGTTATCCGCCGTGATCCCGGCCCAGGCGCTTGGCCCAGGCGCTTGGGCAGGCGCACGATGAACCCGGGCATCGACCCGCGCGATCAGCGCCTCTTTCCATTGCAAGCGCTCGACCTGCCAAATGCCAAGGCCGCAAAGCAGCACAAAGCAAAGGGTAATTAGCGCCAGCCAAGGCGCTTTTTTGCGCGCAGGATTGCGGCCAGCTTTATGCAAAGTGGGCGTCATTGCGCGAGCTGTTGCATGGCCTCCTGCGTCATCGGCGGCATCATATTTGTGTTCATATTATACATCACCCAGATCGAACCCGAGAGCGTGATCACCACAAAAATCGCAGTAAAAACCAGCGCCAAGAGCGACCAGCCCCCTTCGACACGCGCGTTCATGTGCAAGAAGTACACCATGTGCACGACAATCTGGATGACGGCGAGGCCAAGAACGGCAAGGACCGTGGCCGAGGTGCTGCCGAGCGCGCCAGTCATCACCAGTGCGAAGGGAATGATGGTAAGCATAGCCGCCAGCACAAAGCCAGTGACGTAGCCCTTGAAGCTACCATGCGGGGCGCCGTCATCATGGCCATGCGCGCCATGCTCATCATTGGTTGCAGGCATATTGCTCATCAGACCACTCCCATCAAATAGACAAAGGTAAACACGCCGATCCAAACGACATCAAGGAAATGCCAGAACATGCTGAGGCACAGCATCCGCCGCTTGTTGGCGCGGGTCAGCCCGTGGGTCAGCGTTTGCCCCATCAGCGTCACCAGCCAGATAAGGCCAAAGGTGACATGCAGCCCGTGCGTGCCAACCAAGGTGAAAAAAGCGGACCAATAAGCGCTGGTTTGCGGGGTGACGCCTTCGCCAAAAAGATGCGAAAATTCATAAAGCTCAATGCCCAGAAAGGCGAGGCCAAACAGGCCAGTGATCGCGAGCCAAAGCAGCGTTGCGCCCTTTTTCCCCTGCTCCATCACCAGCATGGCAAAGCCATAAGTGATCGAGGAAAAAAGCAGCATGGCAGTGTTCACCGCCACCAGCGGCAGCTCAAACATCTCGCGCGGCCCCGGCCCGCCGGCAAAACTCTGGCTGGAAACCGCAAAGGTCGCAAACAAGACCGCAAAGATGAGGCAGTCGCTCATCAAATAGATCCAGAAGCCCAGCATCGTGCTGTGTCCTTCGGGATGATGCGGCTCCTCGGCCAGATGATAAACCGGCTTATCGCCGTTGAAAAAAGAGTCTTGTGATTGGAGATTCATGGCTTCAACCCTGCATAGCGAGCGCTTCTGTGCGCAGCCCCTCAACCCGCTCGACATCGGCCTGCGGAATGTAAAAATCGCGATCGTAAATAAAGCTGTAGAAAATGGCGGCAGCGATAATGGCAAAGAAGCTGCTGCCCGCCAGCCACCAGATGTGCCAGACCATGGCAAAGCCAAAGGCAACGCTGAGCGCGGCATAGACCAGCCCGATTGCGGTGTTTTTTGGCATATGGATCGGCGCAAATCCGTCCACCGGTCGCTGATAGCCATTGGCCTTCATATCCCACCAGGCATCATTGTCATGCACCACTGGCGTGAAGGCGAAATTATATTCGGGCGGCGGCGAAGTGGTGGCCCATTCCAGCGTGCGGCCATCCCACGGGTCGCCGGTTGAATCCCGGTTTTGCGCGCGGTCGCGGATGCTGACGAAGAATTGCATCGCCATGGCAGCAATGCCCAGCGCAATGAGCGCAGCGCCAAAGGCCGCAACGAGGAAGAAGGGCTGCAAGCTGGGATCATCAAAATGCTGCAAACGGCGCGTGACGCCCATCAGGCCCAGCGCATACAGCGGCATGAAGGCAAAATAAAAGCCCGCAACCCAGCACCAGAACGAGCGTTTGCCCCAGACCACGTCCAGCGTGTAGCCAAAGGCCTTTGGCCACCAATAAATGATGCCCGCGAACATGCCGAACAAGACGCCGCCGATGATCACATTGTGGAAATGCGCCACCAGAAACAGCGAATTGTGCAGCACAAAGTCCGCTGGCGGCACCGCGAGCAACACGCCCGTCATCCCGCCAATGGTGAAAGTGAGCATGAACGCGATTGTCCACATCATCGGCAGCTCAAAGGTAATCCGGCCGCGGTACATGGTGAACAGCCAGTTGAAGATTTTGGCGCCCGTTGGGATCGAAATGATCATGGTCGTGATGCCGAAAAACGCATTGACACTGGCGCCCGATCCCATGGTGAAGAAATGGTGCAACCACACAAGATACGCAAGAATGGTGATGACCACGAGCGCATAGACCATCGAGGAATAGCCAAACAAACGCTTGCGTGAGAAAGTCGCGACGACTTCCGAGAACACACCAAAGGCCGGCAAAATCAGGATATAGACCTCGGGATGGCCCCAGATCCAGATGAGGTTGACATACATCATCGGGTTGCCGCCAAGCTCGCTAGTGAAGAAATGCGTGCCCGCATAGCGATCAAGGCTGAGCAGCGCGAACACTGCGGTTAGCACAGGGAAAGCAGCAACAATCAGGACGTTGGTGCACAAAGCGCTCCAGGTGAAAATGGGCATTTTCATAATCGTCATGCCCGGGGCGCGCATTTTAAGGATCGTCGCAATCAAATTGACACCAGACAGCAAAGTCCCCACTCCGGCGATCTGCAGCCCCCAGATGTAATAGTCCACGCCCACATCCGGGCTGGCCTCAATTCCTGACAGAGGCGGCATGGCGAGCCAGCCGGTCTGCGCATAATGGCCAACAAACAAGGAGATCATGGTGAGGATAGCGCCCGCAGCCGTCATCCAGAAGCTGACATTGTTCAGCATCGGGAACGACACATCGCGCGCGCCGATTTGCAACGGCACAACATAGTTCATCAGCCCGGCGACCAGCGGCATGGCGACAAAGAAGATCATGATCACGCCATGCGCAGTAAAAATCTGGTTATAATGTTCGGGCGGCAGATAGCCCTCATTCGGCCCAAAAGCCATGGCCTGCTGCAAGCGCATCATCATGGCATCAGCAAAGCCGCGCAGGAACATCACCAGCCCAAGGATGATATACATGATGCCGATTTTCTTGTGATCGACGCTGGTGAACCAGTCCTTCCAGAGCATTGTCCAGGCTTTGGCATATGTAATATACGCCAATAAGGCGATGCCGCCAATCGCCACCACGGCAAAAGTCGCCAGCACAATCGGTTCGTGCAGCGGCAGCGCATCGATCGTCAAGCGCCCAAAAAACGGACTGGTAGCAGGAATTTCATTGGTCATGGCAATTGTCCAAAATCAAAAAGTCGATCATTCATGGGCAGCTCCCCTTGCGGGCAGCGCGGCTATTTTCTGTTCGCGGGATATTTGTCTTCCGCAGCATATTGGGCACCGCGCAGGCGGCGCGTCGGTGACTGCGCTGGAGCTGGATCGGCGCGCATCATATCGGCCATGCAGCGCTGACCCGGAGCGACGCATTGGTTGACAATGGCGGTGTAAAGCCCCGGAGATACCGAAGAAAAGCGCATGACGGGCGCAGCCTCGCTTGGTTTTGCCAAGGCTAAATAGGATGCGCGGTCCAATGATTGTCCGCCCGCCTTGCCCTTCGCTACCCAGCGATCAAACTCGGCGTTGCTGAGGCCATGGAAGCGGAAGCGCATTTTCGAAAAGCCGCTGCCGCTGAAATTGGAGCTAAAGCCTGCAAAATCACCGGGCTTGTTTATGACTGCATGCAGCTTGGTTTCCATCCCGGGCATGGTGTAGATCATCCCTGCCAGCGCCGGGATATAAAAAGCGTTCATCACGGTGGAGGACGTCAAACGAAACGCAATGGGGCGATCAACCGGCGCGGCCAATTCATTCACTGTCGCGATCTGATATTCAGGGTAAATGAACAGCCATTTCCAATCGAGCGAGACGACCTGCACCTCCAGCGGCTTCACATTTGCGGCAACCGGGCGATTGGCATCGAGCCGTTCAATCGGCCGATAGGGGTCCAGCTTGTGCGTTTCCACCCAGGTGACGGCGCCAAGGCAGATGATGATCAGCAAGGGCGCGGCCCAGATCACCAGCTCCAGCGCAGTCGAATGATCCCAATCGGGCTGATAATCCGGATTGGCATTTTGCTTGGCGTAGCGCCGCGCAAACAGGACCGTCAGGGCCATTACTGGAATGATGATGAGCAGCATCAGCACAGTTGCGATGACAATGAGGTCGCGCTGCTGCGCTGCAACATCACCCGAGGGCGAGAGCACCACAGCCTGACAGCCACCCAAAATGCCCATGAGGCAAGCAGCGGGAACCACACGCTTTGCGGCGCGAAACGGAACGGGGGAGTCGAACAAATCTTTCATGCGGATCAAATAAGCGTTTATGTTGCGCTGTGACATTGGACAATTTGTCCTATCCCGCGCACGGGGCTTTTGGCTTAATACGGCATCCTAAGAACCGCCCCTGCGTATAATGCGCTCTTTGCAGCATGGGGCAAGCAGAGTAGACAAAAAAACCATGACCAAAACCGCCAAAACCCAGCCAGCCACGCTGGAGCAAGATGTTCAACGCATCAACAGCCGCGATCATAGGGTTCAGCCGGGCGAAATCGCAATTGGCGTTATCATTGGCCGCACATCCGAATTTTTCGACTTTTTTGTGTATTCGATTGCCTCGGTGCTGGTCTTCCCTGCGCTGCTCTTCCCTTATGTCGACCGCATGACAGGCACCCTTTATTCCTTTGCGATTTTCGCGCTCGCTTTTATCGCACGGCCCGTCGGATCGGTCATTTTCAACGCGATTGACCGCTATTATGGCCGGGCCGCCAAGCTAACAACCGCGCTGTTCCTGCTTGGCACTGCAACTGTGTCGCTTGCCTTTCTGCCGGGATATGCAGCCGTTGGTTCGCTGTCTGTCGTCATTCTTGCGCTGTTGCGCATCTGCCAGGGCCTGGCCCTGGGGGGCGCATGGGATGGGCTGGCCTCGCTGCTGGCGATCAACGCGCCTGTCAAGCGGCGCGGCTGGTATGCAATGATCCCGCAATTGGGCGCGCCCATTGGCCTGATCGTCGCCAGCGGCCTCTACGCCTTTTTCGTCGCCAATCTTTCGGCTGCAGATTTTCTGAGCTGGGGCTGGCGCTATCCTTTCTTCGTTGCCTTCGCCATCAATGTGGTGGCGCTGTTCGCCCGGTTGCGCATTGTCAGCACGCCGGAATATGCCGCCGCGTTTGACAATCGCGCACTTGAGCCCGCGCCAGTGATGGAAACAGTGAAAGCCGAAGGGCGCAACATCATAATCGGCGCCTTTGCCCCATTGGCCAGCTTCACCTTGTTCCACATGGTGACCGTATTCCCCCTGGCCTGGATATTCCTTTATACAGACGAAGTGCCCTCCCGCTTTTTGATGATTATGGCGGTAAGCGCGATTTTCGGCATCGGCGCAGTGATTGCCTCGGGCATTTTGGCCGACCGGGTGGGCCGCCGGTTTCTCTTGAGCCTGTGCGCGGTCGCCATCGCCATTTTCAGCGGGTTCGCGCCACAGTTGTTGAGCCTTGGCCAAGGCGGCGAAATTGCTTATATGATCGTGGGCTTTGCGCTGCTTGGGCTCTCTTTTGGCCAATCATCGGGCGCAGTAGCCAGCAACTTTGCCGGGCATACCCGTTACACCGGCGCTGCACTCACCTCCGACCTTGCCTGGCTTTTGGGCGCAGGCTTCGCTCCGCTTGCCGCGCTGGTTCTGGCCAATAGCTTCGGGCTTCTGGCCGCCGGCGGGTATCTCCTCTCTGGCGCCTTGGTTACTCTGGCTGCGCTGTATATCAACAAAGAGCTCGCACAAATGCAGTGAAAATTTTCATGAAAAAGCCTCATCGCGGCTTCGTGTTTATCGACAAGCCATTGACCAGCTATCAGCGTCATCGTGCAGGAATGGGAAGGGCGCAGCCAAGCCGATCAACAGGGGCGTCGAGGGCGCATTCTGGGATTCATTCACTAGAACTACCAAAGAGGTATAGGTCATTATCGCAGAGAACAAAGAGCCGCCTTCCAATTCGGCGGCAGCAGTCCGCTATGAATGGCTTGCCGGAAATGAGGCCCGACCCTGCGACTGAGTTGGTTTCATTCCTGAGGCACCCAGCAGCTCATGCTAAAGCTCGAGATAGGCTTTCTCCAGACTACACAAAGCAAAGTCATCGACGCTCGCAGCCAATTACGAACCGACGGCAGCTTGCCGCCTCTCGGGCGGAATAAGAGACTGTCGGCAGCGTCGAACATTGCTGCCAATTCGATTGAGCTAATCTGCTGTCAGCATCAAGTTGTTTTGCATAACTGATTGCAAATCAGAGATCGAATGGAAGTAGAAACTGAGCCCGTTTCCGATACGGCGAATCAACAATGAAGTGATTCGCAAATTTCCGTATCGGTCGCAGATATTCCTCTTTTAGGAATCGAACCTGTTTACTTTTTGTTCCTGATGGTACGACCGATGGACGAGCCTCCAAAATGCTCTATTTATATTAACTATTACAATCACATAAAGAAGCAATTCGATTCCCGTAGGGTCACCATTTTTCCGGAAACAGATAGCATCCGGGGGATGCAATCCCGGAAAAATCCCGAGCGTGAGCGAAGGGTCTCAGGGCTCCATCCAGACGGATTGACCTTCAAGCTATCACCCCAACCACCTTTTCATCTCGTCATATAAACTCCTTTCGTTGGAATTGACGCGCACAAAACTGCTGGCTTTGGTTGACACCAACCGCATATTTTATTTTCTGTGTCCTTTGCCTGTATCCTACGGAAAAGCGGGACCGGATAGCTGCGGTCAGCCCACAATGTGTGACCTTCTGCAGCGACCCTGCCCGCCCGGCTCGCACTGGTTGCGGGAGGAGACCAGCGCCCTGCCCACCCTACGTAATAATATTACAAAGTTTAGGAAAGTGAGCCTTACTCGTGCGCGCGCCCGCGCGCGTTGCAAGAAACGTTCCCAACATTTGGGCGGGCATCTGGTGCGGCGTCGGAAGAAGCGCGGCGGCTGGCGGGTTTGGGTTGAACATGCGATGGCTCATGGGGCGAGCATGGCATGGGGAGTGGTGTGTAGGAAAGGGTGTTGGATTTCTGTAGTTAGTTAAGCGGTGAAACTTCACCATATAGCTGTATCAAATGCTCAGATGACATATCCAGAATCGGTTCGTACATGAACGAGTTTATATGGATATTCTCTGGTGTCATTAAGTTGACTTTTTCCATGAGTTTAATGTCCTCGTCAGCACTTGCATCAGTGCTAAACTGACTTTTAAACCGCCCGATCAGCTTTCCTGTCTGGTTTTTAATGATTGAGCCAACAAAAGCTTCATCTGCAATTTTCTCAATTTAGTATTCCTCTGCCTTAAGCTTAATCGCAATTGATAGTGTGATATTTGCTTCGAGCGACGCGTCTACCCCTAGCGTCTTCATCTTCTTCTCACCACGATGGCGATATTTGACCATTCAGGTATCCCGAAATCAATGCCGTTCATTTTCGAGTAGCCGCGAATGCTGGCAATCCCGGCCAGCGCGACCATAACAACGTACACAACAAGCTGCACCAGCGCATGAGTACTAGTTGCACCTATTCTGAGCTGCCCAGTCTTCAAACGTGATAATGCTGTTTTCTTGCAGCGTTCTATATGACCTTATCGACCTCGGCTGGTTTGCGGTCATTGAATATCTTCAGTAATTCTCCAGCGCGCTGATCGCTCAGCCCCTCCTTGGCGGGTGGGAAGATATCATTTTCCTCTTCTTCCATATGATGTTCGAGTTCGTGCTTGAGCGTTTTGAACCGGGTCAGCCAGCCGGTGTCGTCAAAAGGTTTTTCAGATAGTTCTTCGAATATGTCGTCCGCTTCCTTATGCTCGGCCACCGAATGACGGCCCTTGTCCTGCAAATCAGGCCTAGAGAGCATCTCGGCATACAGCGACTGTTCCTCGGCATTGGCGTGGGCCGACACATCAATGCGCAATTGCTCGAAAGCTTCCCTGCGTTCCTTGCTGTCGCCGCTGGTGTCGGCAACTCTGGCCAGCATTTCGCGATGGCGGTCATGATCTTGCTTGAGGCGGGTAAAAATATCACTCATGTCTGTCTCCGTTTGTTCGTCTCTAACCCGAATTACGCTCGAGAACGAAAATAGTTGCGTTTTCGGATGAAGGATCAGCGGACGGCATTCATCGCGGCGGAAAGATCGCGGACCAGCTTTTCATATTCAATTTCCTGACCGGCTTTATCAGGAATTCTGAGGATATAGGAGGGGTGCGCTGTTATCATCAGAAGGCTGTGCTCAGCATGTTCCAGCAATTCACCGCGGGTTCGCGAGATTGTGACCGATTTCCCGGTCATGGCCCGCGCTGCAATTGCGCCAAGCACCACGATGATGTCCGGTTTGACCAGTTCGCATTCCTGTTCGAGCCACCAGCGATAATGCTTGATGTCAGCAAGTGATGGCGTCTGGTGAATCCGGCGTTTCCCTTGCTGTACATATTTGAACCGCTTTACTGCGTTGGTGAGATAGGCGGCTTCGCGGCTGATGCCTGCTCGCGCCAAGGCCCTGTCTAGAATTTGCCCGGCGGGACCGACAAAGGGGCGTCCGGCAAGATCCTCCTGATCGCCCGGTTGTTCACCTATCAGCATGATGCGGGCATCCCATGGCCCTCACCGAAGACCGCGTTAACAGCAGAGTTCTCGCTGATTGATCGGGTATGCGTAGCCATTTCTGCATTCAGCGCTTCGAGCGACGCCGGCTTGGTGCGGTGTTCAACAGTCGCTTCATCGCCCAGCACGAGTTGCTGCTCTTCTTTCTCCATCATCTGCTGAACCATTGCTCCAGACTTTTTGATCAGCGATGGAATGAGCGCTGTCTCCGGCAAGTTATGCCAGTATTTGACCGGCATCTCGGATTTCATCGCCCGCGTTTTCAATCGGGCCGGATTGAAAATATTGCGGTAATAAGTGGACCATTCCTGCTCTACTGCATCGTCCGTCGGCACATCCTGCTTGCAGCCACCCGGACCATTAATCAAAGACTTTCCATCCCAAGAAAGGCTGGCTTCGGGCGTAACGATGATCCAGTCCATCCCGGTGAAACGGTTACGGAAGAAAGGGCCGACGGCTTCGACAATATGATGGTCTGGCTCAAACCATGCGATAAATTGTTCACGGTTTTCACGGAGTCCTGTTTTCCGAAACCGGACAAAGGCATGCATTTTGTGAATATCGCGCCGCACCGATTTGGCGTAGGCGGATAGGCGTTTCCCATCGCTGTCCGCCGGATTTTGATAAATTTTGGGCGCGTGGCGCATCCGGAACAGCAAGCGGTATGCGAGATCAAACCGATCCTCATTGCGGTGCAGCAACGCGGTATTGATCAGCCGCAGACATTCTTTGGCGACACGAAAATCGGACGTGCCAGCTGCTGTTGATAATTTTGGCGGCTCGGCCACGCCAAAATCAAACTGGCTATTGTTCGCTCGGCTCCGCACTGTCCAGTCGAGCTGTTCCGGCGGTATATTATTAACTAACAGCGTGCGCGCTTCCTCTCGCCAGCCCGCAATGTCAGTTTCGTTTTTCACTTCAATACGATATTGTTCGGTCGGCGTTAATGATGATGAACAGTCTGCAGGCATGTCAGCTACTGAATAGGTCAAGCTGCTTTGGTGGTGGTTTCAGTCGGTCGTAAAGGCTCAATGAATCGAGCTGGTTTCCAGGATTCCAGTCGGTTAGAGTAACGAACGGCAGAATTTTCTTCACCGATTGGCAAATATTTTCCAAATCGCGCAATCGCAACGCTGAAAATCGGCGGGCTCGGAGGATTTTTCCCACGCCGGTTGTGCCCAAACCCGGCACCCGTAGGAGCTTTTCCTTTTCTGCACGGTTGATATCGACTGGGAATTGCGCCCTGTTCTGCAACGCCCAGGCCAGCTTGGGGTCAATGGACAGGTCGAGATGCCCGGTCTTCGCGCCCGACATGATCTCATCTACCGAAAAACCGTAAAAACGAAGCAACCAGTCGGCCTGATACAACCGGTGTTCGCGCATCAGCGGCGGCGCCTTGATTGGCAAACTCCGGCTTGCATCGGGGATAGGACTAAAGGCTGAATAATAAACCCGCTTCAGGCCAAATTTTCCGTAAAGACTATTACTGGTTCTGAGGATTTTTCCATCATCGGATGCATCAGCTCCGATAATCATCTGCGTGCTGTGACCGCCCGGAGCAAATATGGGAGCCTTACGCGAGATTGTGCGTTCGGCTTTTGCTTCACTGATTTTGTTGCCGAGACCGGCCATGGTTTTCCGAATCAGTTCGCCATTTTTTTCGGGGGCTAGTCTGGCGATGGATTTGTCATCGGGCAGCTCGATATTAATCGACAATCGGTCAGCATAGCGTCCCGCTTGTGCCAGCAGATCGGGATCAGCCTCCGGAATGGTCTTCAAATGGATATAGCCGCTAAACCGGTGGGTGGTTCGCAGGTGCCGGGCGACCTCCACCAATTGCTCCATCGTATAGTCGGGACTGCGAATAATGCCCGATGAGAGGAACAGACCCTCAATATAATTGCGTTTGTAAAAATCCAGCGTCAGGTCGACGATTTCCTTCACCGTGAAGGCCGCCCGGCGGACGTTACTCGACGTGCGGTTTACGCAGTAGAGGCAGTCAAACATGCAATAATTGGTCATCAGGATTTTGAGCAGCGAGATGCAGCGCCCATCCGGAGCATAGCTGTGGCAAATGCCCATTCCGCTGGTCGAACCGATACCGCCGGACTTTAATGAATTTCTCCTGGTAGAACCGCTCGATGCGCAGGACGCGTCATATTTGGCAGCGTCGGCGAGAATCGCCAGTTTTTCAGCTCGGGTGAGTTTGGACATTACTCTTCCTTAGCAAATGTTCTGTTTATGTTCTATAACATATGTTAGGAGGGTGTTTGTCTTTCAGGCGTCGCGCTTTTTTTTGGAAATTTTAAGGCGGGAGCGACGGCATCACAGATGGTATTCACTGTCGGGACAGCAGGAAATGTTGCGAATTATGCCACAAATCAAGCCGACGAAATAATTTTGATTATTTTAGGAACGAATTTGCGCAACCGCGGTTATCTATGAGATGATGTTTCGCACTTCACCCGAATTCGGATTTCATTTTCAAAAGTCAGGCTGGGAAATTGGCCTATTCATGTCCCCATTGATCCCGGGTACAGTTTCCCAGCCGAATTTTCCACACACACACTTCTTATGCATTCCAGACGAGAATTTATTGCGCAAAAAAAGGCCGGACAATTCGCCCGGCCTGATAAAATCTGGTATTTTCGAGACTATTGCTCGGAAGGCATCTTCACATCAACGTCAGGAACATCAACAGTGACTTCTTCGGTTCCTACTTCGATGTCAGCCGTTTCAACATCAATCTCTGGCAGAGAACCGGCATCGCCGGACACTTCTACATCCATTGATGGCATTTCGCCTTCTTCTTTTACACTTGCTTCACAAGCAGTCAAAGACAGTGCGGTAGCCGCAACAGCAACAATTGAAATTTTATTCATTAGTGAACTCCCTTCATTGGTTCAAAGGGATCAACGCTCGTCGCCATATCCAGTTCCGCACTCGCAAAATAATTTCTAGTCGCGCCCTAATCGCATCCGAAACGCATCAAGATGAAAGTAGCTCGGATCAAATTGGCATATCTCCGCCAATCGGCCGGCATCCTTGAACACAACCCAGCCTTTTTCACGTTCGATCAGTTCATCCCGCTCCAATTGCCGAAGTACCCGGTTGGTATGAATGGGCGTCAAGCCCAGCGCATCGGCAATCACGGTCTGGGTAAGCGGCATGCGGAATCCGTCTCGTGTACCCTCATCTGCTATTTGCAGCCTGCGATGCAACTCTAGTAAAAAATGGCCGATCCGTTCTCGTGCAGTCTGCTGTCCGTTGCGCACGATCTGTTCTCGCAGAAATGCTTCTTCTTGCACCTGCATCCACCAGAAAGCCAATGTCAGTCGGCCTGATTCGGTCAATAACCCCCGAAAGACTGATGGTTTGACCGACAGAGCATCCAGCGTGGTTATGGTTGATACCGAATGATCAGCTTCGGCCGCAACAAGCACCTGCAAATCAAACATATCGCCTGGAAGCAGCACGTTCAGCACCTGACGGCGCCCGTCTTCCAGCGTTTTATAACGAATGGCCCAACCGTCCTTGACGATCAAAATACTATCCAGCTCCTGCCCGGCATCTATAAGATCGGAATTGCGTTCAAACCGTTTTTCATGACCCTTAAGCTGTATGATGACGTCTTTATCGTTATCATCGAGATCGGCATAAAAGGAAATACGTCGCAAAAGCGCCTTTCGGGCCATTATTTTTTTCCATCTTCAGGAACGGGAAAAATAATCGTGCAGACCAAACCATCCGATGTCCAGTCACGATTTACCTTTCCCTGCAGGTTGCGAGTTATACTGTGGTCAATCAATGATGATCCAAAGCCCGTGCTAGCCGGGGCATCATCGCTTTTTCCGCTGCCTTGTTCGGACCAGCACAATTTGACTTGCGGTCCTGAATCGTTGGAATGGACTTCCCAATCGATATTAACCTCTCCTTCATCGGCTGCCAAAGCCCCATATTTAGCGGCATTGGTGGCCAGCTCATTCAGTACGAGAGACAGGGAGACCATCGCATTTTCCGGAAGCGTGATGTCAGGGCCGGAAGAGCGTACCCGCGGATAGGTCTGGCATAAATCCCGGACAAGGGCGGCGAATGATCCGGTGACAAAATTTGTATCGAGCAATATTTGCTGGGCCCGGTTTAGTGCTCGCAAGCGTCCGCTGATCCGTTCGATATAGTCGTCAATGGACGTGGCCGATTTTTTGGTGAGGGTCATGATCGACTGCAGCGTCGCGAATAAATTGCGGAGCCGGTGATGAAGTTCGCGTGTGTGGAGCCGCAATTTTTCCTGCTGGTCGACCGAATTGGTTATGTCCTTGTTGAGGCCGGTCAACGTATGGCGACCGTTAATCTCGATTTGATCCCCGACACCCTCGATCCAGCGTATTTCGCCAGAGGGCCATATGATGCGGAACCGCGCATCATATATCACACCAGGCTTTGCAGCTTCCGCCATCGCCTCCTGCACCGACTGACGATCATCAGGATGGATGCGATCCATCGCCTCATCAACAGTTACCAGTGATTCGCCCGCGTCTTGCCCCCAAACCTTCATATAAGCACCGGCCCACTCGATTTTGCCTGTCTCAATATCAACGCGAAAGCTCGCGGTATTGCTCAGCGCCAGTGTCAGATCTAGATTGGTACGATCCAGAGCTGCAGCTTTCTGTGCTTTTTCACGCAAGATAATTTCCCGGCGAAGTTCCATTTCGCTCATTACGATCTCGGCCATGCTTTGCAGCTGATCGAGCTGATTTTTAGTCGGTCGGTCGCGTGGTCCCGTATCTCCGATCCAGAGTGTTCCTAAAATCATCGCATTCGGTGCGACTAGGGGTGCACCTGCATAAAATTTGATAAACGGATCACCGGTCACCAGCGGGTTGCAGTCAAATCGCGAGTCTTGCGAGGCATCCTCGACAACCAATGTCTCCCCACTATCTAGAACGTGGGCGCAAATCGCAATATCTCGATGCGTCTGAGGCTCTTTCAATCCTACAGCGGATTTGAACCACTGTCTCTTGTGATCTATCAATGAGATAGATGCCATCGGCGCGCCAAAAACATCGGCCGCAAGCCTTGTCACGCGATCAAACGCGATCTCGGGCGCGCTATCCATAATGTGATATTGCGCAAGTGTTTCCAGCCGTCGATTTTCATACGACTGGTTTAGTCTGTGCTCAGGTCTGGCTATCGAGTTCATTCATGCTCCTGTTTCGGCTGAAGTGTCTGCCGCATAAAGTCACAACTATCAAATCTGAATTATGTTGCATCTCTCGGAACGAAAAGCGCTGTAATCCGTTGATTGGGCGAGACCTATTTGGATTTAAAAGCAACGAAAAGGAGAATTTTTAATGAGCGCTTACGATCGCGAAGAACTATACGACATGATTGACGATGTCGGCACCGCGATGCTTGTCACCGAAAATGAGTATGATTTGCGCAGCCGACCTATTAAAGGGAAGCTCTATCGCGATAGCGGAGAGATTTGGTTTCTTACCGAGACACCTTCAGACAAGACCGCCGAAATTGGCGCCGACAAGCAAAGCAACCTGACTTATGCTTGCCCGGAGAAAGAAACATATGTTTCGATGAGTGGGCATGCCGCTATTTGCCGCGATGCAGACAAGATTGATGACCTATGGGAACCTTGGGCCGAAGCTTGGCTGAAGTGCGATAAAGACGACCCTAAAGTCGCGGCGATTTGTTTTATACCGGAGATAGCCGAATATTGGTCCTCGCCAGAGTCTGCGCTCGTGCAAACTTGGGAACTCGCAAAAGCGAAGATAACCGGGAAGAAGCCAGAAATGGGTGACAACAAGACCATGATAATGAGCTGACAAAGACGGTCTCGGAAAGCGAAAAAAAACGTGCGGCTTTTGGACCGCACGCCTTTTTAAGGTTGTCTTGAGCAATTTCACCGGCGCGCGAGAAATGCACCTACAAGCAGTCCAATTCCTGCGGTCGCCGCGATACCGACCAATGGATTTTCCTTGATCGCTTTTTCAGCTTTGGCGCGGCCCTTGGCACCCTTTTTCACAGTAGTGGTACGCGCTTCTTCAATCTTCCCTGCGGCCTTGTCCCGTAATTCGCGCGCATTTGTTTTGGCATCTGCCGAAACTTTCTCGGTAAGCTTTGTCAAATCGTCTTTCAGTATTTTGAGGTCAGTTTTCACTGCACCCATCTCGTCGGTGTAATTACCAGTCATCAGAATACTCCTTTGGGTTGAATAAAAACTAATACGCTTGGCCAGAGCATAGGTTCCAAATAGAGTTTGCAAACCACCGCAAAAACAACGCTAAATTTGCAGTTGATTGCAACCATTGCCGATGCAAAACGTACAGGTGAGACCACGGAGTAAAATATTTATGTCACTATCCGAATCGCTAAAGCCGCATTTGCCTTACTTGCGCCGCTACGCCCGGGCTTTGACCGGTAGTCAGAAAAGCGGTGATACCTTTGTAAAAGCAACACTAGAGACCATTGTTGCCGATCCTTCAGTGATTGCCAGAGACAATGCCCGAGTGGGACTCTACAGGATTTTTTCCGGAATCTGGGAAAGCGCTAATGTCGACACCCAGACCGATGGCGAGGATGCCGACGGCCAAGATCATCTCAATAAAATTCCTCCGGTCAGCCGTCAGGTTCTTTTACTAACAGCGCTAGAGGGTTTTTCCATCAAGGATGTCGCGAAAATTGCCGACGTCGGACAAAATTCCGTCAACGGCCTGCTTGAGGATGCGATTGCTGATATTGATGAGGAAATGCGGTCCGATGTTCTGATCATCGAAGACGAAGCGCTTATTTCGATGGAACTCGAACAGATTGTGACCGATCTGGGTCATTGCGTTTGCGGTACTGCTACCACGCACAAGGGCGCTCTCGCTGCCGTCGAAAAAGCCAAGCCAAGCCTGGTGCTCGCCGATATTCAACTCGCAGACGGGAGTTCTGGCATTGATGCGGTCAATGATATTCTGAACCAATTCTCCGTACCGGTTATTTTTATTACGGCTTTTCCGGAACGCCTGTTGACAGGGGAACGCCCGGAACCAACATTTTTAATCACCAAACCGTTTCAACCCAATGCTATCCGCGCGGCGATAAGCCAGGCGCTCTTCTTCTCACCGACCAAACAGGAAGCCAAGATTTAATGAAAACTACTGAGACAGATGATATTCGCCAAGCCAGCCCTCGCAAAATGAACCGGCGGTCACTCGCATGGTCGCTTCCGCTCGCAATACTTGTGCTGGGTGCCATTGTTTTCTGGTTTGTGAGGTAGTTCGGGACCTACTGTTTCCCCGCCAGCTTTCGGGCTCAGGATGCAATCCTGTCGACGGCCCCTATAATATTTTCCAGCGCTGTTTCCGTGCTGTTGCGCGATTGATCGGGCCCGGTAAATTTGCCTGTTTCAAGGATATTTTCTAGCGTCGTGCGCGCTCTCGAAACGCGGCTCTTCATAGTGCCGATGGCACAGTTAGCTATCTCCGCTGCTTCTTCATATGAATAGCCCCCAGCGCCAACCAATATTATCGCCTCCCTCTGGTCATCGGATAATTCCATCAGACCGCGCTGCAAGTCGGCCAAGTGGATAGGGTCTTGCTGGGGCGCGGGCGCTGATAAAATCCGCTCCGCTGCTAACTCGTCATAATTGCCGGTAAATTTCTTGCGGCGCATGTTTGAGAAATAGGTATTGCGAAGGATAACGAACGTCCACGCCTTCATTGATGTGCCGGCAACAAAACGTTTGCGAGCGGACCAGGCTTTTAGCAAAGTATCCTGAACCAGATCATCCGCGAGGTCGGGATTGCCGGACAGACTTCGTCCAAAGGCCCTGAGGTGCGGGATTGTCTTAGTTAGTTCTGTCTTAAATTCTGCGCTGGGCAGAGACTGCTGTTCAGTCATTCATTTTTGATCCGGATGTGCCCGTCGCACGACCATCGTCATCTTCGTCGTCAAGCTGATCAAGCTGATCAAGCAACGCCAGCATATCGTCTGGAAGCGGCTCTTCCAATACGCTTCGATACATATTTTTCAGGCCGAGACCCAACCGCTCTTGCATGGTATTCTTACTCGTCATCAACTTGCTCTTTGATACACCCTTCGCATCATTATTTGGTGCGGGATTATCGTCATGATTATTCTGACCAACCAAACCGGCCCTCTTTCATAGTCACTTATCCTGACAACACCGACAGAACGGAAAGGTTGCATAAAAGTTTTTAGCCCAAAAGCCAATTGGCCAAAGCGATCAGAATCCATAATTTCCATTCGGAATAGCGGCCGTCATTGTTGCTATGCCGCCGACCAATAAGGGTCTCTAACCAACGTTTCTAGCACGCCCTGTGCCGGATCACGCAGAACATGATAAAATAGTGACGCCCGATTGGCTGTGTTCGGCTGGCGCTCACGTCAATTTTGATAGCCGAGCGAGCGGAAGCTATTGAAAACTTCCCGCGTTTTTGGATCGACAGACGGCTTCGCCAACATTTCCATCAATTGATCCGACAATACGGAATTCTCATATTGAAGAAAATACGATGCCATTGTCCAATCGGGAAACTGCCTACCCGAATGTTCAGTCCTAGTTAGTACAGTCATGCCGTTGTGACGATCATCCAGCCCGATAATATGTGCGCATTCGTTAACCGCAGATGCCGTGCCCTCAATCAGCTGCATGAAATTCGTGCCATTGTATGTGAGCAGGCCCGTGATTTGACTGTGTTGATTGTTGCTCTCGGCAACTCTCCGGATCGCGAGCAAGTCATCCTTCACCAGTCCCGGATCAGCGGTGCTCACATAGACCAGTGCAGTAATCAGGTCCTTGGGCACATCTATTTCCTTATGGAAGTGATCAATGATTTGAAACCCTGTATAATTCAGTGCATCTTGATCACGACTAGGCGATGGTTACAATTATTGCTCTAACCTAAGTTAGTCTAAGCCTTTTTACTCGACGGGCTGGTTATCGTTCAGCAGATCTGCCGCAGGATCGACAGCTCTTTCAGAATCAACCAGATTTTCAACGTGCTTCTCGCGTGATACATCGACCTTGGCCGTGGCTGGTTTTGTTGGTGCCTTTTCCTGTGCCGGCTTCGCGGCAGTTTGGGTTTTTCCCGTTTGTTCAAAAGGCCGGGCATCGCCGTCAAACCGCAGCCGGTAAATCGGTTCTGGCAGGGCGAAACCGGATTCCTCCAGAATATTTTTAGTCACACGAATGGCCGCGCCTCTGGCCTTGTTGAAATCACTTTCACGTTGATCGACCCAGCCGTGAAATGTGATAACGATGTTGGAATCGCCAACTTTCTGAATTTCGGCGGTAGCTTCGGGATCGTCCAAAACAAATGGCTGTTCATTGATCGCTCTTAGTCCTGTCTCGATCGCCGCTGCGGGGTCATCCTCCGCATCAACACCCAATTCGAAGGTAAACCGCCGCTGCGGGTTTGTTGAGTAATTCAGAATCTCGGCCTTGAAAACGGTGGAATTGGGAATTCGCAAATGATTGCCGTCGAGCGTCATTAATATGGTCGCACGCGAAGTCAGACGGACGACATGCCCTTCGCGATCGCCGATCAGAACGTGGTCGTTGGCCCGGAACGGCTGGCGGATGCTTAGCATGATGCTAGATACGTAGTTGTCCACCGTATCCCGAAGCGCAAAGCCCACCGCCAGACCGATGACACCGGCTCCGCCAAGCACAGCGCCAATAACAGCTGTCGCGTTCAAAATATCCAGTGCGATAAACAGGCCCATCCCGATAAATAGAACGCGCACGGTTGTCGCGACGAGTTCAGCCAGAAAAATATTGGGCGTAACCCGTTTCCAGAATCCCATGAGCGAAGCGAGAAAATGCCCGAGTAGTCCGACAATCAATGCAACCGCTAAAGCAATTCCGATCAGAGGAAGCGCAGACAGGAAACCACTGATATTGTCGCTAATCTCGTCGACAACGGGCTCCACATTGCTTCCCACTGACATGTTACGTTCAAATCCGGTTTCCACCGTGACGACTCCGGATACGCGTTGGGCTATGGCTTTGGCGCGAGCCGCTGTCGCTTCATCGGCAATCGGGCCGGACAGGTTTACTACACCTGCTTTTACGTTAATTTTTATCTCTCCCAGGCCGCCAATCTCGTCGAATATCCCCTTTAACCTGTTTGCAATGGCCTGATCCTCACTGCCTGCGACTTCGGACTCGATAATGGGCTCCGGGTCGCTTGCTCCTGACGCATCAGTCGATGCTAAATTCGGCATGGCATTTGCGGGAGTTTGTTGAATGAGAGACCAACAAAATAGGCTGCAACAGAAGATGATAAAACGGCACGGACCCAAAGTATAACTCCCAGTAGAAGATCGTTCTAAACGCGCCGCCATCGTTAAGGTTCCTCCGCGAATAAATATATATATTTGGGAACGCCGTGTCGTTTGCGCAGTTAATTGCTCATAACCACAAACGAATGAGGAAGATATGACAAACGAAAATTCAACTAAAATCTTAAACAATGTTCTTGAAACGCTGATAGACTCTGCTGAAGGATACGAAAAAGCTGCTGAAGTTGCAGATCGCGATACGTTCAAACAATTTTTCACACGCCGGGCTATTTCTCGCCGGGCAATGGCCGCTTCTGTACGAAACGAAATCGTCGGGCTCGGCGGAAAGCCAGAAGCGGACGGCACAATTCTCGCTAGCGCTCATCGGGTATTTATGAAGTTAAGTGCCGCTGTGCAGGATAATGACGAGGCTGCCATTGAGGCGGTCGATACCGGCGAAGAACATCTGCGTAAAAAAATGGACGACGCGATGGAAAACGATGATCTACTAGCCGCCGGCAAGGCCGTGCTCGGCAAATTCTTGGGAGAACTGCGTGCCGATGGCCGTTTGATCGACCACCTCGAAGAAACTACCTAATTTCGGCATGAGGCAGTTATCCCGGACATTGAGAAGAGGACTTTAACATGGAATATGGAATAATCGGATTAATCATTCTGGTGCTGGATATTTGGGCATTGCTCAACGTCTGGGGTGGAGGATCATCGGTTGGAAGCAAAATCATATGGACTGCAATCATCCTGATTCTGCCGCTTGTAGGTCTTATCCTGTGGTATTTTATCGGTCCTAGAGGTTCCGCCCGCGCTGCATAGGCGCCTATACGACGAAATAATAATAACTTAACATCAAACCTCAATGTCGGTCCTTGGGATCTGGCATTGAGGTTTTTTTCGGCTTTTGCGTATTGCCAACCGTTGGTTTCTGAGTTGGTTTTCCCTCTCTTCCTGTGGTTGCCAAAATGCAACCAAACCTTCTCTGGCGCGTAAATTTCCTGAATAATAACGAAGCACTACAGGAGATCAGCATGCGTTTCATTATCAGAACTCTGGCTGCCGGTGCCATTTCGATGGCTGCCAAGATTCTTATCAAGAAAATCCAGGATTCGAAGCGGCATGAGGACGGCACCAACGAAATTGCCTCGGCGAACCCAATAGCCACTCCCGCTAAATAATACCTGCAAAAGCATCGTCTGCCCGCTTTGGGTCGAGAATGTCATTTTCCGCCAGCCATTGCTGGACTTGAGTAAGATCTGGTGTCTGATAAATCCGCAACGTGCGGCCCGGCTTACGCAATGCGCCGATTGTAGCGATTAGCGACTGCGTTTCAGCTATTTTTGCACAGACTTTCGTTTCGGTTGATCCCAAATGTTCAGAAATCAGGTCATTGCGGATTCGACCGATGCTGTTGGTTGTTGCTTCGCCAGAAGAGGAAGATGCTTCCAGCGTAACGTCGCATTCGCTGTCAAAGCCCAAGGACCGATTGTTGAAATTGGACGATCCGACGCGAATTATCCGGTCGTCGATGATCAAGATTTTGGCGTGTACATATATTGGCGTTCCAACATCATTCACCGGATGAAAAATCCGAAATCTGTCGTGCACATCCCGCATTTTCACAGCCTCGAATAACCGTGCTCTGGTTGAATCCATGATTTCGGACTCTAGCCAGCCATCCGAGGTTTCCGGGTTGATGATGATTACCTCCGGTCCGTCCACCTCTTGCAAACGGAGGGAAATCGCCCCCGCAATTTTCGCCGAGGCGAAATACTGACTTTCGGCATAAATATATTTTTGCGCAGCACCGATCAAATCAAGATAAAGTTGCTCAATCTCGCGCGCGGGCTTTTGATCGTCCATCTCGGGCAGGGTCCGCGAAATAGCCATCGAACAATCAGAAAAATCCGGTTCAAGATCCCCTGGCCAGCAGTCGGTTCCAGAATTGCCATCGCACAGCTTCTTACCGCCTGCGTCATGCCAATGCTGTTCGGCAAACTCTGCCAAGGCTTTTGCAACATCCCCTTGCACCGCCATTGCTGCATCGTGCCAAGGTCCCGCGTCCTTGCCGTCAGGTTGTTTTCTTTCTTTCTGATCTTGCTCGTGAGCACGAGTATCCCACCGGTCATTTGTGACGTCAATGCCGCTGCAAAAAGCGGTGTCTTCATCGATAGCAACAACCTTTTGGTGATGGGCGGCCCCGGCCGGATGGTGGCCATCCAGCTTGAAGTGAACCCGCCGGTGGAAATACCAGCGAATGAGAGTCAAGAGACTACTGCCTCGAAAAAAGGATTTTATCGCGCCCGTGTTCCAGCGCAAAATATAGATGTTCAGGTCGCGATTATTCTTCAGCAACCAGTCAAAATAGTCGCCAATCCGCAGAGGACCTTCGTGCTGTTCGGTCGTGTCATGCATTTCGATCCGGGCATCAAAGTCCCAGCCGAGCAGCATGATCCGCTTGTTTGCGCGCGCCATAGACTTACGCACTGCGCGAAAATAATTTTCACCATCGATAAGAACCGAAGCGCGCTTTGCATGTTCCACGCGCCAGCAATTTTCTCCAACCTTAAAAAGATTTGGCGTAGAATCATCACTCTCCATACTGGTGGCCCTTCCCTATGCAGATCGCGCTGTAAATGGCTTCATGGTCGCCGATCAGGATATTTATTTTGTCGTTGGTACCGACTACACATTATTAGGATGTCCTGCATCCTCCATCTGAAAAATATGAGGCTTTGGACGCATGAGTAGAGGCTCCGGCATCAATGATCATTTGCGATCTTTGTTCAAGATCTTCCACTTCAGATTTATTATCCATTATGTTCGATGCCCTGACCAAAGCGCTGCGGGATGCATTGGCTGCCGCTTCAGCAAAAGTGTCCAACCAAGGTTTTGCAAGCGCAAGCACGCACAACTGGATACGTTGACGCACTTCAACAAATAAGGCGCTGTCCGCAAATGTCCATCCGACCACCGCGCCGTAAAATTCCTGCGCCGCGTCGGCATTGTCTGTCATCAGTTCATACCAGATAAAATCGCCTTGTTTATTGGGTATTGTCTGTCTCCTCTCCTATTTGTAGTCCAGCAGGGTCTCAAATCCGCCAAAGATCATGCGCTTTCCGTCCTCTCCATAAATCTGCGCATAGGTCATGCCGTCATCAAGCTGGAGCGAGGCATAGGTGTCCGCGTCATTGGTGTTGATCGCTTCGAAAAAACGTTCGACGACTTCGATGACCGCCTGCCGGTCATCTTCTTGCGCGGTGGCAGGAACGGTCCAGAACATCGGCAGGAGAGCGATCAGATATCGCATGTCAAATTTCCTTTTTGCGATTGACGCTGGCATCGATCCGGCTGAAAACCAGAAAGGTTACCAGCCCGAACAGGCTGGCCAGAGTTATCACATTCCAGAATCCGGTAACGCCGCCCCAGTCATAAACACCGCCCATCAGCGAAGACGAAACCACACGGGCCATCGAGGAAGTCGCGACCAGCAGCGAGAACTGGGTCGCCGAAATTGTATTGAGGCACATGTTCATAGCCGCCGCACAAAATATGATGAACATGGCTTGCGCAAAGATGACGTGAACAAAGACGTAAATTTGAAAGCTCAGATCGTTTAACTGGGCCGGTTTCAGCATCGAAAAGACGAGCGAGGCCAGCGCCAAAACCACAAACAGCGAGCTGCCAGTGAGCGTGGCGCCGATCTTCCTGGTGACCGCGCCAAGCACCAATACGCAAAGCAGCCCGGCAACGATTCCTGCGATACCGGCGAGCGAACTATAGCCCGTCTCGTCCCATTGCAGCACTTGCGATGCAAAGATCGGTCCTCCGACATCGAGAGCCGCATAGATGGCTCCGGTCGACATGAAGGCCGGTACGAAGAAAAACACTCGTGGCTGGAAAAACGCTTTTTTCAGGTCTTTCAGCAGAGGCAGCCACTCGCTGTGGTTCAGGGCTATACATTCCGCCGATGCCTTGCCGGCGGTCCACGGCAACATCCGCTCGCCCGGGCGTTCCCGCACGAGAATCACGATGGTCAACACCACAGCCAGAAACGCAGCAAAACAAAGCCCGACGGCGCCGATGCCGTAATATTTCAGCAACAGCCCCGCCACCGCAGCGGCGACACCGGTGCCGATAATCTGTCCGGCAAACATCACCGAATTGGCCGTGACGCGCTGTTCTTCCGGGGTTACGTCGACGGCAATCCCGTCAATGGCTGCGTCCTGAATCGTAATCGCTACATTCATGAAGAACGCGATGGCGGTCAGCAGCGCCAGTTCCTCCATGCCGGGCGCCAATATCGCAAGCACGATCAAAGACAGGATCGCACCGGCCTGTGCGGCCACCAGCCATATCCGTTTGCGGCCCATTGGCGGAAAGGTATAGCGATCCATGAACGCGCCATAGAACAGCTTGAACGTAGCCCAGGGGAGCATAGCCAAACCAATAAAGCCGCCGATTTCGCCAGCCGATGCGCCGTTTACCGCGAGCCAGGTGGGCACGGCAATTGTCCAGAGGCCAATCGGCGCGCCTTGCGAGAAATAGAGCAGGAAATAGCAGGCGTAACGGAGCGCCCGATTTTCGGTCAGGGCGAGTGATTTCGGGAAGGATGATGCGGCAAGCAAACTGTCGGTCTTTGCGTGAAGGTTTTGCATTTTTTATGTCGCCGCCCGAAGTCTGCGAAATTTGGGAAAGGTGCCGTAAGTCAGACTGCGCCAGAGCCATTCGGCGGGGCCGTAAGCGAAGTTCCTCATCCAGAAATGGCTCAATATAACCTGCGCCGCGAAGGCGATTATGCTGATGACGACTAGCACGCCCTGACCGGTATTTCCGGCCAGCCCAAGGCCCGGGCCGATATTGGTGAAGATCAGCAAGATGATGATCGTCTGGCAAAGATAGTTGGTCAGCGCCATCTGCCCGACCGGCGCAAATGGTTTGACGAGCCAGCTGAACGACGATCCGTGAAAGATAACCACCAGAGCGCAGATATAGCCAGCCGCGATCAGCGGTGTCGCAAAGGCGTGGAGGAACTGGGCCAATATTCCTGCGATGCCAAACCACGCGCCTTCAGGTTGTGCCTTCAATATTTGGGCCAGGATTTCCAGGACAAATCCGGCGACCAGCAGCCGAGCCAGATATTTTTTGAACTTCGGAAAATAGACGGCGGCGTTCTGAATCCATCCCCGGCGGGCCAGCCATGCGCCAATGAAAAACCGACCGATGACGTAAAAAAGCCAACCCAGAATGACGCCGCCCACGAAGAACAGATAAATCTGCCAGCGTGTCGTAACGGCGACCCATTCGCTGAAACTCCCCGACAGCGCCACCTCCTGTCGCCGGAGAACGGCCTCTTCGGCAAAAGCAACGCCCATTCCGGCTTCCAGTATCCCTGTCGCGCCCAGCAATATTTGCGCTACGGGTGCACCGAACAGAAACAGGATGGAACCGATACCCAGCAACATGCGGTCTGACAGGTTCCGGCAGAACAGCAGGATGAAGGCTACGACGGCGTAGATGTGCAGGATATCGAAAGCGAACACCACCCAGTGAAGCGTGCCAATGACGAGCAGGATTGCGGATCGGCGGAGATAGATGCTGCGAAAGGGCGCGCCGCGTGCTTCGAGCCTTTCCATCTGGACCCAGAAACCGAGTCCGAACAGCAACGCGAACAAGGTGTTGGCCTTGTCCGTGACCAGGATTTTCAGACCCATCAACACACTGGCATCGATATCAGCATTGGGCAAGGCTTTGAGCTGTTCCTCGGTTGCCAATATGCCCTCGCCGCCAAAGTCGGAGACATTCATCACCAGCACCCCAAAAAGGGCGAAACCACGCAAAACGTCCATGATGACATGACGCTCGCCGGATTTTGTGGGTGCTGAATCTATGGTGATGGATTTCATGACTAGCCTCCCCAGTGAACCTAGTCTCGCGCTGGCGTTGACCCTGGGGCGACTGCATCAAGTTCAAGATCAGTCGTGGGTTGCAAATCATCCGTTCCGATTTGCCGGGTCGGAAATTTTGCGATCAGGAGGATGATCACCGCTAGGATCTGAACCATCATCAGTAAGATCAGCATTTCTCTCGGTTCGGCCAGAATCGCGATTGAGCCGACCAATATACCCGCCAAGCTGATCCCCATGTTGGAGATTGCCATGAAGATCGAGAACTGGGTCGCCGAGATTGCGGGCGGGCTGAGCCGCATGTTCATCACGACCTGACTGATTCCGGTGAGGACATAAAGCAGCGTCCATCCCATGACGAAGGTTATCAATACCCGAGGATCGCTCCAATTATCCATCGACCAGACCATCCACCCCTGTAGGGTGACCGCGCAAAGATAGAACATCCAGAATGAGCGTTGCGCACCAATTTTACCGACTGCGTATCCGCCGATGACTATCGCTGCAACCGCTCCAACAATCTGCGCTGTGCCGTTTAGTGGACCTAACTGGTCCTCGGTCCAGCCGGTATGTCCGGCGGCAATCAGCGGCCCGGCGATGATGCATATCCCGTATGTCAGACCGGCGCATATCAGCACCGGCGCATAGGCCAAGCTTCGCATGGAAAACGTGTTTTTCAAAGCTTCCTTGATCAGGGAAAGCCAATTATCAGCCTGGATTGCGATATTGGCCTGCTGCGCCTCGCCCTTGGACCAGGGCAATCGACGCTCTCCGACACGTTCACGCACCCAGATGATGTGCACGGTCACCAGAATGACCAGGAAGGCGCATGCCATATAAGCGGCGCTTGCCCCGTAAGCATAGACCATCGCGCCAGTGAATGCGGCGGATGCAGCCACCCCGCTTGCCTGACCGCCCGATGCCAGCGCTCCGCCCATCGATCGCTCGTCTTCAGGAAGAATATCAACTGTCAGCCCATCGACTGCAACATCCTGAAACACTGTGGCGGAGTTCACCGCCAGCGCCACAATGCCGAGGATGAGAACGTCTTTCGCGCCCGGATTTGCAATTGCGAAGGCTACAAGCAGCGCAATCATCACGGCTTGCGCGCCCATGATCCAGACCCGCCGTCTGCCCATGGAAAGCAAAGTGTAGCGGTCCATGATGAAACCAGCGATAAATTTGAAACTCCACGGCAGCGAAGCCATGGCCACCACAAAGGCGATGTCTTGGCCAGAAGCGCCGTTCACGGCCATCCATGCGGGTATGGCGAAATCAAACAGACCAAGCGGAATGCCCTGACCCGCGTATAACAAGAATATCGTGAATAGCCGCAACTTGCGATTTTCGGCCAGAGAAATGGATGAATGCGGGCGATCCGCCAATGCAATGGATGCCAAAATCGTTCCCCCAGGAATTGTGAATTTACAAAGCTCGCGCCACCGTTTGCGTTTGAAAAAACTGTTATTCAGACTGCCCGGCGAATGACGGGTCGCAATTCATTCGCCGGACATGTGCTTGGGTAAATCCAGACACCGTCCAAAGTCCTGATGGAAAATATGATTTTTTTATGATGGACCGGAGCAAGGATTCGGGTAACACTGTGTAACATTGACGTTAAAAGCAGGGCACTAGCGGATTATTCCATGACAAATGCTCGGATATCAGAGGGAAAAAGGGAGCCGGGCGACGAACGTCTGGACGGCATTTTCTTCATCAATGATATCGCTGCCAACAAATTTGACCATAGTTTGAGACTGGATGATCAGGTTAAGCATGTTGAACCAAAAGTTATGGATTTGCTGGTTCAATTGGCCGCTGCTCCGCGTCAACCAGTCAACCGGACTGACTTGCTGGATTGCATTTGGCCTAACGGAGGGGCGGCGATGAGTCTCTGACTCGGCTAGTCTATCAGCTCCGCCGGGCGTTTAAATCTTTCCCAAGCTTTGCGGGTGCAATCAAGACCGTATCTAAATTTGGATACCGACTGGACGCATCGATAGAAGGCAAGGTTACGAATACGGAAACCACCAGACTGTTTGAGGTACCGGCGCGCGAATATAATCTGTCCATCGCAATCCTGCCGATTGCCGATCACAACGCAGATGTCGAAAATAGGTATCTCGCTGATGGCATGAGCCGGGATTTAACCAGCCTGCTCGCTACCACTCCCATGCTGTTCGTTACGCCTCATAGTTCAGTAAGGGCGCTCGGTGATGACAATATACCGCCGGCAAAAATTGCCGGAATGCTCGGCTGCCGGTTTCTTTTGTCCGGCAGTTTCCGAAGGAACGGCAATGACATAAGGCTACGCTTCGAACTCGTCGACACGATTGATTCATCACTGGCCTGGTCGGAAAAATATAATACCGTTCTCGACCAGTTTTTCGAAGTCCAGAGCGATGTCCTGCTCAATGTTTCAACCGCCATTTCCGCGCAGGTTCGATTTGCGCTGGAACCGCCAGTGGTTACTTCCCGGCCCTTTCAAAATGATGTGTACCGGATATTGCAGACGGCGGAAACGCTCAGATACAGCTATGGCAAGGATAGCGCTCTCGAGATCACCCGACTTTTGCGCGAAGGGCTGAAAATAACGCCTGACCATGCAGCCTTGCGCGCCGGTCTGTCTGTGCAGCTCAGCCAGAATGTGGTCAGCCAGTGGGAAGATGATCCCAAGTCAGCCGAACAAATCGCTTTTGAGCATATCGGGGCGGCGCTGGCAAAGGAGCCGTCCAATCCTGAAGTCATTGCCGCTGCAGGAATCGTAAACGCGATGTTCCACCGTCAGTCGGAAGCCATCGGTTTTTTAAGGCGAGCGGTAGAACTGGATCCCAATAATGCGCATGCCCTGGCGATGCTGGGCTGGCAAATGTGTCTGGTGGAAAGCGATCCGAACGGTATTGCCTTAATAGAATCCGCCGAGTATCGCGCACCACATCATCCGCGCTTTGGACTATGGGCGACCTACCGCGCTACTGGTCATTTGTTTCTGCTGCATTACGCATCAGCGGTACCAGCCTGCAAACAGGCCATATCCCGCACGCCCAACTACTATCAGCCCCGCCTCTCGCTGGCGTGGGCACTGCTCGGTCTGGGAGACCGAAAAGGTGCCGAGGACTCTATTCGGGAGGCTGAAAAATTTGAGGGAGTGGGGATCACCCGCAAATTTGTCGAAGAAGTTAAGCAATGGACAAACAATTCTCCCAATGCAGCCAAATGCGCGACAGCGCTTGATAACCTGATCCCGCTATCGGGCAATTTGGAATGATCATTAAACCCGCTCTCGGCTCGAAAGCGGGTAATCAAGTTTTGATCTAGAAATCACCGAGTCCTGTTTCTTGAAGATGCGACAGGATAATTTTCGAAAGTTGAGGAATCGAACCTTTTTACATTTGGACACTGATGGTATCGGCGATGGATCGGCAACCTGGCACCTATATTTTATGCTTATTTATCTGATGTGTAGACCTTGTTTTCGATTCCCGTAGGGACCGTTTTTCCGGTTCAAGATTGCATCCGGGGGATGCAATCCCGAAAAAATCCCGCAACACGCGCACGGGCTTGATACCCACGCAACGATCATTCCTTGATTCCAGTTCCTTTCGATTGAATCTGACCCAGCTTGCACATTTAAAGCCAAGTTCCATCGGCCGCCCGCGCCAGCATTCCAAACTTGCCACAATTGCCACCAAGGAAGCGCTGTTTTCCGCTACATGACCGCCAGCACTCCGGCGTGCTGGCCGGAGCACAAATGCGTTAGGGTCACACAGGGTCACACCCCCTGAACGCAAATAACCCGGCTCCGCTTTCCACAGCCCCCTGTAGGAAATAATATTACAAAGTTTAGGAAAGTGAGCCCTGTACGTGCGCGCCCGCACGCCCGCGCGCGTTGCAAGAAGCGTTCCCAACACCGGATGGATCCCAGAATATAGGGCTTTGGTAGCAAAGTCGGATGGCTCATGGAATGATCATCGCATAGACAACGGCCTGTAGGAAAGCCTGTTGGAATTCCCCAATTACGGCCACAGGCGACAAAGCAATTGCGCGGCGCAGGGGCTTTGGGCATGAGGACAATGTCTAAGGGGAATTGAGTTGGCAACAACCGAACACACTATAAACGATGCTATCGCCAATGCATTGCGCACAACACGACATGGCTGGAATGATGAAAAAGTTGTTCGATCCGAAAACACTGGTACGCTTACCGGCAATAGCAAACGGCCTGACATTCTCGTTACGGAAGATGGTGTTTCACCGGTCGTAATTGAAACCGAAGTTTTGCCAGCGATAACCGTGGAGCCCGAAGCAAAAGACCGACTGGGTGAGACACTCAGGTTAAATGGCCGAGCTATATTGTCCTCTATTGCCGTGCGAACGCCTGAAGGTTTCAGAAAATTATCTGGTACAGCACTAGCCGATGAGATTGCCAAGACCGAAGATATGGAGTTTGCCCTTTTTACAGGCAACAAGCCAGATGATTGCACCCGCTGGCCTCTAAAGGGATGGATTAAGGGATCAATTTCTGATTTGTCAGTATTGGCACAAGCAGCAACCGTTCCACCCGCCATTGTCGAAAATGCGGCCGATGAACTGATGCTCGGAGTAACGCAAGCCGCAGGTCAACTGGAGGGAATTGAGAAAAGTTATCCTGTCGCACTTGATTTGATTGCAGAAGCGCTTTGTCAGGAAGATAGCGACCAAACGCGGAGAATGGCCACCACTATTCTGGCCAATGCCTTTGTGTTTCATGAGAACCTTGCTCATGGACTATATTCATTCTTAGGTAGAAATATCCTATCATTCAAAAGGTACGCCAGCGAGGTTCGGTCATGAGAATGTGGGTGGCCAATACAGACCCCAATTGGTTTGATTACTTGGCAGCACACGATAACATCGATGAGGTCAACTTTTGGCAACCGAGCGGACACGCCAAATTTGGCGCGGTTTCTCCAGGCGAATTGTTTTTGTTCAAGTTGAAAGCGCCGCGGAACGTAATCGGTGGATTCGGAGTGCTGAGCCAAGCATCTAATTTGCCGCTGTCACTTGCTTGGGATGCCATGGGCACAAAAAACGGTGCGGCTAGTTTTGATGATATGAGGGCAAGGGTTGGACAGTATCGCAAAGAGGTGAATCCCGCTGCAGATTGTGTTATTGGCTGTAGGATAGTTGTTCAACCAGTGTTTTTCCCCCAAGAGCTTTGGATTCCCCAACCCGATAGCTGGGCAAACTCGATTGTCGTTGGCAAAACATACGATACCGAAACAACTGAAGGTATGCGCCTGTGGGAGGCTTTGCAGAATTCTGCCACCCAAATGTCCCTCCAAGATTCAGCCAATAGCTCGTACCTCAAAGAGGGCTCGCTACCGTTTTCACACAAGGGCTCAAAATTTGGCGCACCAACCCTGATCAAACCCCGTTTAGGCCAAGGAGCGTTCAGATTGGCAGTGACCGATGCCTATCGAAGAGAATGTGGAATTTCACATGGAAGGGTCTTACCCGCACTCGATGCGGCACACATAAGACCCTATGGGCAAGGCGGCGAGCATGAAGTGCAAAATGGAATCCTACTACGCAAGGATATCCATAGCGTGTTTGATGCAGGATACGTTACATTTGATGATGAGTTAAAACTTGTTGTAAGTGATCGCGTAAGAACCGACTTCAATAACGGTAATGAGTATAGGCGTTTGCATGGCAGCCAATTGGCCGTGCCGGAAATTGAAGAAGGCCGTCCATCCCTTGAGCATATCCAGTGGCATCAGAATCAATGCTTCCTTGGATAATGCTAAGGATCTAAGCGTTGTGCTCTTTCCTGCAAAAGTGGGAAAAAAATATTTGCTTCGAAGCCGTTAACCAGGGGATTGGTCGTCTAGTCTGCACATCAATCAGAACTTTCGATTCAACAGTCAATCAACAGCGATGCAATATACAAATCGCTTAATTATCGGTGGGCAGGCCTGGATGACACTGAAATTTCCAAAACCGGAAATGGAAGCGGCGGTGGCGTTGTGGGGAAACACCTCGCTCGGGCTTCTGATGCATTGGTGGCAAGCCAACAAACAGCAATCAGGGCGAGGCAACATTGGCAAGCAGGCACTGGCCAAGATGACATTACTTGATCCGGCCATGCTTTCTGCGGTTCAGTTGAATCAATCTGCAGCGTTGCTGAAGAAACGGTCTGACATTCCCATGCTACCTTTCAACGAAATAGATGTGGATAAAGCGCGCGCAGAACTGGACGAAGCTTTTCTGATTGGTATATTGGCAATACCGAAGGTATTGGCACAACCGGGTGGTTCACTGGAGTTGCTTCGCCATAAACTGGCCGATGAGCCGTCCGTTTATGGCGGTAAAAGGCGGTAAATGTCTTAAGTTGGAGTGATGAGTTGGCAGATCAGAAAATGCAGTTGGGATTTGATTTAGGCGAGCCAGACGAAACCGAATATGTCAGTTCACATTCGGTGCGATTAGAATTGCATGCACTGCTTGATGCAGCAAAAGCGGCGACGAAAGTGGCACCGTGGGACGAAAAAACTATGCGCCATCATCGCAACAGTTTTCCAATCAAGGCAAAGGTTCTACCTCCTGAAGAAGCGAACTTTCTCTGGCGGCAATTTGAAGTGGAACTGAATCGTATTGAGGGGTTTCAATTAGCCTAAATAGCTGGAAAGCATGGCCGACGAAGAGGCCGAGCAGGGTGATGCCTTTTCGCCGACAGGGCGGACGGTCAATTTTGATCCCGAAATCTATGCCGCGATTTGTGCGGCGGGTGGGTTGAACCAGGAAAACCCCTCCTCTTCAGAGGAGGGGAAAGGGGTGGTGGTGACGCCGGGAGGCGGCGCTCGCTAAGCGAAAAGTGCGCAGGCCGGGAGAAACCACCCCAACCCCTCCTTTGAAAAGGAGGGGCTTAAGGATTTCCGCAAAGCAACCGGCGATGATCGCCCGACCGAGGTCAAGGTTTTCGACTATATCTATGGCGTGCTGCACGCGCGCGATCATGTTATGACAGGCGGTAACTTCCCTATCCTGTCGTCATTCTTGCTCAAAAAAGCCGTATAAGACACGCTGTCAGTTGCAAGTTTCATTGGCGATGGAATGTTAAGTGAATCGCCTTATGGCCTTTTGACTAGGGAATATTTCGGACTATAGATGCGATAGGACCTTGATCATGGAGGTTGGAACTTTGTTGGAGCAGATATCCAAATATGGCGAATCCCAAATCCAGATCCCAGCCCACGATTAATGATGTCGCCGCTAAAGCCGGCGTTTCAAAAAAAACGGTCAGCCGGGTGATTAATCGCTCCCCTCTTCTGGCCGAAGCCACGAGGGAAAAAGTGGAAAATGCCATTCGCACTCTGGGTTTTGTTCCTAACCCGCAGGCCCGGGCATTGGCTCTCCGGCGAAATTTTCTGATCGTTCTGCTGCACGACAATCCCAATGCCCAGACTGTGTTGAACTTTCAAACCGGCGTTTTGAATGCGATCAAGGAATCTGATCTTGCTCTTGTCGTCCGACCGGTTCAGCGAAACTCGAATGATATTCTGCATGATGTCAGGACGTTTCTCGAAAAACAACGGCCGCTGGCTGCTATGTTATTACCGCCAATATCCGAACGGGATGACTTGGCCGAACTCTGTAAAGAACTTGGGGTGCGTTATGTGCGCATTGGCTCGGCGATATTGGATGGTATTGATAATTGTGTGGCATCCAATGATCAGGAAGTAGTCAGGAAAGCGTGCGCTACATTGATTGAGCGCGGCCATAAAACCATCGGATTTGTTCGCGGCCCAAAAGGATTCCGGTCTGCGCTCGAACGCGAAACCGGATTTCTCGCTGCTATCGCCGATGCAGGCATTAATTTTGACAAAAAGCTGGCCGCCGAGGGTAATTATCGTTTTGAGTCAGGTGTTACGGCGGGAACGAAATTATTGTCCCAGCAGCCCCGGCCAACAGCGATATTTGCGAGCAATGATGAAATGGCAGCTGGTGTGCTTCATGCAGCACGCTCGAAAGGCATCGCGGTGCCTGAACAGCTTTCCATCATCGGCTTTGATGACTCTCCTACCGCCTCACATATCTGGCCTCCGCTAAGCACGGTACGCTGGCCCATTACCGAAATGGGCGAACTGGCGGCACGGAAACTGGTCCCGGAATTTCTGCCCGAACGAGATGACGCTGAACTCCCGACAATATTGGAATCGACCTTTATTGACCGGATGTCAGTTGCCGATGTTCCGCTGGACAATTAGCCTAAGTTATCAGCGCGCCAACCAGCCGCCATCGACCGCCAATATGTGGCCCTGCACATAATCTGAAGCCGTTGACGCAAGAAACACTGCAGCGCCGCCCAAGTCCGAAGGATCGCCCCAGCGGCCCGCCGGAATACGGTCCATAATCTGCCGGTTGCGGCTTTCATCGGCTTGCAAAGCCGCTGTGTTATTGGTGGCGATGTAGCCCGGTGCAATCGCATTCACACAGACCCCTTTGGCGGCCCATTCGTTGGCAAGTAACTTGGTCAAGCCGCCGACGCCTGATTTTGAAGCCGTGTAGCTCGGTACCCGAATACCACCCTGAAAAGTGAGCATCGAGGCAATGTTGATGATCTTGCCAATACGGCCATCGGCCTCATACGCGGCAATCATCTCGCGGCCTGCTGCTTGGCACAGGAAAAACAGGCTTTTCAGATTGGTGTCCATGACGGCATCCCAATCGTCTTCGGAGAAATCTACCGCGTCGTTGCGGCGGATAATCCCGGCATTGTTGACCAGAATTTCAACGCTGCCGAGCTTTTCCCTGGTTTCATCAATGATGCGTTCAACGGGCTCAATGCTGGAAAGGTCAGCCGAAATAATTTCCGCCTTACGGCCCTGCGCCCGCACCTTTTCAACCGTCTCTGCCGCTGCCGAGCGGCCGACAGCAGCAATATCCGCGCCCGCTTCGGCAAGGGCCAGAGCAATGCCCTGCCCTATCCCGGTGTTGGCACCTGTAACGATGGCGACCTTGCCAGCAAGATCAAATGGATTACTATTCATCGGTTACTCCGGATTTTGTGACGTGTGTGCTGCGTAGAAATTAAAGATTGCGCAAATAGTCGCTAATCTCGTCATCCTGCGAATTGGGGTAGAAAAGTTCTGCAAACTTTTCGCCAGCAATCGCCGATTTGAGTAAATCCTGATCAACATTTTTCAGCACGGTAATCATGTCATTTGATGCTGCTGCTTTTAAATCGTGCAGAATTCCGCGATTGGTTTTCATGATCGCTGCACGTTCTTTAGGATAACCAGCGCCTGCCTCGTTTTCAAAAAGCTTGCGGTAGCAATCTTCAAGGTTCAGCTCAGCCGCCCAGCCAAAGCCCTTTGCATAAGGCATTGAAATAGCGTTCCCGGCGTTAATCTGGTTGAATAAAAACGCGTCGGTCGGGTCGATAACCAGGCCGCAGAAAACGCCAGGCATGGCATTACAAGCCAGCATCGAACCCATGCCGGTGCCGCAACCTGTAACCACAAAATCGGCAGCTTTGGAATTGAGCAATATACCGGTCAGCAATCCGTTCATGACATAGGTCAGAGACGCGCTGTCTTCTGCGGTATACATTCCGTAATTATGGACGTCATGGCCCAATGGCCCGGCGACTGATGTCAGCGCGCTATGGATGATGCCGTTTTTTGCGGCTTGGCTATTTTCAGAAATTAAAGCGATTTTCATAATATTTCCTTGTTTGTTAGGCAGCCGCTATTTTTTGCGCTGCGACATTTGATAATCATAAAGCGATGGTGCTTGCGTTATCGCTTCGTTGGTTGCGGTAATTGTCGCCTCTGGATCATAGGTCACCGAATACCGACGGTTTCCATGTAATCCTGCGATAGTTTTTCCCGGCCCTTCCAGACCGCTAGTGATGTTCACCGTTGCATCTGCTGGAACGCTATCGGGCGTGAACAGGTTGATATTCCATGTGGTATTGCCAATACCGTGGCCCGGTTTCCAGTAGGGCGCGCCGCCGCCGACATAGAGGCGGTACTGCCAGCCGTCATCGCCCTTTGCCGGATCAATATACATGGTAATCTGGTCAAACAGGTTCTGGTGGTTTGATCCGCTATGCTGATCCAGTATTGCCTCGCGCAAAACGGTTGCACGCTGATAGACTGACCGGGTCGAGCGGGTATTCACGCTAACTGGATGCACGACCGGATTTTCGACGCGCAAATCCTTTACCAGAACATTATGCACCGATCCGACATGCACGGAATAATGCGCGCGGTGGTCACCCGTGGTGGTAATATCTGCAATGGTGAGATTAGCGGCATTGTCGGTGAGGATAGCACTATCGCTGTCATGCACCGTCAGATTTCTGATCCAGCCATCAAAAACGCCAGTCATATAAATGCCGTTATATCCTTGTTCCAGATGATGCCCGAACCAGGGATTAGCCGGAAATTCCAGCCGCATATTCTGGATGCCAACATTGGTCAGATGTTCCCATTTGGCAACCGCTGCAGGCTGATCGGAACGGATGTCATGGAGCAGCGGATCACCGATAGTAATCGTCTTGCCTTTAATGCCGGTAATCCGGGTGGATTGCCCGACAACCGGGCGGTTCGGGAATGTCCAGTGATGTGATCCGATGGGAAGATCCGTATCGCCATAAAGCGATTTGATAATCGCACTGTTTTCGCCGTCACCGGAAAACCATTGTAACTGGATAACATCATCAGTCTTTAAATTGGCGGTGCTATCAACGGTAAAGCTACGACCAAATTGCTTACCAGACACGCCATTAGCTAAAACCGGATCGCGCTTGTCCTTGCTGCCATCATAGCTGACGGGCCGCGTCCCTTCGGGGCCAACGAAAATAAATCCGCCAGACCAGCTATATTCGGTGAACAGATAATCAATGTTGTTTTCCGGCTCCTTCTGGAATTTATTCTCCCGAACCAGATAATCACGCAGCTCATCAAGATCACTCGATTGATCAATGATTTTCAAAGGACGCGGAAAATAAAGCTCGGTGCCGCCTTTGCCATCACCAAAACCTTCGAGTACAATATCGCTGCGCGTAATACGCAGCACTTCTGTGACTTGCACCCTGCCTTTAGGAAAGCGTAATGTGACCTTGCCAGCCACAGCATTGGCCGCCGCAAGTGCTCTCAATATCGCTTTGCTATCATCCAGTCCGTCATCGGCTATTACGCCGTAGTCGGTTACATTAATGATGGAACCGCCTGCGCGCGGTAATTCGGCCAGACCAAATCCGTAACCGGCATAGCTGAAATCGGGCAAAGGATTTTGTGCCGCGATCGTCTTATCACCAAGAATTGCTGGCAGCGCTGGCTCGCTAACCGCCGTTTGCGCCATCACGCAGGATGCTGTCATAACGGCGAAGGCGGGGATTAATATGAGACTATATTCAGAAGGTTTCACGAAACTATATTCCTCTTTTTCTGAAGACCGTAAACATTTGAATTAATGCTACCGGTGTCATAAATATGTGGCGGCGTCAACGATGGCACGTTTTTAAAGGCTATATTCCGAGTAAAATTAGGATGTTTTATACATTTTACTTTAACGCATTCGGCAATGCCATCGACAATAGCGGGATATAAGTGACCAGCAGCAGTGCGGCGATTAGAGCCAGATAAAATGGCCAGATTGTCTTGATAGTTTGTTCAACCGGAATTTTGCTGACTGCGGCGCCGACAAACAAGACCGAGCCAACCGGCGGCGTGACTAAACCAATACCAAGGTTCAGCATCATGATTACGCCAAAATGTACCGGATCAATCCCGAGTGCACCGACAATCGGTAAAAATATTGGCGTGGTAATAACAATCAGCGGCGACATATCCATGAAAGTACCCAGAACAAGCAGCATGACATTAACGATCAGCAGGATCAGTATTGGATTATCGGTCAGCGCGGTAAGCAGCGAAGCAAGATCGGTTGGCACTTCCAATATCGCTAGAACATAGCCAAAACTGCTCGCTGCCCCAATAATCAGTAGCACCATTGCAGTGATCCGGACTGATGCTATCGCGGATTCAACAAACTTGGCATAACCGATTGTTCGGTAGACCAGAACTCCGACCATTATCGTATAAAGCACCGCTACCGCAGAAGATTCCGTCGCCGTAAATATACCGCTCAATATACCGCCGATAATGATTATCGCTGTCAGTAATCCCGGAAGAGCAAACACAACAGCCCTCAAAAAAGGTCGCCAACCAGGAAATACGCCGGCAGGATAACCGCGCCGGCAGGCAATAAGCCAAGCCACCACCATGAGCATTCCGCCTGTCAAAATTCCGGGAATAACCCCTGCAAGAAACAGGTCACCGATAGAAACGCCTGTTCCTGAAGCAGCCGCATAAATGATCATATTATGCGATGGCGGGATCAGTAGTCCGACAATGGCTGCTGTAATATTCACATTGGCGGCATAGTCCCGGTCATAACCTTTTTCCTCCATCAGCGGAGATATTGTCGAACCCATGGCCGAGACATTGGCAATGGCTGAGCCTGATACTGCGCCAAATAGCATCGACGCGCCGATGTTGACTTGACCTAATCCGCCTCTTGCACGGCCAAGGGAAGCCTCTGCAATATTGACCAATCGTCCGGCTATGCCCGATCGGTACATAAGGTCGCCGGCAAATATGAAAAAAGGAATGGCCATCAGCGAGAATATACTGATGCCAGCGGCTGTCCTTTGCAACGACACGGCAAGCGGTATATCCAGCGCTAGCAAAGTGGCCGCGCTGGCGATAAGCAGAGCGAAGGCCACGGGAACGCCCAGCATCAACATCGCGATTAGAAGAATTAGGAGAAGAGCCAGTTCCATCTAATTGGTCCCCGCCTGATTCATTTGTGACTCGACTGGCTTCTCGGCTGTCCAGCCTGGACGAATAATTTCTCCGGCAAATCTCGTACCAGCAAAAAGGATAATCAGTGCGCCGGAAATCGGTAGCGGCAAATATGCCCATGATCGGGAAATACCAAGGGACGGGATTACATGGCTTGATATGATGCCGGTCAGTTCAATACCCCAGATCAGCATCATTACACCGCAAATGATGACAACTGCTTCAGCCAGCAGGCGCATCGCTCGCGCTACCGGTTCAGAGACAGAAGTTTGCACAGCGAGGATACGAATGTGGAATCCTTCATGAAAACCTGCCGCAGCGGCGATTACAGCATACCAGATCATCAGTATAAGTGATGCCTGCTCGGACCAGCTCGGGCTGTCGTTCAGCACGTAACGCGCAAATACCTGCCAGCCGATGATGAATGTCATCGCAACCAATCCAGCAGCGCTGAGCCACAATATCAGATGACAAAGCCGGCTATTAAACGCAGTGACCTTCTCAAGCATGATCGGCTCCCATCTCGCGTATTTCGTCAACCAACCGTTTCTGCGCGGGCGATTGCACATATTCATCCCAAACCGGTTTCATCCGTTCGACAAAAGCTTCTTTGTCATCGACTTCATTGACTGCAACCTTGGCTGCAATGATGTTTTCCTGAGCCTCTTTGGTTTTTGCATCCCACAATTCGCGCATGACGGGGACCGACTCTTTGGCTGATCGTTGAATGATTTCCTGATCCTTCTCGGATAGCCGGTGCCAGCTTTGGGCTGACATAATCAGAACCTCCGGGGCAATTACATGCCGCGTCAGGCTATAATATTTCGCAACCTCAAAATGCCGTCCTTCAAAATAGGACGGCCAATTATTCTCGGCGCCATCGACAACCCCCTGCACCAGAGACTGATAAACTTCACCCAGTGGCATCGGCGTCGGGTTGGCTCCCAATGCCTCAACCAGCGATATATAGAGATCCGAATTCTGAACACGCAGCTTCATACCCGCCATATCTTCGGGGGTGCGAATAGGTTTTTTGGTATTATAGAATGATCGCGCTCCGGAATCATAATAACAAAGCCCGATCAACCCGTGTCTTTCTAGCGAGGTCATTACTGTTTGACCTGGCGCACCGTCCATCGCGGCGCGCATATGAGCGACATTGTTGAATATGAATGGCAACGCCGGTATCGATGTCATCGGCTCAATACTGTTCAACGGCGCAAGCGCGACACGGTTAATGTCGATACCGCCAAATGTTGTCAGCTCAAGCGTGTCACGTTCCGAGCCCAACTGGCTGCCCGCGTAAAGTTTCAGCCCCAGTGTACCATTTGAATAGAGTCCCATAAGCCGACCCATTTCAAGAATGGCTTGCGAGGTAGGATAATTGGGCGGATGAAACTCGGCTGCACGCAGAGTTCTGACGGACGATTGCTTGCACCCAGCAAGCAGCGCCGTTGCCGCAGCACCGCCCAGTATTTTTCGCCGTGAGAATAGTTTTCCAGAATCTATCAGATCGTCTCCGCTATATTCTTGATAAGATTGATCCATATTTCTCGCTCTCATTCGGGACTGTCAGAAATCTGATTCAGCCGTGCTTTTTGTTCCTGCTTTTTTGTAGGAAAGAATGCTGTTGAGCCAAAACAGTGGATATGAAGATCAATGTACACGCCATTTATATCTGTGTGACACGAAGGTACTTCTGACGATTCTCTCTGCTTTCGCGTTTGATCTCTTCTAAGGCGTCATTTTCGGTCACTGTCAGCATTTCCTGAAACAACCGATCAAAATGTAAACGCATGGCAGAGCGAGCGGCAGGAGGGTCTCGTCGGTAAAGTGCGTCCAGTATTGCTGCATGTTCTTCCGTCCTTGCTGCACCATCAACCCGACACACTTTGGCATATACACTGCTAACCTGCGGAACCTCATTTCGAATACGCCATAATGTCTGGATTATATGTTCAACAGCTGCATTGCCTGACAGGCGCGCGATTGTGAGGTGAAATTTTTTGTCGACGTCTTCTCCGCTATCGTCAGTCTCGGGATTGGAATTTGCCATCGCCTGGATTAACAATCGCAGTTCTTCCAAACCCGCATCCGTGATGTTTGTCGCTGCCAGAGCGGCGGCTTCTGGTTCAAAAACGGCACGAGCAGCCGTCAGTTCAAACGCACTCATTTCGGGCAACTCGCTAACGAAACTGATATCCCGCCTTTTTACAAATGCACCCGAGCGATCTTTTTCTATATAACCTTCTGCTTCAAGAGCAATTTGTGCTTCTCGGATCGTTACCCGGCTAACACTCAACTTTTTCGCCAATTCGCGCTCACATGGCAGGCGGGTGCCGACGGGATAGTGCCCCTCTTTAATGTCGCTTATGATATCTTGCGTGATCGAAAGGTATAATCGTTTCATTACATTTATTTGCCCTCAGTTTACGCCACTTCAAAAATATTTGAACTGCGCCATCGCACGGCAAGTAATAGGTCAGCCTCCCCCCGTTGGCATGACTGACCTATTCCTCTTGTCAGAACTTAACGCTGACGCCCGCGGTCAAACGTCGGTCAGGCAATCCTTCAAAGCAGAGCAACGCGCCATCGTTCACACAATATTGGCGAATTTTCGATTTGGTCAGGTTCACACCTTCAACGCCGATATTGATATTTTCCGTCACGTCATAGTTGATACCGCCGTTGAGCTGTCCTCTGGCTGCTGTAACGGCATTGAAGCCAAAGATACTTGCCAATGACGCACCACCCACGGTGTCCTCGGTACGGAACGCACTGCGCCATGTGTAACGCAAGCGAGCCGACAGGCCGTATTTTTCATAATATCCGGTAATATTGTATGAATGCTTGGAGAACTCCAGCAGCCCCTGCTTTGCAGTAACCGGAACAAAGTTGGCGTCGTTATAGATACCATTTATCGCATTGAAGACATCAGTTCCCCGTGCAGCAGAAGTGTTTATCGCATCACCACCACCAAATTTTTGATACGTATAATTTGCTTGGAGGCCAAAGCCAGATGCGAAACCAAGCTTGTCTTCAAATTGCGAAAGATCATATTGCAATGCAACTTCAATACCGGTTTGTGTTGTGCTGCCAGTATCGTTGATTGTTGTCTCAATCGGCACACAAGCACCCACACCAGTGTCAGGAGAACTTATACCCCGGTTTGCAATTGGATTAAATATACCACCGCCTTCACAGGGAGCCGTAATATCACGGAAAGGAAGTCCGCCAATTGTAGTAAATTCAACATCTTCAAGCCGTGTCACGAATAAGTTTTTGCGTTTCTTGTGGAAAATACCAACGCTGATTACCGATGAAGGCGCAAAATACCAATCTAGTGATGCATCAAACGATGTCACGGTTTCAGGAGCGAGGTTCGGGTTGCCGATTGACACCGAAGCATTCTCACTTGTTCCGAAAGAAACTGATGTTGATAATTTGTTGAAGTCAGGGCGGTTAATGTCTTGGCCGAAACTTCCACGCAGCAACAAATTCTCAGATAAATCAGCTGCAACATTCAACCGTGGTAATAATTTTGTGTAGCCACCTCTTGTAACTGGCGAATCAATAATATCGCCCGCTGTGTTAACAATGTTACCAGTTGATGCCAAAGACGTGTTTACCCACCGCAGACCAAGGTTTCCGCGAACTGGTCCTGCTTCAAAATTCAACTGGCCATATACTGCATGAGTGGTTTCATTAATTGAAAAGAAACCGCCATTGGCTTCAGCAGTTGCGCCGAGCTGCCTCGTGCCGCCATAAGCGGTAATTGCCTGTTGCAAGGCAGCGATTGTACCGGCTTGGTCACTAAAAGCCTTATCTGGGTCAATCAGCAAGAAATCACCAAAAAACAGGCTTCGACCATCGGCATCACCGAAATTATTGGGCCCAGCGACCAAAAGATCGGAGAAGAATGAACCATTAGGGCTGTCAGAAAGGCGACTTAAGCTCAAATTTGCACCGATATCTCTAAAGCTGCTTGACCGTTTATTAAAGCGATAGCCCCATTCAAAAGAAGACAGGAAAGATGTTAAATCTTGCAAATCCAAAGCCATATCAAGGCGGAATGCATCCTCCTTATTTCGCGATGTATTATTTCCGACATTAACGGCGTTAAGTACAACATTATTGGGATCGAGCAACTGTGCTGCTGTTGGCGCAAATGGCGACGAAGAATCTATACCGAACGCCAGTGATCCTCCAGACAAATCATAAGCGAAAGGTACCGCGTTATCATTTCCGGTTCCAATCGGAGTGTTGGGGTTTAGGAAATTTAGCGTCGTACTCAAGTCGGGGTTTCTAGAGTTTGAAATTGCACGCGAGGCTTCAACCGTAGCGGAAAAGAGGCCGGTTTCGAATTCACTACCAAGTCTGTACATTTCTGTTTTTGTAATCCGCGCACCAACATCACTTGAAAAACGAAGATTTGGATCATCGCCATCAGCAGCAAGGTTTACAGCAATGGAGCCGGTTTCGGCGGCTTCAATGCTACCCAAATTTACACCGTCCAGCGAACCAAAATTAACGGTTTGAAATGTATTGGGTACATTGAAGTTTAGTAATGCGCTGACGCCCGACCCCTGAATACGCGAGCTGTCCTGTCTACGTTCCTGATCATTATAAATCGTGTCAAAATAAAACTTCAAATTGTCGCTTGGTGCCCATTCAAGAGTACCCGCAAAATTTATCGTGCTATATTCAAAATTCTCCAGTTCTTGGTTTAAGAACTGGATACCAAGAAAGTCAAAGGCTTGCGCGGCTGGACGCCTAGTTGCCTGATTTTCTATTCGACCATTTCTAATAACGGTCGCTCCAACATTCTCAACAAGACCACCGTCACGGTCGACGCGGGGACGAAATGATGTTGCTTCTTGCTCAGCATAGCTACCGCTGAGAACGATACCGATTTCACCTGCGCCAATTTCCCATTTATTGGCAAAGCTTCCTGAGATGCGAGGAGTAACACTATCGGAAAGCTCGCTATATTCGCCTTGTACTCGCGCACTGACAATCATGTCTGACACCTCAAGAGGGCGAATGGTGCGCAAATTGATCGTACCACCAACGGAACCTTCTGTGGTTTTTGCTGTCGGCGCCTTGATTACTTCCACGGCAGCGATGATGGCTGCATTGATATCTTCAAAATTTATACCGCTGCGACCGCTGCCAGCGCCCACGGTTCCAACACCATTGATTTCAATTCGGTTATCATTGGAGCCACGAATTTGAACACCGGTACCGACACCTGCGGTTCTGGTAATTTGAACGCCAGTGACGTTTTCTAGAACTTCAGCAAGATTTTGATCGGGCAGCTTACCGATATCCTCTGCCTTAATAACTTCTATTAAGCTGTCCGCAGCCCGTTCCTCATTCAACGCGCTGGCAAGAGAAGCACGAATCCCGGAAACGATAATCACATTTTCTTCAACTTCAGCTTCATCAGCGGTTTGCGCCCAAGCTGGCGTCGCCAACATCGACAAAGCAGTTCCAGCCAGAAGTGCCGCCGAACAGCGTCGCTGTGAAACAGTCTTGCGCAAATTTACCCCAAGATTTTTCATTGAATTCTCTCCCTTTTTTTATTTTTGAGTGATTTCACAAACTTAAACCGTAAAACCATATGACACCGGTATCATTAATGACACCGGTGACATAAAATTTTGTGGGCGTCAATATCTGATGGCGTAAAAAATGCATTGGACCATGCTATTTTTAGGCCCAACCGCCTACCACGAGTACACAATGGGATCTATTGATGTTACTGATTGTCAAACCCCGGGTTCGGGTTAAGGAGGCAGCGCCTGGCGCTCTGTGTGACGCGCAACGCCGCGCTCTATGGTTTCAATGATCGGGGCTCGCTAGAAGTGGGTAAACGCGCTGATATCAACGTCATCGATTTTGATAAACTTAGCGTGGGCTCTCCCGTTGCTTACAAAGATTTACCAGCCGGAGGTACCCGTGTGATGCAGCCAGTCACAGGCTATATTGCAACATATTGCAATGGTATAAAGATCAGGGAAGATGATTCCGATACTGGCGCTCGGCCGGGTCGGCTGGTGCGCAGCTAGAGGATTAGCGCCCGATCCTTTAGGCTTCGGCTTTCGAACACCATCGCGCTGCCTATGATATGTTTATCTGGGCTATTTGCCCCGATAGACGAACCTAATGGATTATCAGACTTGCAGAATTAGTCGATTGTCACTCGAAAAACCAAAGCAAACGCACTGGATGGCGCCAATGATACAGCATTGGCGGTTATGACCGAACCACTAATGGAAGCGCCATAGGGGTCGCTTTCGTCAGCACCCGAGGCGTCTTCATCTTCCGCGTATGTCAGGGCGGAACAATTGGCACCGCTGGTCATGGAACCAGTGACGTACGTGACATCGGACGGCAGCGTATCGGTAGCCGTTATCGCCGTCGCGGTCGCCCCCGCGCCATTGGTGATCAAAATGCAATATTGCAGCGTCGCCCCGGGAATCGCCTTGGGATTGGTAACACCGTTAACCGGATCGCTCAGCACGCGGCTGATTTTTGTAACGGAGATATTGGCGCGCGTGACGTTGAAGGTAATTTCGTCAATATTCCAGTAGTTCGCCTCAATTTCCGGAATTGGTAGACCGTTGCGATGGACCAGACCATTTTGCGCGCCGATCGTGCTCGCGCTCGCATCCTTGGCAAAGACGCGGACAATCCAACCTGTCGTAGTGGCTGTACCAAGCGGGATCGTGTAAGTCGGTTGTGCCGGGACACTGTTATTGTTGGTCCAGATCGCATCGCCAGCGGTCACATCTCCATGCGTGCCATCATTATAGAGAAGGATGTTTGATCCGACCAAAGTACCCGCTTGATTGTAAACATTGGCTGTTACGGGATTGGTCGCCGCTGTCGGCCGGGCGTCCACTTGCGCTGTGATGGTTAAGGACTGTCCCGGTGCCAATGTGCTGGCATTGGCAGGCAAGGTCGTGACCACGCCAAACCCCTCCGGTGTGCCGAGCGTACCGTTGACAATCGACCATTCCATATCATCGATCATGAACCAGCTGCGAAAAGAGGCCGCATGGTTGGATGAAAAACGCACCGTTACGGTTTGGCCGGCATAAGCAGCCAGTGATGCCGAGTGCGACCACCAAGGTTCGCTGCCGTTTGCGACGGTCATACCAGCGGTATGGACTCCTGTCGTCGTCATGTCCCAGCCATTATAGGGACCATAGCCGGATCGCCCGGTATTTGCCGCGCTCGTTCCGAAATTGGGGCTGAAAGGCCGCATTACATAGTTGCCCGCCGTCGGCCCCACTATTTCAGTCGTTGTTCCTCCAACAATCTCAATCCGTAAATAGTCCCACTGCGTCGCACTATTTGCTGAGCTGTCCCATCCCTGGGGTTTCCAGCGCACCGTTAGGTTCCCAGGATTGGTTGCCGGAACTGCGATTGTCCGCGTTAGCACGGCACGATCTGTTCCGTTACTATCGGCGTTGGTCCGCGATCCGATCAGATAGGAAAAACTACCGGTATTGGCATTACCATTGGTGTTGACGGTTGTATTGTCTGCAACACTGACTGTTTCGTTGGGCCTGACTTGGGCATCGTAGTTCGTGACGGCCGTTCCACTCCAACCAGTCGGATTTACTTGTCCCGTCGTTCCGCGCTCGAAGTTTGCATTGATTGGAGTTTGCGGGTTTGCAGTTTTTGCGCCATTTTGAGTGATATCAAAATAAATATAATAGGTTTGCGTACCGCCATCCTGAACTATCCACTTGATCTCGCCGCGGTTGTTATTGGCGGCATCGGTGGCATCGTTAAATATCCCGTCGGTATATTCCTGTATGGTGGCCAATGTGCCATTTGGCCGGACAACACGGACCGAGTTTACGTCAAATGTCCCGCTGATTCCCAATTGAGTCATTATGGTTGTAAAGTTCACATTGACCTTGGCGGTGCTGTTGATGCTGGATGTAGCGGGAAGGGTAACTGGTACGCGATAATGCCAATCCTGTCCGGTAGAAACACCGTCAGGATCATACCATCCCGGTGGTGCCGGGGTCCTGAGGTCAGCAAAAGCCACTATGGCCGGAAGCACAACAGCGGCCAATAGCAGACTAAGATAGAGAACTGATCGACGCAACATGGTTCCAGCCTATATCGGCCCCTTTCGTTATCGCGTAAATTGTTTCTGGTTCAAATGGTGTAAAATGTTCAATCTGAATGCCTCTGTTGATTCCAGCCCCGCCGCGCGCTCAGCAAAAGCCCACCAGCTAGCTTGATGAAAAAGACAGAAGGCAACCCGAATGACAGGGTGTAGCAAATAAAAGTTCCCTATTTGTTAAGTTTAAACAACCAAAGCGGGGGGAAAATAAGCTGTCAAATTGCTTCACTTCCGCCGGGATTTAAGTTGCCTTGCCTTATGGGCGCTCTCCAACCTTCGGGGAGTTCATCTTTTTGTAGGTTGCTATGGTGTCCCGGAATAACATTTGTTCTATTCACCAGGTCATGCGGATTTTAGCCCAGGGGCATGACAAGCGCGATGGGACCACTCCGATTATCCTGCATCAGCATCGCAATTTTTTCCGTGGCGCTGGACTTTAACTTAACACAGACGCGGCGCTTGTCTTCCGCGCATTTTCCGCGATCTATCCATCCCGCAGATGTCAGGCTATCAATGCAGCCTAATCGGGTCGTGGGAGGTATGTCGGCATCCGTTACAATGTCGGACACATAGATTGTGCGATTTTCGCATTGGGCAATATAAAGAAAAATGACAATATCCCAGATGGGTTCTTCCAGCCCCGGCAGTTCAGACTTTAACAGCCTGTCCCGCGTTTGTCTGCTATTGTAGACACCACGAGCAACATCCAGACCGGTCAACTGGTCTTTGCCGCTGATGTTTGTCCCGTTGATTGTTTTTGGGCGGTCGGTATTTGGGTGATCCGGGCCGACGTGGACTTGATGATCGGAGCGGGAAGCAATTTTATCATTACTAACCGAAAGACTTTTGAAAGTGGATTGCACGAACCTGGGATCATTTTCCGGGTTTGTTGGATATCGTGCGCGCTTGGTTTGACGCATCCGCTGGGATGGTTGTGGACTAGTATCAGAGCCGAAGCGCCTGTTTCCAGCGCTTTTTGAATGACTTCCCGGGGATAGAAGGGAACAGCTGAGACCGTTCCTGTGGCCATTATATGTTCTTTGATGAGATGATTTTGGGAATTGAGAAAGTGAACACGGAATTGTTCTTTGCTCATGAAACCAACATCCGACTGCAAGTTGGTGTTTAACCCTTGGGCGGCCGCGGTATCACCAGCGGGACCGATGCAACATAGTCTTGATATATTTTTTCACCGCCCCATTTTTTCTTCGCACTCGCTTCCAGTTTCGGAACGCCACTGATGCGGATGATCAGGAAGGCAACGAATATGGGCGATATGATCGTCACCCATTGCCAGCCGCTGAGCACCGGCAAAGATGCGATGGTCACACCGGTCCATAATGTTATTTCGCCAAAATAATTGGGATGCCGGGACCATGCCCATAGGCCGGTGGAGATAAAACGCCCCTTGTTGGTCGGCACTTTTCGGAATTCCCGCTTTTGCCTGTCGGATATCACTTCGATGGCAAAGCCGGCAATCCAAAGTCCGATGCCGAAAAGGGCAAATATATCCAGCGGTATCCTTGTGCTGTTGGTGATAATCACCAGAGCACTGGCGGCAGTCAGCAGCACCCAAATGGCTTGCATCGTCCAGGTCAGAAAAAAACGGGCGGGGGATTTTTTTATTTCGTCGAAGCGCTGGTCGCCGCCATCGTCGCGGATGCGCAGAAACAGAAATGACCCCAGTCGCATCGCCCAGATAACAACCATCAGCGCAATAATCCCGGAACGCAGATCAAGCGGTGCTGACAGAACGCAAGCCACCACCATCAACGACAAATAAGTGAAGGAGCCTGTCAGATCATAATATTTCTCTGTCTTTGCGGCATTGGCCGGGATAAATGCCAGCCAGTTAATCGCAAAGGCCATGATGCCGCAGATTAAAAAGACCGGCATTGCGCCAGCGGTTGCTCCGCCCTGACTGCCAGCCAGCGAGACCAGTCCGCCAAGGAGTATCGTTACGACTAAAGCGATGAATAATTTCAGGTTCATGACTAAACTCCCACGACAAACGCACAATTGGTCGTGCCCGATCCACCGACGTTGAACGTGCCGACCGTCGCTGCGCCTTCTACCTGATAATCACCGGCATTCCCGGTCACTTGCTTGGATGCATCCAGCATCATGCGAACGCCGGTCGCGCCGACCGGATGCCCCATACCGATCAAGCCGCCGGAGGGATTGACCGGAAGCCTGCCGTCAAAGGCAATGACGCCTTGCTCGATAGCCTTCCATGCTTCGCCCGGCGCGGTGACGCCGAAATGCTCAATCGCCATATATTCGGTCACCGAGAAACAATCGTGGGTTTCAATCACGTCCAGCTGCTCAGGCCCGGCGATGCCAGCGCGGCGATAAGCGTCGGTGATCGCCTTGCGGGTCCACGGCAAAACATAATCATCACTGGCGCTATCAACCAATTTTGTTTTCATCAGCATGGGGGCTGTCGTGTGCCCCAGCCTTTGATCTGGGCCAGACTCTCAAGAGGAATACCCCTGCTTTCGGCATATTGCCTGGCGCGGGATTCCGATGCGAGGAAAACAACCGCTGCGCCATCGGAAACCTGCCCGCAATCCTGTCTTCGCATCCAGCCTTCAATCACCGGATTACATTCATCATCGGCGGTGAAGCTCTTGTCTTCAAACTGCCAGTTGCGGCTTTGGGCATTGGGGTTACGCCGTGCATTGTCAAAATTGGTTTTGGAAATTTCCATCAAATGTTCGTGCCGCAAGCCATAACGGCGGTCATATTCTTCGGCGAGATCAGAGAACATCGCCGGCCAGATATATTTCACATCTTGCCCCTCCTCGCCGACGAAAATGGCGGCGCCGAGATTATCAGCGGCCTGCGCGCCAGAGACATTGCGCATAAGCTCGACCCCGGCCACGCAGGCCAGATCATAGCGACCGCTTTCAATATCGGTCATCGCGCCCAAGATCGCCAGCGACCCGGAAGCGCACGCTCCTTCATGGCGAGAGGCAGGCATACCGGAGAAATCTTTATGCACATGGCCAAAAAAGCCACCCAGCATCCCTTGGCCGGTGAATAACTCCGCCACGAAATTGCCGACATGGCCCACGTCTATATCCTTGGGATCCAGTGCGGTCTTTTCGAGCGCAGTGAGGACCGTTGTGGAAAACAGATCAAACAATGACAGGTCTTCGCGTGTCCAGTTTTGCGCGAAATCGGTCTGATAACCGCCTAATATATAGATATTCTGTGACACCCCTGTCTCCTCTCTTTCAACTCACCAACACCGGCAATGCAACCAATGCAACCTTCGAGATAGCCGTCACCCTCTGATGTCGCATTTTTACGCGCAATGAAAGAGTTCTCGATATTACATGGTAAGGCGCTGAGCCAGAATTACGGACCCTGCCGCAGTTCGCTTCGAAAAATCTAAAAGTCATAAGGCACAGCGCCGGGCTTGAGACAACTATTCAAATCTCCACCCTCCCCAATCTATTGGCATCTTGACATCATATCAATTAGACTTAGGCCGAAGCAGCATCAAATGGAGATTCTAACATGCGTGAAGCCGTCATCGTATCCTATGCCCGCACGGGCCTTGCCAAAGCCGGGCGCGGTGGTTTCAATATCACCCCGCCAATGACGATGGCCGCTCATGCCATCAAGCATGCCGTTGCCAAATCCGGTGTGGAAAGCGATTTTGTCGATGATAGCCTGATGGGCAATGTTGCGCACGGCGCACCCAATATTGGGCGCAATGCAGCGCTGCTCGCCGGCCTTCCCAAAACCACGGCCGGTGCGACCATCAACCGCTTCTGTTCGTCGGGTATGCAGGCCATCGCCATGGCCGCCAACCATATCCGTGGCGATGGCGCCGATTGTGTTGTCGCGGGCGGCGTTGAGAGCATTTCAATGCAAGGCCCTCGTGCACCGGAAGGTTCTATCGATCAGGAAATCCTGAAAATTGCGCCAGCCATCTTCATGCCAATGATTGAAACTGCGGATATTGTGGCCGAACGCTATAATGTTAGCCGCGAATCTCAGGATGAATATTCGCTGCAATCGCAGCAGCGCATGGCAGCAGCCCAGGAAGCCGGGCTTTTTGCCGATGAAATCGTACCGATGCAGACCAAGATGAAACTGGTCGACAAGGAAACCAAGGAAGAAACGATAGTTGATTACACCGTTGATCGTGACGAGTGTAATCGCCCAACCACGACGCTGGAAGGCCTCTCGGGTCTGAAACCAATCATGGGCGAAGACAAATATATTACCGCCGGTAACGCCAGCCAATTGTCTGATGGTGCCGCTGCGGTCCTGCTGATGGAAGCCAAAGAAGCGGAACGGCGGGGACTGGAACCATTGGGCCGATTTGTATCCTGGGCCGTGGCCGGATGTGAACCCGACGAAATGGGCATTGGCCCAGTCTTTGCCGTCCCAAAACTGCTCGAACGTCAGGGTCTGAAAGTTGATGATATCGATATCTGGGAATTGAACGAAGCCTTTGCCAGCCAGTGTCTTTACAGCCGCGATAAGCTGGGCATTGATCCAGCGAAATATAATGTGAATGGCGGTTCCATCTCCATCGGCCATCCGTTTGGCATGACCGGTGCGCGCTGTGCCGGGCATTTGTTGCAGGAAGGCCGTCGGCGTAAAGCAAAATGGGGTGTTGTTACCATGTGCATTGGCGGCGGTCAGGGCGGCGCGGGACTGTTCGAGATATATTCCTGAACGTCTGACAGTGCGGCAATAGGAATTCTCTAAAGAATAGGACGAGTTTTGAAGCCATTACATGAAGACCAGATCCAGCGACGACTGTCGCAGGCTTTGGCGCACCGCAGCTCTGTACCTCCAGAAAAACTGATTGCAGGTTTGCTGCGGACATTTGATCTGAAAGCAGGCGACGAAGATGAATTTATCTTTCCCGCGCTGAACTCGACAGCACGCGAACGCATTTTTGGCGGGCAGGTGATTGCGCAGGCTATCGTTGCTGCGGACAAAACGGTGGATGATGAAAAGCGTATCCATTCGCTCCATTCCTATTTCCTGCGCGCCGGAGATGAAACGAAGCCTTTGCATTTCCGGGTTCACCGGGACTTTGATGGACGCAGCATTTCCAACCGCAGGGTCGTTGTCCGGCAGGATAATAAAGTCATATTCAACCTGACGGCCTCCTTCCAAAAGCCCGCCGACGGGCTTAACCATCAGGTGCCAATGCCGGATGTCCTGCCACCCCAGCAGTGCATGAGCATGATGGAACATATAGCCCGCAACCCGCAGGTATCAGATGAGCATCTCGAGCGGGCAAGCTTGCCCCGGCCCTTTGATGTGCGCAGCTTCCGCCCGGAAGGAAAAACCGAGCCTGCGCGCCATTATCAATGGTTCAAGACCGTTGCCCCGCTGCCCGATGATCCGCTTACACATTGCGCGGCCCTGGCTTTCGCTTCGGATATGGGGTTGCTCTCGACTTCGATGATCCCGCACGGCCTGCACTGGACCACGCCCGGGCTATTCTCGACCAGTCTCGATCATGCCATGTGGTTCCACGATGATTTCAGGATGGACCAATGGATTTGCTATGTGATGGATAGCGACTGGACCGGCCATATGCGCGGTCTCAATCGCGGTTCGCTTTACACGCAGGATGGCAAGTTGGTTGCGTCCGCCGTGCAAGAGGGCCTTATCCGGTTGACACCACCAAGCGATTAACCCTCAAAAAGCGACTTCAGATCCTTCTTCAGGATTTTTCCATTGGCATTGCGGGGCAAGCTCTCCGTGCTGAACAGGACTTTTACCGGCACTTTGAAATTTGCCAGGCGCTCCCGCACCCACTCCTGTAATTCCGCTTCACTGGCGGTTTTACCGGGCACCAACTGCACAATCGCCGCTGGCTCCTCGCCCAACGTTTTGTGATCGATGCCGATTAAAGCTGCGTCCATCACCGCCGGATGATCATAGAGGACATTCTCAACTTCGGATGAGTAGATATTTTCTCCACCGCGGATGATCATGTCTTTTGCGCGGTCGACAATATGGCAGAAGCCTTCATCATCCAGTCGAGCCAGATCGCCGGTCCGGACCCAGCCTTCGACGAAGGTCTCGGCGGTCGCTTCCGGACGGTTCCAATAGCCTTTCACGACCATCGGGCCACGCGCCCATAGTTCACCCACTTCGCCAATGGGTAATTCGTTGCTTCTATCTTCGCTCATGATTTTCAGGTCGGCCGCAGCTACCGGCGGACCACAACTGGTTGGGCGATTGAGATAATCCTCGGCGCTATGCGAAGTCACTGTTGCCATGGTTTCGGTCATGCCCCAGCCGTTGCCGGGCAGCGCGCCAAAAACTTCGTGGATTTTGCGTGCCAGCTCCGGCGCGGAAGGCGCGCCGCCATAGCTTATGGAATCGATGGAACTCAGATCATATTTGTTCCGGTCCGGATGTTCGATCAATTGCCACGCAATAAACGGCACGCCGCCAGTGGCATTGACCTTTTCCCGCTCGATAATTTCCATCGCCTGCACCGTGTCCCATTTGTGCAGGAAGATCATCTTGTGCCCTCCGTGAACGGTCGGCATCATGATGGCGGAACAGGCGGTACAATGAAACATGGGCACAACCGTTAACCCAACCCGGACCGTAGGCTCGGGCAATTCATCGCCGCGCCGCAGCGCTTGGGCTGCGCCCGAGTAACCCACTGAAACGGCGTTTGTAGTGAGGTTGCGATGCGAACCAAGCGCGCCTTTGGGCTGTCCAGTTGTGCCGCTAGTATAGAAAATCGTCGCCGGATCATCGGGCGATATATCTCCAGTCGGCAGATTAATATCAGGCAGCTTGGCATAGCCATTCGGTCGACCGATAATTTCTTCCAGTGTGCGGGCCGAACCCGCCAATGGGCCTTGACTGCGCGCCACGATGACATGTTTCAAATCAGGCAGGTCCGACCTATGCGGAAGTATGCGGTCCCATCGCTCGGCATCACAGAGAAGCACACTCGTGCCGGAATTGGCGAGACCAAAAACCAGCTCCAGATCCGTCCACCAGGCGTTGAGCGGAACAACAATGGCTCCGATCGAAGCGGCAGCAAAGAAAATCACCGGCCATTCCGGCAAATTGCGCATCGCAAGCGAGACACGATCTCCCTTGGACACACCGATTTTCTGAAGCTCTACGGCCAAAACGGCCACTGCCCGATACCAGCTATCATAAGTGACGCGCTCATCCGCATATATCAGAAATTCGCTGTCGCCATGGCCGCGCGCATGTTCCGCCATAGCGGCCAGCGTGGGATGCGCATTTTTCCAGACGCGGGTCGCTACACCGTCAATATCGACCATTTCCATTTCAAACGGCTGGCCCGGCGCACATAGCAGCGCGTCGACGTCCTTGCGTGATCGCACAGGCCATCCAGCAGGCGGTGTCCACTTTTCCAGTGGATCTATGGCTTCAGCTGACAAATTTTTCTCTCCCGATCGATAGGCGTAAACCTACCCGTTAAACTTGCCTCCTACGGCTGCCTTCTTCTGAAGCAGGTCCGCAACCGGCAGCCCATGTTTTTCCAGGCCGGCAACTAGATTGTCGAGCCCAACCGTATCGGCCCAGAACATCGGGCCGCCGGTATAAAGCGGCCAGCCGTAGCCATTGATCCAGACCACATCGATATCACTTGCGCGCTGCGCCATGCCTTCCTCGAGGATTTTCGCGCCTTCGTTGACCATCGGGTAGAGCAACCGTTCGCGAATTTCGTCCTTCGAAATCTCGCGTTGTTCCTTGCCAGCTTTGGCCGCGAATTCCGCGATGATCTGCTTGACCTCGTCAGAAGGCGTACGTTGCCGCGCTTCATCATAATCGTAGAAGCCTTTGCCGACTTTCTGTCCCCAGCGACCCACGGCACATAGGGCGTCCCGCAAGGTTTCGATGCGCTCCGGATCACGATGCCAGCCAATATCGACACCGGCCAGATCAGACATTTGAAACGGCCCCATCGGAAAACCGAATTCCAGAAGCACATCGTCCACATCCCAGTAATTGGCGCCTTCCATGATCATCAGATTGGCCTGTTCCTGACGCGGGCTGAGCATCCGGTTGCCTATAAAGCCGGGGCAGACGCCGGAAACTGCTGCGACTTTACCGATCTGTTTGGACAGCTTCATCGCGGTCATCAGCACATCATCTGCGGTCTTCTCGCCGCGCACGATTTCGAGCAATTTCATCACATTGGCGGGTGAGAAAAAATGCAAACCGAGCACATATTCCGGGCGCTTGGTCACCGCAGCGATCTCGTCAATATTCAAATAGCTGGTGTTGCTGGCAAGGATCGCGCCCTGCTTTACAATCCCGTCCAGCTTGGTGAACACTTCCTTTTTCACATCCATATTCTCGAACACCGCTTCGATCACCAGATCGCAATCGGCGAGATCGTCATAAGACAGGCTAGGCGTCAAAATGCTCATGGCATCTTCAACCTGCTGCTCGGTCATCCGGCCACGCTTGGCCGTATTCTCGTAGTTTTTGCGGATGACATTAACGCCGCGTTCCAACGCTTCCTCTTTCAACTCGACAATGGTCACGGGAATGCCAGCCGACAGAAAGTTCATACCTATGCCACCACCCATCGTCCCGGCGCCCAAAATGCCGACCTTCTTGATCGGGATGAGGTCAATTTTAGGATCAATGCCGTCAATCTTGTTGGCCGCGCGTTCGGCAAAGAAATAATGCCGCATGGCCGCCGACTGGGTCCCGGTCATCAGCTTCATGAACAATTCCCGCTCTTTGGCTACGCCATCGGAATAGGAGAGTTCACCGGCTGCTTTCACCGCCTGAATGCCTGCTTCGGGAGCCTCGAACCCGCGAATTTTACGGCCGTTTTTCTGCCGGAACTCGTCAAATATCGCAGGATTCCTGATGCCGTCTTCATTGGCCGTGCCCTCAGACGACCTCGGCGGCGCCTTGCCAATTTGTTCTCGCGCAAAGGCTATGGCATCATCGGCCAGACTGTCTTCACCAACCACCTTGTCAACCAGACCGATAGCGTGCGCCTGTTTCGCAGAAATCGGATTGCCGATCACCACCATCGGCAAGGCAGCCGCAGCGCCAACCACGCGCGGCAATCGCTGGGTTCCGGCAGCACCTGGAATCAATCCCAGCTTCACTTCCGGCAAGCCCATTTTCGCAGAAGGAACCGCAACACGATAGTGGCACGCCAGCGCAACCTCGCAGCCGCCGCCCAAAGCCGTGCCGTGGATCGCTGCGACGACGGGCTTGCTGCTTGCCTCCAAACGATCAAGCGCCTCACCGAGATTGGGCCCCTGCATCGGTTTTCCAAATTCTGTAATATCCGCGCCAGCGAAAAACGTCCGACCATCACAGCGAATGACCACAGCCTCGACCGCATCGTCCGACAGTGCCTCGTCAATCCCATCAACGAGTCCTTGGCGAACCGCTCCACCCAGAGCATTGACCGGCGGATTATTCGAGACAATGACCAGAATATTTTGATGTTTTTCAGTGGTAACTACAGACATTTTTTTCTCCAGCAAGGCCATGGTTCAGTCACAAAAAGATGCGGCACGGCATAAAATAAAGCGCGAAAATCGAACAAGCCCGATGAGTATCACAATGGGTAACGATTGGAAATCAGGCTTTTGCCCGGGAGCATATTAAACAGGTGCAAAAGGACCGCTTTGGGCCACGGATATTGCTGGGCTGTGAAGCCGGTGCGGACACAATATTGATAACAGTCTTTTGTGCAATTGCTTGCAAATCAATAGCGCAACCACCTTTGTTCATGCGACAGAGAAACACATCTTTTGCTTTTTGACATCAGTTATTTTCTATGCTCCATTGTATTTGAAAACAGTAGAGGTTTACGTTGGCGGTATCACCTTCTTTTAGCGGATCCAAAAAGCGGCTTTGCGTCACAATATTGGCAAGCTCGCTTTCAGGCTGTGTTGCTATGGCACCAGTCGCATTCAATTCACAAGCTGGCACAGGGCAATTTCGATATATATCAGAATTTGATGCAAAGAGATGCGAAGCCAGCGGACTGAACATCATGAATCCGTCCGAATGCAAATTCTGGAGCCAGCCTATCAACTTACCCAAAAATAAATATATGAGGCTTGGAAACTACAGAGTTTTATCGCAGATTGATGGCGCTTCTCCATGCTTGACAGGTCTGGAAGTTCAGCATGCAGACAATGGCCATGCCGCATCAGAAACGCTTGGCCCATGCAAACGTTAGCTGTATTTCACCATCCGGTTCCGGAGGTAAAAATTTGTTTATTCCGGGTCTATAAAATGGTTAAAAACGTTATTTGATAGTAGTATCCAGTATATTTATTCCCGATCCTGAAAGGGAAGAAAATGGCAAGATGGCTTCTGTTTTCCACAATCATCCTATTGGGTGCTTGCGGCGAGCCGGATAAGGCAAGCGATGATAGCCAATCATGGCTGGATCAGAACCAAGAACCGGAAGACGCAAACACATCTGCATTTTCCGGCCCGAATGGCCTTGACGACAGATTTAATGAGGCTCAACACGTTGCGAGGACGATAATGGGCCAGCGAAAAAACACACTATACGCTGATCCGAATTTGGAAAAACAATTCAGCTTTTTCAAATCCTACTTCGAGGCTGGTACAACTGATCTGGCCGACTGTGGATCGTTCAGCAGCTTTGGCTCGCAACCTCAATCTACCGATGAAAACGATGCAGACAGATTAACTTCAGGCGAAACGCAAAGCCGGCAGATCGAAGAGCTGGCTACTTACAGTGAAATTACGAGATCTTTCCTGAATCGATTGGGTTATTCCAATCAAGTAATAAATCAGCCGCTCGAAGGCTATATTCAATCGATGTTGAAAGAAATGCGGGACAGCAATGGTGCATATTTGGGAACGGAAACACGCGATCAGTACCAACAAAAACTCGCTGAAACCATGAATATATTAAGACTGGAATACCAGCCAGATATGCCTCAAATCATTTGGGAAGGAGGATGCGGCGCTTTTGACGAGCCATTTGATATCGTGTTTAAACCGGATAATGGTGTCGGCTGGATTATAGGAAAATTTGATTTCGAACTATGCCGATTTCGCAAGCAAGATCCTTGGAATGTGAATGGGAACTGTCGGGGTTGGGAGGAAATTTCAGACGGTGACCGGATGCGTCTATCCGGTAACTACATCTACCAGGCCAGCTGGCCGAATGGTAAAAAACGAAAAGGCACAAAATCTGCGGTCGCTGATGAACTATCGGAAACAAATGTAATAACATTGAGGGCACCATGACGAAAGAGCGCACTACCCTTAAGGATTTCACGGATAATATGGGTCTTGTTATCGGATTGGCCAGTGGTGCTGCTCTACTGACGTTTTTCGCCAATTTTGCCGGACTTGATCCACCATCCTATCCGCAAATAAAATATGTTGGTGCTGCCTTGTCAGTCGCTTGTGCGCTGATTGTCTGGAACAAGGCCCGAAACGCAACTGTCAAATATCGGTCACGGATGATTGCGGTTTGCGCGATCTTGATGATCGCTGGTTTGCTTACCTATTTTTTTGCTTATTCACTATTTGTAGAACCGGGACCGGGACCGGATATCCGGATAGTGAGGGGATATGAATGCACTACCGCAGCCTTGGCGGTCTTTGGCAATAGTTGCCCCGACCTTCCTTCAAGTGCGCTGGCTGATGCCCAATGGGATACTCGCCAGTTGTGGACCCGGCTCTCGGTATCAATCGTTGAATTTGGGCTGGTTACAACGTGGCTTGTTTTTACGACCGCACTCATTGCGACGATTGGCGCAGTGATTGCGGGTCGCAAATGAGTCGAAAAAATACTGGCAACAACCTTTAGGATATATTTGGCGACTTATCGCCAAGACTGTTTCGTAATGAACCAGCCGCCAAGCATCGGTATCCGACACTTGGCGTCAAATTTCCCGCTTCCCCTAACTTAATCACTCAGTTAAACCCGAGTGATGATCCTGCCAGCAAGCAAGCCCAATCGACTCTGTCCTACATCCGTTCACCGCGTTATGCTCGCACGATGATGGATTTGCGCATGTTCAACCCGGCAACCACTCCACTTTTGCAAAGTCGCACTTTGCGCCACAATGGTCGGAAATATTTCTTGGTTTTGCAGTGCTTCCAGCCAAAAGTCACAGAAAATAAAAGCGGCATTTGCTGTCAATTTCACCACGCGAAGAAAAGGTAATCACCCCGATGAGCTGGAAACCCGAACTGGAGGAACTGGCCGAGCGCCAGCGCCTCGCCGAACAAATGGGCGGGGAAGAAAAGGTTTCGCGCCAGCATGGGCGCGGCAAGCTGGATGCGCGACAACGGATTGCTGGGATTGTCGATGAAGGCAGCTTTCGCGAGATTGGCAAGATTGCCGGACGCGGGACTTATGCCAAGGACGGAACATTTGAGGATTTTGCACCCAGCAACCTGATCTTTGGCCGCGCCAATATTGAGGGACGCCCAGTGGTTGCCAGCGCCGATGATTTTACCGTGCGAGGCGGAGCGGCGGATGCGGCGCTGCATCGCAAGTTCACCCAATGCGAAAAAATGGCGCACACGCTGGGCATACCGATGATCCGGATGATTGATGGCACCGGCGGGGGTGGATCGGTCAAGTCGCTTGAAGACATGGGCTTTACCTATGTCCCCGCCGTTCCGGGCTGGGAAGATATTATCAAAAATCAGGACACCGTGCCGGTCGTGGCGCTGGCGCTGGGCCCGACGGCGGGCATGGGCGCAGCACGGACGGTGGCCTCGCACTACTCGATAATGGTGCGCGGCCTGTCGCAGATTTTTGCTGCTGGTCCAGCTGTTGCCGCCGCAATCGGCGACATGCTGACCAAGGAAGAATTAGGCGGCTCCGACATTCATGCTACCAACGGCGTGGTCGATGAAGAAGTCGCCAGCGAAGCCGAAGCCTTCCTGACCGCGCGCAAATTTCTCTCTTATCTGCCGAGCAATATAAACCAGCTCGCTGCGCGGACGCCCTGCTCCGATCCGGTTGATCGCAAGGAAGAAAGCTTGCTCTCCGCCGTGCCACGCGAAGACAAACAGGTGTATTCCATGCGCAAGATCATGGACTCGGTCTTTGACGAAGGCAGTGTTTTCGAAATGGGCAGACGCTGGGGCCGCGCGGCGATCACCGCTTTTGCCCGGCTTGATGGCTATCCGGTCGCGGTACTCGCAAATGATCCCAGCTTTCTGGGCGGTTCATGGGAAGCAAAGTCTTCGGAAAAGGTCGAGCGCTTCGCCAAGCTGGCCGAACAGTTTCAGCTTCCGGTCGTCCATCTGGTCGACAACCCTGGCTTCATGATTGGTGAACATGCCGAGCGGACAGGCACCATCCGATACGGCGTGCAGGCGATGAACGCGGTTTATAAAGCGACTGTGCCGTGGGCGAGCGTCATCGTGCGCCGCGCTTACGGAATTGCCGGGAGTGCGATGAGCAATGCGGAGAATTTCCAATATCGCTTTGCCTGGCCCTCAGGCGACTGGGGGTCGCTGCCGATCGCGGGCGGGCTGGAGGTCGCTTATAAGGCAGATATCGAGGCATCGGATGACCCGGCGGCCCGATTGGCAGAAATAAAAGCCAAGCTCAATCTGGTCACATCGCCGTTCCGGACCGCCGAGCATTTCAGCGTCGAGGATATTATCGATCCGCGTGAAACACGTCCGTTGTTGTGCGAATTCGCAGAGCTGGCATGGCGCAAGCTGCAAGGATGAAAACGGAGAAAACAGTGACCGTTTTCGTCGAACCGTAACGCGCATTGCTAAAATGAACATTGCTCCTGCCCCATATCCGATTGGAGGCGCTGGCCAGAGGCTTGCGCGTTTGCTTCACGAGTCTTTCCACCAGAATGCTAAAAATTAACCCGGGGTATTAACCAGAATCAAAATTTATTTCCTCGCAATCACGGGACTTTATGCCTTGCTGTGCGCTCCATCACGCCAATATGGCGGAAATCTACTATCTAAAGTTCAGCAGATGGATATCATTTCATCTACAGTAATAAACGGTTCATCGTCGATTCAGCAACGATTTGCGATTTGAAACGAAGTCAGTTTGAGTTTGGCAACAGCAATAGAAGGAAGCGCAGATGTATTTATCACCCCGTTCATTCATCAACCATCCCGCCGAACCATTGAGTGCCGCACATACCGGTACTGTTCAGCGCGGATATCAGCCGCTCTATCACCTGGACATTGTCAATCGCTGCCCCGGGTGCGGCAAGTCGCATTGGTATGTGGGTCGGATGAGCGCGGAATGCGCGCATTGCGAAACCGCACTTCCACTAGCGATTGTAGCAAGTCAGCCCATGTCGCCGCGTTTCACGGAGCATTTTAGCAAAACCGCAATGGCGGCCTGATTACGGGATCCGCCAGCCTCGTCCCGGCGGACGGTCAAGCGCATTGCTCAGCTTTCGCGCAGGCTCTTCAGATAAGATCCTGCGGCATTGGATTTGATCCGCACCCACATCGGCTTATGATCGGATAGCTGAAATGTCCGCCAGCTGGACTTGTAATATTTGGTCAGCGCAGCCCCTGCTTGTCTTTGCCGCCTGCTTTTTTGCGCAATTCCGATTCATATTCCAGCGTGTCCTGATCGCGATAGACCGATTTGAACATCTCGAATATCCCGGCATTAGCGCGCTTTGGATCGTCGGTCTGGCGGTCTATAAACTCCAGAGTATCATCATCGGTCATAAACGCGATCTGGTCATAATATTTGGTCAGATCGAGATTGCTTGGGCGGTTCAGGGCGTTGGGAATACGAAAGCCATGCCGTTTGAGCGCCGTCATTGTTTCGTGATCGGGATGGACGATGTTGAAATCGCCGAGCAAGATCAACGACCGCTTGGTTTTCTGGGCTTCAGTAGCTCGCGCGGCAAAATATTCCGCTACCCGATCAATTTCCTGAACCCGTTCTTCCAGCTTCGTTCCAGACGCTGACCCGTAGAACAGATGGACGGTACAAAGGTCAAATTTAAACCAGCTTGACCTAAACGCGGTGACAAATGGGGTCCGCCGAAACTGCTTTCCCTGATATAGTTTTCCGCCTTCGCCTGCGGTCGCATCGGTAATCAGCATCGCCGTCGGCAGCACGATTTCGCCCGCGATATTCTCGAACTTCACTTTGCGCTTGTCATAGAGATACAGCAGCCGCTCGCCGCCGCTGCCGAGTTTATGATGGGTCTTGTCGGTCGCGATAAAATCATAATCGGGGCCAAGCCGGTCCATGATGTCATACCAGTCGTCGAGATCGACCACTTCCTGCACGGCAACGAGATCAAACCGCGACAAAATCTCGGCAATGTAAAACAGGCTTTCGGGCAATCGCGAGACTTTGCCAAAATTGCGGATATTCCATGTTGCTAGCAGCAAGGTCTGCTCGCTATCCTTGTCCGGCACTTCCCGATCAAGCTGCACCATCAGCCGTTCCAGGTTTGTAACTACCCGGGCGCGGTCGCTTTTGCGGATGCGTCTGAGATAATGATATTGCGGCATGATCTTCTCCGATTTTCCAGAACCCGATTATGCGACCTTATTATTATCTATCCCGTATAGCCTATTTTGCAGACCAGTTATACCCGCTAGGACTAACTCGGCCCTGACCCTAAATATCACCAAAGCTTTTGAGGGCGGCTGGCGCAACAATATCGCCCCATTCCTGAACAAAATGCCCTGCTTCGTCGATGAGCAAGGGTTCCGGGCAGCCGTTTATCAAACCATGCATCATTTTCATAACTGGCGGCCCCAAAACCGGATCAGCGCCGCCGATGGCCATGAAGCTGGGGCCAGACCATTCGCCGCTCCAAAATTTTGCCGCCTGCTTGCTGGTTTCCACCCCCTCCATATCCGGCGTCACCGGAACCAGCGCAGGAAATTTACGGGCACCAGCTTGAAAACTGGAATCGGGGTACGGCGCATTATAAGCTGCCGTTTCAGCCTCGCTCATGTGCGGTGTTCCACGCGCAATAATTTCTCCCGCGTCAAAAACTGGCACTGTCAGGGCATATTCTTTCCAGGCGTTGAAGCCGTCACCAGCGCCAGTGCCAAGGCCAAGAGCCGTATTCATAATAATTAACCGGGACAAACGCACCTTGAATTTGGGATCAACCGGCAACGTGAGACCGATGAGTCCGCCCCAATCCTGCACCACCAATGTGATGTTTTTCAGATCAAGCCGCTCGACCAGCGCCAATATATGGTCGCGGTGAAAATCAAATGTGTAGGTATCCAGTTCCGTCGGCTTGTCTGACCGGCCAAAACCGAAGAAATCCGGACAAATTACCCGGGCACCGGTCGCGATAAAATGCGGGATCATCTTGCGATAGAGAAACGACCAGCTCGGCTCACCATGCAAGCACAAAAAAACCTTGTCCGCATCCGTCGGTCCTGCCTCAACATAAGAGGCGCGAAGCCCTTCGTAACCGGGCAGATCATTCACATATTGCACCGGAAAATCAAAATCCGGGATGGAGGCAAAGCGTTCATCAGGGGTGCGAAGCGCAGAAATAGTCATGGCGGGTAATCCTCTCGAGTTGCGATGTGAAACTTGTCAGGCCACCGGGAACGCGTCAAGCAGAGCGTTCGAACGGAGCAGAATCTGCCATTCGCCCTCAACCAAAGCATATCATATCAGAAGCCCGATCATATACGGCTCGGCTTCGCGAAAATGGCGCTGGAACAGATCATCGACAAAGCATGGCGGAGCGGCGCATCTTTCCATCATGACGGCAGCTTTCGCCATGCGCGGTTCGCCAGTTCAGGCCGCTATGCTTGACAACCGCAATATCTGTTACGGCTTCGCCTTGGGGAAGCTAGAATTCATCGCCCAGATAAATCTCACGAACCATCTCGTCTTCCAGCATAACTTCGGGCGTACCATGAAAGACTATCTGCCCTTCATGGATGACGTATACGCGGTCGAGCAGATCGACCAGTTCGTGCACATTCTGATCGGTCATTAATACGCCGATATTATGGTCTTTCAGTTTTCGGATCATGTGGGTGATGTCCCGGACCGACATCGGATCAATCCCGGCAAAGGGCTCATCAAGCAGCATGACCGACGGCTGGGCAGCCATTGCGCGGGCAATTTCGCAACGACGCCGCTCTCCGCCAGACAGTGCTCTTCCTGGTGCGTTGCGGACATATTCGATGTGAAACTCTTCCAGTAATTCCTGCAGTTTCTTTTGACGTGCGACCGGGTCAGGCTCGGACAGTTCCAGCACCGTCAATATATTCTGTTCAACCGACATGGTGGCAAAAATTGAAGCCTCTTGAGGGAGGTATCCCAGACCGCGCAACGCCCGTTTGTCGAGCGGCATTTTTGAGACGTCATCATGGCCGATCAATATCTGGCCCGCATTTATCTTGACCAGCCCGAGGATGGAAAAAAATGTGACAGTTTTGCCCGCGCCATCGGGGCCCAGTAGTCCCACTATTTCACCGCGTTTAACATCCAGCGAGATTCCATGAAGCACCTCATGTCTGCCAAAAGCCTTGGACACCGAGACGACGGACAAGACGCTGTCCGGCACCGCAGTGTTCGAGGCTATTGCTGGTTGCGGGATGACAATATGCTTCACCTGCTGATTCCTGAATTCTGATCCACATCCCAGACTAGGCAATCGGTTCGCTTCAAAATATCAGGGAGACTACGTATATTGCATTCACAAAAACTGCGACTTGTTGACTGACAAGATTGTATCTAATGCTGTCAGAACAGATGCTGAAGGTTGCAAGTTACAATATCCACAAATGCGTTGGCACCGACCGGAGGCGTAATCCCGGGCGCACTATTGATGTGCTCAACGAACTGGATGCGGATATTGTTGCGCTTCAGGAAGCGGATCGGCGCTTTGGCGCGCGGGCTGCCGCTATCCCTTCACTCTTGCTGGAACAGAATAGCGATTATCTGGCGGTTCCGCTGGATGTCCAGACGGATTCGATGGGCTGGCATGGCAACGCAATATTGGTCCGGAAATCGGCCAATATCAACATGCATGACATTGTTCACATTCCCTGTCTCGAACCGCGCGGTGCGATTGTAGCCAAGATCGAAACCGGCGGTATGGAACTGGTTATTTGGGGTATGCACCTGGACATTTCCGGCCTCTGGCGACGCAGGCAGGCGTCAGCGATTGAGAAACTTGCCAGGGAACATGGCCGCGACATGCCGACTGTCCTGATGGGCGATCTGAACGAATGGAGGCCGTCAGGTGGCTGTCTGAAAGATTTTGGTCGTAGCTATAATTTTGCACCATGCGGGCGCAGCTTCCACGCCAGAGGGCCGGTCGCCGAACTGGACAGGATCATGCATTGCGACCGCATAAAGCTGATCGACTGCGGGGTATTCGAAAGCCCGTCAGCGCGAAAGGCGTCGGATCATTTGCCAATCTGGGCAAAACTGGAAATTGTTGCTACCCAGTTCAGCCCAGTGAATCTTGAAGCTCATCCCTGAATTTCGGATGCGCCAATCCGACTAGCGCTTCGGCGCGTTGATGGATTGTTTTTCCTTTCAGATCGGCCCTGCCATATTCGGTGACGATAATATGCGTATCGTTGCGCGGCGCGACCGCTTTCAAGGGAGGAAAATCAATCATCGCCTGCCAGTCCGCCGCCTGCGACGGCACAGTTCCGCGGATATTGGACGTTTACAGAGCGTCTCGGGACACCAGAAACTTCTCAGCCGTCACCGTAACCCTCGGGCATGGCGGGGCTAATTCCTCCACTCGGCGTGCACTTAAGATACTGGTAAATAAGGGAATAAATAATGGTGCTGCTAGAGAGAATTGAACTCTCGACCTCGTCATTACCAATGACGCGCTCTACCACTGAGCTACAGCAGCTTAACCATTGTATGGGGAACGATGCACCGATTGCATCTTCCCTACGATCAGCGCGCCTAAGACCAAATGGTTAAGGCAATGTCAAGCGGAGTTGCATTGCAGTTGCAATATCGGATTGGAAATGGCAATTGATCCTCATGCCAAAACCTGTCCCAAAGTCTGAAAAAGAGCGCAAGGAAGCCGCGAAAGCGGAACGTCTGGCCGAGCAGTTGCGGGCAAATCTGCGGCTGCGAAAATCGCAGGCGAAGGATATTAGTCGGGGCGAGCCGCCGAAGAGTTAAAGCGCTACAACCGCGCGTTCTGGCTTGATCGTCTCAAATTCCGTCACCGCATCAATGAATTTCTGTGAAACTGGAGCGACTTGCTCGGTTTTCGGATCGAACCAGACGTAGGTTAGCGTCACAACATTGAGCAGTTCCTCCCCGCGTAATATGTGGCAAAGCAGCGAATAGCTGGTCTTTCCAAAACGCGTGATCCGTACCGCTATGTCGAGCAGATCATCCGCTTTGCCCGGCGCGCGGAAATCGACATCGGCGTGACGCACCCAGTTATCGCCACCGAAATGTCCGATAAAGCCATGTAGCATATCACGTTCAGCGCTGCCGGTCTGTTCGACCATCAAAGCGCGCATATATTCGGTGAGCCCGACATCGGCGAAAGCCAGATATTGGGCATTGAACACGATACCCTGCAAATCGCACTCCGCATAGCGGACACGCAAGGGAGCGATCAGGCGGAAGCCTTCGCGGGGGTCTGGGTTTTGAGCCATTTAGAGCGCTTTACACTGCTCTTTGAGCCAATTGAGAGCAGCGCCCTCAATCTGGGGGCCGACAATCTCCAGCACTTTGGTATGATAATCATCCACCCATTGGCGTTGCGCGTCAGACAGCATGGCAACATCAATCAGCCGACGATCCAGTGGAGCATAGGTCAGCGTTTCAAAGCCTAACATATCCTGCTCTGCCCCATTGATCTCGCGTTTTTCAACGAGAATGAGGTTTTCAATGCGGATGCCGAATGCGTCGGTCTTATAATAGCCCGGTTCATTGGAACAGATCATGCCAGCAACCAGCGGTTCACCGAAGCCGCCAAACGCCGCGATACGCTGAGGGCCTTCATGGACCGAGAGATAAGCGCCAACGCCGTGGCCGGTTCCGTGAGCATAATCGACGCCATCGGCCCAAAGATATTGCCGGGCTAAAATGTCAAGCTGTCCGCCGACGGTGCCTTTTGGGAAAACCGCTTTTGCTAGCGCAATATGCCCCTGCAAAACCTGGGTGTAACGCTTGATCATCTCGGGAGTCGGTTCTCCGACAGCCATGGTCCGCGTTACATCGGTGGTCCCGTCGCGATATTGCCCACCGCTATCGACCAGATAGAGCGTGCCGGTTTCGATTTTACGATTGGTCTCTTCATTCACACTATAGTGGCAAAGCGCGCCGTTAGGTCCAGCGCCTGAAATTGTGCGAAACGATAGATCTCTAAGCTTGTCTGATTGCCCACGAAATTCGGCCAGCTTTGCTGCGACGGACAATTCATCCTGATCATTCAGCGCATTTTCCGAAAACCAGTGCAAGAAACGTGTGAGAGCCGCACCATCGCGCGCTTGCGCCGCTTTGTGGCCATTAATCTCGGTTTCGTTTTTAATCGCCTTGGCCAAGATCGTGGGATCGCGTTTTTTAATAATCGTCGCGCCAGCATTTTCCAGTTGTTCAAAGATCGCGCTAACAGAACGCTCTGGATCGACGCCGACTTTCTGACCTCTATACTCTGAAAGAGCGGTTTCAAATTCCGCGTAATCCCGAAGCGACACCGCGTTGCCCAAATGCACGCGCACGTCGTCCGTCAACTTCTCGGGTGCAACAAACAATTCCGCGCTGCCGTCTTTTTTCACGATCGCATAGCCACGCGGAACGGGGGTGTTGGAGATATCCTGTCCGCGAATGTTAAAGGCCCAGGCTACGCTATCCAGCGCTGCGATCACCGTCGCGTCCAGTCCTTCATCCATCAGCCAGTCAGCGATATCTGCACGTTTATCGGCAGAGCTTTTGCCGGCGAATTCATCGGGCTGGACATCAAGCTTAGCGAGTGAAGGCTCCGGCTGGTCCTCCCAAACCGCGTCAATCGGATTGGTTTGGACCGCCATCAGCTTCGCACCTGCTTTCTGAAGCTTCGCAGAGGCGGACTTGGCCCAATCTTGCGTATGAAGCCACGCGTCGTAACCGATGGTCGCGCCTTCAGGAGCATTGTTACCAAGCCAGTCAATCAAGCTGTGGTCCGCAGTACCCACATATTCATAAAGCTTGCCATCAACCTGATCGCGCACCTGAATAGTGTAGCGTCCATCTACGAAAATCGCCGCTTTATCCTTGAGGACAACCGCCGACCCAGCCGAACCGCCAAAACCGGTAAGCCATGCCAAACGCTGAGCATAATCACCGACATATTCGCTCATATGTTCATCGCAAATCGGGACGACAAAGCCGTCAAGACCATCTTTGGCCATTTGTTCGCGTAGCGCGGACAGGCGGGCTTCGTAAGTGGACATCAACATAGCGGCGAAAACTCCTTGAATTAGCGTGTTACCAAACACATAGGTGTTTCAGACCGTTTTCGCCACTTATTTCACCGAAAGCGGGCGCTTATGAAACTCCCTATTTTGCCTTTGGTATAGGCAGCGGCACTGATCGCGCAGCCCGCACTCGCACAGGAAGAAGCAGCAGAAACAACCATGACGGAAACCAAAGCCACACCAATGACATCCCCGCCCATCGCAGAGCAACGCCCGCATAGTTACGAGCGCCACGGCTACACGATTGAAGACCCCTATTTCTGGCTGAAAGATCAAAGCTATCCCACGGTCGATGATGAAGATGTGCTGGAATATCTGAAAGCCGAGAACCAGTGGTTCCAGCAAAATATGGCGGCGCAAAAACCGCTGACCGACGAGCTGTTTACCGAGATGAAGGCGCGGATTAAAGAAGATGAGTCTTCCGTACCGCAGAAAGACGGGGACTGGATGTACTGGACCGCTTTTGACGAGGGCGCGCAGTATAAGAAATGGTACCGCAAATCCGCGTGGGTCGAAGATGAAGACCGGCTGATCCTTGATGAAAACGAATTGGCCAAGGGCAAGGATTATTTTCGGTTGGGCGCGTTTTCAGTGTCGCCGGACGGCAAGCTGCTCGCCTATGCCTATGACGATAACGGCTCGGAACGGTTTGAAGCCCATATCCGCGATTTGGCGACAGGCGAAGATTTGCCGGACGTCATCCCCGGCACGCTTTCCAGTCTGGTCTGGTCTGCGGACTCAAAGTGCCTGCTTTACGGACTGGCAAATGAAAACTGGCGGACGGACAATGCGCGGCTCCATGTGCTGGGTACCGATATCAAAGATGATATCGAGCTTTATAAAGAAGAGCAGGACGGGTTTACCGTTGGCATCGGTCTGACCCATTCGGAAAAGTTTATCGCCATCGCCACCGGTGATAATGAAACAAGCGAAGTGCGGCTGGTCCCTACCGATAATCCGCGCGCCGAACCAATCCTGATTTCGCCGCGCAAAAAGGGCCGCGAATATTCGGTAGAGGAGCATGATGATACGCTCTATATCCTGACCAATGATGATCATGTGAATTTCCGGCTGGCATCGGCCAAGTTTGATAATCCGGGTGAGTGGTCAACGCTGATCGCCGGATCGGATGAATTTTATCTGACCGACATGACGCCGTTTAAGGATTTCTTCGTCACCGAAGGCCGCGAAAATGGCCTCGATCAGGTGGAGATACGGTCTTATGACGCGCCCACTGCATTTGAGCGCATCGCGTTTCCCGAAGCCAGCTATAATGCCGGCCTTGACGATAATCCCGAATTTGATGTGAGCAAGATGCGGCTGTCCTACGAATCCATGGTTACGCCGGATACGGTTTATGATTACAGCCTCGCAGGCAAGAGCCTTGAAACGCTCAAGGTACAGGAAATTCCCTCCGGCTATGACGCTTCGGAATATACAACCGAGCGGCTGACGATCAAAGCCCGTGACGGCGCGATGGTTCCGGCTTCCCTGGTCTATAAGAACGGCACGAAACTGGATGGTAGCGCGCCGCTGCATCTCTATGCTTACGGCGCTTATGGTTATGCCGTGCCGCCAAGCTTTTCAACCTCGCGGCTCAGCCTCGTAGATCGCGGGTTCATCTATGCCATCGCCCATATTCGCGGCGGCGATGATTTGGGCCGGAACTGGTATTTGCAGGGCAAGCTGATGCAGCGCGAAAATACCTTCAATGATTTTGTCGATGTCGCCAAAGGCCTGATCGACAAAGGTTACACCAGCAAAGGATCGGTAACCGCATCGGGCGGCAGCGCGGGCGGCGAGCTGATGGGCGCCATCGTCAATAGCGACCCCGATCTGTGGGGCGCGGTGGTCGCGCATGTCCCGTTTGTCGATGTGCTTAACACCATGCAGGATGAAAGCCTGCCGCTGACACCGGGCGAGTGGCCGGAATGGGGCAATCCCATTACCGACAAGGCCGCGTTTGAATATATCCGCAGCTATTCGCCCTATGATAATGTCAGCGCGCAGGATTATCCGCCGATGCTGATTACCGGCGGCCTCAACGATCCGCGCGTGACTTATTGGGAGCCAGCGAAATGGACAGCAAAACTGCGCGCCACCAAGACCGATGACAATATGCTGCTGATGAAAATCAACATGGGCGCAGGGCATGGCGGCAAATCCGGCCGCTGGAACCGCGTGCAGGAAACCGCCGAGGAATATGCGTTTATCCTTTGGCAGATGGGAATGGCTGAGTGAGTTTCTGCCTCTCCCGTGGGGAGAGGCAAGTAGAGCTTAACAGCTTGCTGTTTAGCGCCGCTCGGTGAGGGGCTACGCTCTAGAGTTTCATCCCCTCACCGACCTCCACTAGGCAGCCAAGCTGCCAAGTTTCGGTTGCCTCTCCCTATGGGAGAGGGCAGATCATGCTGAATGATTTAGGAAATAGAATTATGGCAGAAAGCATTTTTCCTGCACTCACTCCCCTGCACAGGAGCAGCCCCTGAACCCCTTCACCCTCACCATAACCGCCCAGCCATCCGACATTGACGAACTAGGCCATGTTAACAATGCGGTCTGGGTGCGGTGGATTCAGGAGATGGCGACCAGCCACTGGAACGCCATCGCGTCGCAGGACGCCATCGACCGTTATATCTGGGTCGTCAGTCGGCACGAGATTGATTATCGCGGCAATGTCGGCGCGGGGGACATCGTGACCGGCGAAACATGGATATCCGATCCGCCCAAGGGCGCGCGGTTCTGGCGCAATGTCCGCTTCACTGGCGCAGACGGCAAGATAAAGGTGGAGGCCAAAACCAACTGGGCGATTATTGACCGCACCAGCCAGCGGCCCGTCCGGGTTCCGGCGGAATTATCCGCGCTGTTTCTTGGTACCGATTAAGGCGCCAACTATCAAGGTGCCGGTATCGGCTTGGGCGCACCGAGTGCCGGAGCCAATGGCGATGGCTGATCAACACGCTCGCCGTCTGCCGCCCGCAACTGCTGTGGCTCCAATATGGCGGCCGTTTCTATCACGTCCAAGGCCCGCCGCGCTTCATTATAGCGCCGCGCTTTTTCCATCCATTTTGTGGCATCTTCATTGCCATTCATCATGCCTGGCAGTTTTTCCATCTCGGCAATTGCAGCTTCAACATTGCCATTTTCAACATAGCGTTTTGCCCGAATAAGGCGCTGCTGCGGCGCAGGGGATGGCGTTCCTTCTTTACGGATAACAAACAGCTCGGAAAGTTCCCGTTTCATATCGACCCAGAAACCCTGCCCGCTAGAGCCTGCAACGACCGTAGAGCCCAATTCATCAAGGTCGGCGGCCAGTTCCTCCAGCGTCACAGGTTCGCGCGATGCATTTACAATTGTGGTGACGGCCTTGGGTTGCGCATCGCCGAAGCGAAGCCGCAATTGCGATTCGATATAACCAAGTGGTGAGCCACGATCCAATGCGCGTCTGGCTGCAAAGGCAATAAGCAATCCTTCAGCGCGAGCGGCGTTGCCCGAAGCTGCCTGTGCTTGAACGTTGATGCGGGACAAGCGGTCTTCCAGATCACCGACCCGAACCGCTAGCGCGCGTTCCTTGTCAGACGTCAAAGTAAGTGTGTCGGAGTCCCCAGTTGCTGCAGGCGGCGGCAAAACCTTGCCATCAGCATCAACCCGCTTGGCGAGCGCGGCAGCTGGGTCTGTGACCTCAGCATCGCCGCTTTGCGAAGTTTCGATGGTATCAGCGCTCCCAGTATCAAAAGGATTGTAGCGCGAAAACACCCAGCCAGCCAAAATCGCTCCGCCGACAAATGCCACAATCATCAAGATCAATACATTTCGGGTAAGATTGCTTTTTGTACCCGAAGACGATGATTTTTCGTAGTCCCGGCTCATTCCGGCTCCTTATGTTCGTCCGCACAGACAGCGCGGTGTCGGCCTTTAACTGACCTTTATGTTATCCACATAGAGCGCTCGCCAATGACAGTAAAGCATCGTCGGTTGGCACCCTCGCAGCCTGCACGCTTTTCCAGCCGGTTCCCGCTGCTGTGGCGATATTTTCTGATAAAGCCGCAATATGGGTATGCGTTCTCTCTACACCGAGGCGATCCATTTCTGAACGCAAGATAGTTGCTGCTCGCGCAGAGTGGAGCAGAGTTACATTTTCGCTCGTCATAATGCCCTGTGCTTTACGCCCCAGTGGCTGCGCTACAGATTCATAAACTTGTCTGATCGTAATCTGGCGGTCATTGCGCGCGATTTTGATATGATGCTTTCCGGTAAGCCGTAAAATTCGGGTATATTCATTGCCGGGAAGTAGCCCCATCAAGTCATCGACCCCGCCATCACCGGTGACAGCGACTTGAAAACCGGCATCGCGCGCGGATTTTGCGGTTGCCCGCCCTACGCAAACTACTGGCAAAACCCTATAATCATATAGTTTCTCTTGCGAATAATGCACCGCATTGGCGCTGGTAAACATGAGGGCGTCAAAATCAGTTTTGGGCGGCGCTATCCACGGTTTTGACTGTATGGAAAACAATGGGTCGGCAACGCAATCAAGCCCCAGCTTTTTCGCCCGCTTAAGAGTTTGCATTGCACTGTCGGCAGGCCGCAAGATCAATACAGGCGGCATTATCGGCCAAATACAGCTTTAAGTTCGGCGCTGGCCTGACCCAACATTTTACCGGCCAGATTAGCGGCTGCTTTGACGTCTCCTACAGGAAATACAATGCTTTCCGATACAGATTCGCTACCATCGGGCAATAATATCTGCGCGCGCAGCTCTATCTCGGAGGTATTTTCATCATTTGCGCGAACCCTCGCCAATGCCGCGACCGGACTATGACAATCAGCGGTCAACTCGGCCAGAAAAGTGCGCTCCGCTATCACGGAGCGAAAAGTATCGGCATGGGAAATCGCGTGCAAAAGACGGCGAACATCCTGCGCATCGCTTAGCGTTTCGATGCCAATTGCCCCTTGTGACGGGGCGGGCAACATCAGCCCGGTGGAAATTTTCCGGCCCTCATCGCCCATGTCCAGACGGTCCAGACCAGCGGCGGCCAATATGCTCGCGTTATATTCCCCATCGGCAATTTTTTTCAGACGCGTTTGAACATTGCCGCGAATCAAACGGATATCCAGATCGGGACGGTGGCGCAGCAACTGGGCCTTGCGGCGCGGGGATGCAGTCCCCACTATCGCGCCCTCAGGCAGATCCTTGATGGTTTTCGCGCCAATTAAACGGTCATGGACGTCAGCGCGCTCCAGCATAGCGGCGATCGTGAAATCATCAGGGCGGATGGTTTCAACATCTTTCATGCTGTGCACAGCACAATCAATCTCGCCTTCAGCGAGAGCGCGGTCCAATTCCTTGGTCCAAAGCGCTTTCCCGCCGACATCAGCCAACGCACGGTCTTGGATTTTGTCGCCAGTGGCAATCATCGGCACTAGTTCAACTTGATCATTTCGCCATCCCTGCGCAGAGATAATCGCCTTGGCTGCCATCTTGGCTTGCACCATCGCCAATGGAGACTGCCGGGTTCCGATACGCAAGGGCCGGTCTATCCCGGGGCGCATTTCTTTTTTATCATCCATATTATCGTTAACCGGGTTACTCATAAGTCTTGTTCTAATCGCTCGAGTGTCTAACTACTAGGCTTATGAGCATCATATTGGGTATTGAATCAAGCTGCGATGAAACAGCAGCAGCGCTGGTCACTTCAAACCGCGAAATATTGTCCCATAAGCTGGCTGCTCAGGAGGCCGCGCACGCACCCTTTGGCGGCGTCGTGCCGGAAATTGCTGCGCGAGCACATGCGGAAATATTGACCCCGCTGATTGAAGCCGCGCTGGATGACGCCGAATTGAGACTGGACGGCGTCGACGCGATTGCCGCTACCGCTGGTCCCGGCTTGATCGGCGGTGTCATGGTCGGGCTTGTCACCGGTAAAGCGTTGGCAATGGCGGCGGGCAAGCCGCTTATCGCTGTTAACCATCTGGAAGGTCATGCTCTGTCACCAAGGCTGGCAAATCCGGATTTGGAATTTCCATATTTGCTGCTGTTGGCCTCGGGCGGTCATTGTCAGATATTGCGGGTCGAGGGCGTTAATCGATATCGCCGCCTCGCAACAACGATTGATGATGCGGCTGGAGAGGCTTTTGATAAAACCGCAAAGATTCTGGGTTTAGGTTACCCCGGCGGTCCAAAAGTCGAGGCGTTGGCGGCAACTGGAGACCCTTCTGCCGTCCCTTGCCCCGGCCTTTACTAAAATCAAAGGAACCGCATTTTTCATTTGCCGGTTTGAAGAGCGCCGTTGTCCGCGCACACCAAAGCGGGGAATATCAACCGCAAGACATCGCTGCGTCATTTCAGCAAGCCACCGTCGATTGTTTGATGGACCGACTGGAAAAAGCCATTCGCGAAAACGACCCCGTGCCTAGTCTCGTCGTTGCAGGCGGTGTGGCTGCAAACGGACCGATCCGCGCTATGCTCAAGCAGCTCGCGGCGGACCACGGCATGGAATTTACCGCGCCGCCATTGTGGCTTTGCACCGACAATGCTGCGATGATCGCATGGGCCGGAGCGGAGCGATTTGCCGCTGGACTTATCGATGGTCTGGACGCCCCGGCACGCCCCCGCTGGCCACTTGATCCGAACGCTGAAAAAGCGCGTGGTGCGGGGGTGAAAGCATGATCGTTGTACATGCCAAAGCGAGAATTGGTGTAGTGGGCGCCGGTGCCTGGGGTACCGCATTGGCACAGGTGCTCTCAGAAGGTCAGGATGAATTACTACTATGGGCCCGCGAACCGGAAGTCGTAGAGCAGGTCAACCAAGCTCATGAAAACCGGATGTTCCTCAGCAGTCATTCCTTACGACAAAATATCCGAGCAACACTCGACATTGCGGACATGGCCGAACGAGATGTTTTATTGATGGTAACACCTGCGCAGCATTTGCGTAGCTGCCTTGCCACCCTGCCGGAGACCAACGCCGCCATAATATTATGCTGCAAGGGCATTGAAGCGGATAGCCAGTTACTAATGAGTGAGGTTGCCCAGGAAATCAGGCCCGATAATCCGCTTGCCGTCCTTTCCGGGCCGACTTTCGCACATGAAGTTGCCAAGGGTTTGCCGACAGCCCTGACGTTGGCCTGCGAGAATGAAGCGCTTTGGGATCAGATCAACCCGTTGATCGCAAAAACAAGCTTCCGGCCCTATTTCTCTAACGACATTCTCGGCGCGGAAATTGGCGGGGCAGTGAAAAACGTGCTCGCCATCGGTTGCGGCGTTGTCGATGGCGCTGGGCTCGGACAAAATGCACGCGCTTCTCTGATCGGCCGTGGTTTTGCCGAAATGCTGCGTTACGGAGCATCACGCGGCGCAAAGGCAGAAACGCTATCCGGCCTTTGCGGACTGGGCGATTTGGTATTGACCTGCTCATCTACCAGCTCCCGGAATTTCTCACTTGGCAAGGGTCTGGGCGAGGGGCAATCTGCAGAAACACTTTTATCTGATCGGAATACCGTTGCAGAAGGCGCTTATACCGCGCCAGTTCTGCAGAGAGACGCGCAGTCGAGAGGTGTCGAGATGCCGATAGTCGATGCGGTCTGCGCGCTGCTTGCAGGCAACACCGATCCGAAATCAGTCGTTTCGCAGTTGATGAACCGTCCGTTGGTATCGGAACGCCGTTAAAGCAATATTCAGTCCGACCACTTCACAGCCAAAAGATGACAAGCTGCACTGAACTGTCTAAACTGGGAAATTGCTTGCTCGCTAGTCGGAGATTTCCTTTTGAACAGCCCTGAATCCTCAGGATCGGTTAGCGCTTCCCCTGCTGCACAGAAAATCGCCGGAGAGGACGAAAAGGAAGATATTGCCAAGCTAGCCAAAGGCGGGCGGACGAATATTTTCGGGTTTCTGTTGCGCTTGGCAGCGCGGCTTCCCTTTCTATTCATTGCAGGTCGGATGTATGGCGCAGAAGCGTTGGGCCGCTTTGCCTATGCCATCCTCATTGTGGAATTTGCTGCACAGCTTGCGACATTGGGTCTGCGGAGAGGTTTGGCTGAACAGCTAAGCCGGACGGATCGTCCGCATGTTCATGTTGTTTGGGATGGGCTTTTGGTCAGTTTTTTTGCGTCAACCATCGCCGCCATAATACTCATTAGTTTCCCGCAAATCATGTTTCCCAATAGCGAAATAAACGGGCTGGACCGGTTTTTACCACTGGTGATTTTCATGATTGCAGGCACTGATATTGCTCTGGCGGCCCTCGCATATCGCTATGACATTGCATCGACCGTGCGCACGCGCTCCGTTGTAGAGCCTTGGACGATCAGCTTTGCCGCCCTTTGGTTTGCACTGCCGTTTATGCCGTTCTTCTCGCTGCGCGACGGGCTAATCCTCTCCTATGTCGTCGCCATGTTTGCTGCGCTAATAGCGGCCTTGTGGCCATTGCTCAAAAGCTATGGGTTGCCTTGGGGCTGGCGACCCAAACCGTTAAAAATAGCAAGCCTCGCTAAACGTAACATGCCGCTCGCCGCCGCGGACGCCGCCGAATGGGGTTCGCGCCGCCTGGATCTTGCAATCCTCGGTTTGTTTGCTTCCCCTGCAATTGTCGGCGTCTATTATATAGCCCAGCAAGTTGCTAGCTTACCCCAGAAGCTTAAGACCAGCTTTGATCCGATTTTAGGGCCAGTGATTACCCGCAATCTTGAAGCGGGCAATATGAAAGCGATTGCTGGCCAAGTGAGCCAGGTCGGCTACTGGATTATCGCAGCACAAATCGGCATTGCTTTGGCTTTGGCCATCCCTGGCGAGGCTGTGATGGGATTGATCGGTCCCAATTTCGTTGGCGGAACCGGCGCTTTAGCGTTTCTGCTGGCAGCAGAAGCGGTAGCGGCCACTGCTGTGGTGAGTGAAGCGGCGCTGGTTTATATTGCGCGGCACCGCAACCTGCTGATTTCGCTCTCGATGCTGTTGCTGCAGGCCGCTCTCAGCGTCGCTTTCATCCAGATTTGCCTGCGCATGGGTTGGCCTCCGCTATTTCAAGCTGCTGCGGTCGCGGGTGCGTTGATGGTGGCATTGGGATATGCTTCGATCGTGAAGGCGATTTTCCTGTCCAAACTGCTCAAGGCACCGGTCAATGGGTGGCGCTGGACGCTGCTTCTCGCAATAGCGGTTGCCGTCGCCGTCGGTTACCTTGTGACCTTCCTGCCGGAGTGGGCAGAACTTGTCGTCGGTATTCCAATGATCCTTGGCAGCTATGCCCTGGTGATCTGGAAATGGGGTTTCGGCCCCGAAGATCGCACATTATTCAAGATGAAAAGCTAGGTGGCTTTAACCCAAGTGCGCAGTTACCAGCGCTTTCAAGTCGGCCTCGGGACGCGCGCCATAATGCGAAATGACTTCTGCAGCGGCAACCGCGCCGATGGTCAGGCAATCCTCCATGGAGCGTTGCTCAATATATCCGCTCAGGAAACCGGCAGCAAACAAGTCTCCTGCACCTGTTGTATCGACGATCTTCGCAACCGGTTCCGCAGCGACAGAATGAGTCGTTCCATTTTGTAGGGCAATCGCGCCCTTTTCGCTACGGGTGACAACAAGCGTTTCAACCTGCTTGGCAGTTTGCGCCACAGCGGCATCAAAATCATCTGTTTCGCAAAGTGATTTAATCTCATCTTCATTGGAAAAGAGAATGTCGATCTTGCCGTCTTTGATAAGTCCGACAAATTCATCACGATGGCGGTCGACACAAAATCCGTCAGACAAGGTAAACGCAACTTTGCGACCATTTTGGCGGGCAATATCGATACCCAATGCCATCGCCGCCTTTGGCTCTTCAGCATCCCACAAATAACCTTCAAGATAAAGAATCGCGCCGCTGGCAATCAGCTCTGCGTCAACAGCACTTGCTGGTAAAAATTGTGATGCTCCCAGAAACGTGTTCATCGTGCGCTGTGCGTCAGGCGTTACAAAAATCAGGCAGCGCGCGGTAGGCGGCTCTTTGCCCAGAGGTGCAACATCGAAATCAATCCCGGTTGCGCGGATATCATGTGCGAAAACTTCACCGAGCTGGTCATCTGCAACCTGTGCAATTAACGCGCATTGACGGCCCAATGTAGATGCCCCAGCCAGCGTATTCGCGCCGGAACCACCGCTGATCTCGCGTGCTGGTCCCATGTCATTATATAACTCAGTCGCCCGCGCCGCATCGATCAAGGCCATGCTGCCTTTGGTGAGCTGCTCTTCCTCCAGAAACGCATCGTCAGCCTGCGCGATAACATCAACAATTGCATTGCCAATGGCAACAATATCATAGCGGGCTTCGGTGGTCATAAAGAATCCTTTATATCATATCTGATCAAGGCCGTGCGATAGGGATTTGAACGCGCTTCATCAAGCAGAATTGACGCAGGGCCTGTTGCCGTGACATGGAACCCTGATGTTCAACGCCCTGTTCTTGTCAATCGGTCAATTGTTCGACCGCCGGATATTGATCCTGCTGCTCAAAGTATTTTCGCTGACGTTGCTATTGCTGGCGTTACTGGGGACCGGCACCTATTTTCTGCTCGTCTGGATATTCTCGTTCGCGCTGCCGGAAAATGGCGGTCTGGCAGCCGCTGCCACGGCCGTGGTGATCAGCCTGCTGACCGCTGCATTTCTGTTTCGGGTCATTGCGATCTTCGTGCTCAACATATTTTCCGATGATGTGGTGGATGCTGTTGAAACAAAACATTATCCGGCAAGAGCGGAAACCGCAAAGCCGCCAAGCTATGCGCTGGGTCTTAAAATGGGGCTGCGCTCGGCCCTTCGCGCTTTGGGATATAATTTGCTCGCGGCCCCGATCTATATCATGTTGCGGTGACTGGCATCGGTACGGCAATCGCTTTTTTTGTCGTGAACGGACTGCTAATCGGGCGAGATTTGCAGGATATGGTGGCCTCGCGCCATGTTTCAGGCCTTTCACAGATTGACAGCCATTGGCAGCTACCCAAAATGACGCGATTTGGCCTAGGCATTATCACCGCGCTACTTCTCGCTGTGCCCTTCGTCAATTTTCTTGCACCGGTATTGGGAGCCGCTATGGCTACACATCTAGTTCACAGCAGGCGCGAAGCAGGACAATAGCCATGATCCGTAAATTTTCTGTCGTTTTCTTGATACCAATGCTTGCAGCCTGCGCTTCAACAGGCAACGTCGCACCGGGATTGCCGGCGACCTACAACAACCCCGGTCTGCAAAATGTGCAGGGTCTCGATATCGTAATGGGAAAATCAGCGAGCAACCTGATCCGTCTTTTTGGCGATCCGGCGCAAGATGTTGCGGAAGCACCAGGCCGCAAACTGCAATTTTCGAGCGGAGCGTGCATATTGGATGCCTATCTTTATCCGCCACCGGGCGGTGGCGATGCGCGGGTCACCCATATTGATACGCGTCGCAGTGATGGTGCGGAAGTGGATCGGGTGTCCTGTGTGAATGCTTTGCGTATCCGCTAGTTCAACTCTTCAAGCGCCCACTGTGCTGCTTCTCTCACAGCCTCGTTATCGTCACCCAACAGCGCCTGAACTGGCGGAACAAGAGCTTGATCGGCACTATTGCCCGCCGCGATAAGCGCATTGCGCACTATCCGGTTACGACCGGACCGTTTGATCGGTGAACCGGAAAACACTGCCCGGAAACTGGCATCATCAAGCGCGAGCAAATCAGCCAATGCCGGGGCCGCCATTTCCGCACGCGGCAAAAAAGCCTTGTTTGCCGCAGCCGCCCGGGCAAATTTATTCCATGGGCAAACCGCCAAACAATCGTCACAACCATAGATATGATTGCCCATTGCTTTGCGATATTCAATCGGGATGGGCCCTTCATGCTCTATCGTCAGGTAGGATATACACGCCCGGGCGTCGAGCTGATAGGGCGCAGGAAAAGCGTTGGTCGGGCAGATGTCCTGACAGGCATTGCAGCTTCCACAGCTATCTTCTCCTGAAGGTGACGGAGATAGCTCCAGCGTAGTGTAAATTGCACCCAGGAATAGCCAGCTGCCGTGATCGCGACTCACAATATTGGTGTGCTTCCCTTGCCAGCCTATCCCAGCCGCTTCGGCCAGCGGTTTTTCCATTACCGGTGCGGTATCGACAAACACCTTCACTCCGACATCTGGATATACGTCTGAAGTTTCCCCAACCAGCCATCCGGCGATCCGTTTCAGTGCCTTTTTTACTACGTCATGATAGTCTTTGCCCTGTGCATAGACCGATATTCGCCCACGATCACCCTGATCTGCGAGCGCGAACGGATCGATTTTTGGTGCGTAGCTCATCCCCAGCATGATGACCGAGCGTACTTCCGGCCATAACCGCTTCGGATCAGCACGTTCATCCGCGCGGCCCTCCATCCAGATCATGGTGCCATGCGCACCTTCTGCCAGCCACTTTTGCAGACGCTTTCCCGTTTGTGGAGCCAATGACGCAGGCGCGATACCAAAGGCAACAAAACCTTCTTCACATGCCTTTTTTTCGAGTTTTTCGGTCAATCTTAACTTGTCATCGGCCATAGTCCCTCCCTATCAAACACATGATCTCTATTTGAAAGCCGTAAATGACTTCCAGCAACTTAGAATATGCGATTGAAGCCCGTAATATCATTAAGCGCTTTGATGGAGAGGCTGCCGTCGACGGCATCGATCTCAACATCAGAAAAGGCAGTATTTTCGGGATATTGGGACCAAATGGCGCAGGCAAGACCACGACGCTCCGCATGCTGCTGGGGATTATTGATCCGGACGAAGGCGAGCGGTTTCTGCTCGGGTCTCCGAACCCGATTAGCAAGTCCCATCAGGTCGGCTATTTGCCAGAAGAGCGCGGGCTATACCAGTCGATGAAAGCTTATGATGCGATTGCCTTCATGGGCGCGCTGCGCGGATTGCCTCTGGCCGAAGGACGCAAGCGCGGCAAGCAGATGATGGCTGATCACGGGCTTGGCGATGCTATCGACAAGCAAATTCGTGCACTCTCCAAAGGCATGGCGCAGACCGTACAACTGCTTGGCACAATCGTACATGAGCCGGATCTCATCATCCTCGACGAGCCATTTTCCGGCCTTGATGCGCTTAACCAGGGCAAGCTTGAACGGCTTATACGCGGTCAGGCAGACAAGGGTGTGACAGTAATTTTTTCCACTCATGTCATCGCCCATGCCGAGCGGTTGTGCGAAGAAATCGCAATTGTCGCCCACGGCAAGATTCCGTTTACCGGAAAAGTCTCAACAGCCAGAGACCGGTTGCGCCCTCAAGTTCACCTTGAAACGCGAGAACTCGATGGCACCTGGCGTTCGGCAATCCCTGGTGATTGCCAGCCGCTCGGCCACAATTGGCATTTCACACTTCCAAAGAGCGGCGTTGAACCCTTGCTGCATGCGTTGATTGAAGGGAAAGCCGGGATCGAATCCCTTTCCATCGAACGCCCGGGGTTGCATGATGCGTTTGTCCATATTGCGGGCGAGGCAGTTGCCAGAAAAATGGAAGCCGATGCTGCCCAAGCAGCAATGGGAGAGGCGGTATGATGGAAGGCTTCATCGAAACCGCCCGCGCGGCTTACGTGATTGCCCGACGCGATTTCACGGCGATTATTTTCTCAAAATCATTCTTTTTCTTTTTGCTGGGTCCCTTGTTCCCGCTTGGCATTGGAGTGTTTGCAGGCGGCTTGGGGTCTCAGGTTTCCAAAGACATTGATCGACCGGTCATCGGCGTGGCACTAACAGCTGAGCAATCGGAACAATTGCTGGAGGCGAAGAAAAAGCTTTCCGCCAGTCTCGGCGACGAGGCCATACCGGATTTGTTGCTGCTACCTGATGTGGCGCCAGACGCGACAAACATCAAAGACCAGCTCGATAGCGCTCAGAAGCCGCTCACCGCGATTATTTCCGGCTCTCTAGAAGCGCCCCTGCTAACCGGCTCCGAGCGCGATGTAAAACGCTGGCAAGGCAGAACCGCATTGCTGGCCGAAACCGCGCTCTCGGGCACACAGAGCATCCCGGTAAAAACCGATTATGTCGCCTCAACAGACAGTTCTGACCGACGCACACAGCTAGCCACTGCCCAGGGCGGGCAAGTGATACTCATCCTGCTGACCATGATATTGGCTGGCATGGTTTTATCCAATCTGGTCGAGGAGAAAACCAACAAGATCATCGAAATTCTCGCCGCTGCGATCCCGATGGACGCGATATTTCTCGGCAAGCTGTTTGCCATGCTCGGCATGGCGTTGGTCGGTATAACAGTTTGGTCAACCCTCGGCTTTATCGCGGTTGCAGCAATCGGAGGCGGCCTACCCGCGCTAGCCGCTCCTGCCGTTGGCTGGCCGATATTCTGTATCCTGCTCGTGCTCTATTTCTCGATGGCCTATTTACTACTCGGATCTCTGTTCCTTGGCATTGGCGCGATGGCAACTACCGTGCGGGAAGTGCAAACCCTCTCAATGCCGGTTACCATGGGGCAGCTTTTGGTCTTCTTTCTGGCAGCGTTGACGGTAACAAAACTGGGCGAACCAATAGAATGGTTCGCAGTTGCCTTTCCGTTCAGTTCCCCCTTCGCGATGATCGCGCGCGCTGCGCAAATGGACAATATCTGGCAACATGGTCTGGCGCTGATCTGGCAGGGTATTTTCACTCTCATCATAATACGTTTCAGCGTTATGCTGTTTCGCCGCAATGTTATGAAGTCCGGTCAAAGTGCCCGGAAAAAGGGTCTATGGAAACGGGTGAGGGGGCGCTAGGCACCGCGAATGTGAAGAGCTGCATCGATTTGTCGACAGCAAGCTGGCAAGAGCTTCTTCTTTCACCCAAATCTATCCGGTGATTCGCTTGTGTGGACTTACGAGTGATTTTCCTGACAGGAATTACTAAGGGAAATCAACCACACAGCGCCGCTCCAGTTTGTAAATCAACGTAAATTCAGAGACTTGGCTTGGGCATATTTATCCTATTCGTGCACCATTTGGAAAGGCTATAAGCTTAACATTGGCAGAAAGAAAATGTTATAGCCAAAGGGGTGATATTTGCTGAGGGGAAACAGCGCATATCGCAATTGGCAATGTTTTGGCCCGATTAGTGTAATGTGTAACCTTCTGGCCTTTTCGCGATTCGTTCGCGAGAATAAGAAGGCATCGCACCAGAAAATCATAATCGAATAAACCATCGGGGGCAATTGGGATGACAGCTGTTGTCATCTATGAGCTTTGGAAAGTGAGCCTTGTGATGCTGCAACGAAAAAGTTTGAACAGTGATCCGGTCCTCACCGCGCGTGAATTGGAGATTCTCGAATTTGTCGCGCAGGGATTATCGACAAAGGAAGTAGCCCAGCAGATTGATATCGCGCCGCGCACGGTTGACCGACATATTGAGAATATTCGCTTGAAGCTTCGTGCGAAGAACCGAACCCACATGATTGCCTGCGCGGTCATGGCGGGGCTGCTTCAGGTTGATGGATATCAAACAGAACCCATGATAGACAATGGACAGACACGCCTCAGGAATGGACAGGCGATCCAGTAGTCGGCGCGAATCGGGACCATAAGAGATGATCTTTTACAAAAAACGATACAACCCAACTGCCGTGTTGCAAGTCAGCCCTGCCCTGGCGCTTATCCTTGTTGGCTGCAGTCCGGTAGAAACTAACCAGCAAGACGCATCAAGCCCGATAGTCACTCCCCAAAACGATAAAAGCTTGTCCAATATTTGCAAATCTGCCGAATCAGGAGAAAAAAACATGGTCGATATTAGCGAAAACATTTGCAAGGGGTTTGAAGCCCACAAGGATAATCAAGCGCATGAAGAGCGGGTCATCATTACCCTGAAAGAGGGTGCTGCCCGTCCAGATCTGAAGAGCGAGGGCATCAATATTGTCTCTGAAATGGGTAACATGCCGATCATCGTGGCGACAATCACCGCGAACGGCTTGCGCTTGCTATCCGAACGAGAGGATATCGCGCGTATCGAACCCGATGGCGAAATGCGTGCTCTTGAGAATTAGATTCTGGTCCTAACTGACCAGCTCGCTAGATTCTTCCTTTAAATGATGGACCTTGGAAAGCCTTTTATAGGCCGAACGGTCCTTATCATGCTGGTTCTTCCATTCAGCCATTGCAGACAGCGTATCACGAGCTTTGCGGCGATGTTGTGCGAGCAGCACGAGGTCGGACTTAGCTGCATCCATTGCCATTGGAACTGCCTGAGCAATCGTTTCTCCCGCCGCGATATGGATGGCGCTTGGCATGGATGGTAGCTCAATCGCCAGATTGACCGCGTCGGCATACCAGCCGGTCTCTACCAACCCGGACATTATATTTAGTCTACTGCCGTTGTCGCGGTTAATCGGTGGGAGGAACAATAAACCACAGTCCTCATGCGTCCGGAAGATATAGGGAAGGTGCAGCTTCACCATATCCTGCTGATCGCTGCGGTTGAAAAAGCTTAACCCCGGAATCAAAAAAGGACCCGCGAGCTTCGCAATTTCGTCCGGAATGCTGAATTGATTATGTTCAAACCCATAAGCCGGATCATCAAGCACGTAAAATAGCCGATCAGCGCAACCCCCAGTGATCGGAGAACGGAAGGATCGGGCACCAGTCGGCACATCGTCCGGCAGACAAAAACCCCATCCGAATGGCGACGGGATGGAAAAACCGAGCGCGGCTGCCGCGACAAATGGCCGACATTGCTCTCTGGTCCCGTAACCGGATGGCACATTCTCCCGGGTGCGGGGTGACGAAGGGGCGGGCGAGCGGAACTTGTTCACCAAGCTGATGATCTCGATACGAAATCCATCTCCACTCATACGCCCGCCCTTTCCTGAACTTCCGGGTATCAGATCACAAATTCCGGAGGATTGTTTAGATAGAATGCAGCGGTATTTGCATCCACCCGGCCCTTGCCATATTTCAACGGGTCCTGATCACCGACCTTATCGACGAACGTATTTAGCAACCAGCGGACCTGTTTGTTATTGGAACCGCGATGCGATCCCCAAGCCAGCGCAGCCACACCCGACACATGAGGGCAAGCCATGGATGTGCCACTCATGGTGCCGGTCCCGCCGCCACGGGTGGTGGAGAGTACCTGCACACCAGGTGCGCAAACTTCCACTTCTGGTCCGCGGCTGGAGAAACCAGCCACAATATCCGAGCTATCCACAGCCGCGATTGCCATAACATGTGGGTATTTGGCCGGGAAGCCTACGGTATTCGGCCCGGGTCCTTGATTGCCCGCCGCGGCGACAAGCAAGACGCCGTCGTCGTAAGCCGCTTCACACATATCACCGAGCGCTGTTGGCGCGCCACCACCGCCAAGGCTCATACTTGCGACACGAGCGCCCTTCTTGTCCATGATCCAGTCGAGCGCCGCAATCAGCCAACTCCAGTTGCCGCTGCCATTGGCGGCGAGCACCTTAACCGGATACAGATAAGCATAAGGCGCAACCCCGACTACGGCAGTATTGTTCATCGCAGCGGCCACAGTGCCGGCGCAATGGGTACCATGACCGTGAAAGTCTTCGGTGGTGCTTTCGTTGGTCACAAAACTCTTGCCATCCCTGAGGTTGGAAACAAGATCGGGATGATCAGAGTCAATGCCGGTGTCGCAAATAAACACTTTGATGCCCTCGCCCTGACTGCTGGGCCACGCTGCAGGTGCCTTAACCTGAGTGACGCCGATGGGGGTGGTTTGCGCAAGCGCACTAGGACCATCCAGTGCGTACATTTTGCCATCCGCTTCAACCTTTGCAACATCACTATTCTTCTTGAGCTTGTCAATCTCATCGCTGGTCAGATTGGCCATGAGCAGAGGGGCTTTATAGCGGTTAACATCATAACCAATCATGCTCAGATCTTCTCCTGAACCGACTGCGCGCGCCTGCTTCGAAAAGTCATTGGACGTCAGAAAATTCACATCGGCGTTGATCGCCGATTGCAGAATTTCCTGCTTGTCAGATTTGGTCGAGCGTTTATCTTTACGCTTGAAGGTTACAATAACGGGTTTACGCTCATTTTTGGGGGATTTAGGCATGATCTTCTCCATAGAAAATTGTTTCAGTCATGCGCGTAACAAGGTGCATATTGCACTTGCACGGTGGCTGATACCACACCCGAGCGTTCCACTTTTTGCCGATTGATTTTCGACTGCAAATTCATTTCTATCAGCGGAAATCGCGATTCTTATGTACTGAAATTATCTTAGCCTAACAATATCTTGGCTTTACCTAGCATCCTTACCAAGCTGCATTACTAGGTGATTTTACCGCGTAGTTTTGCAGTTCGAAATAAGGACGGTGACCAAAAAAACCAGCTCGAGCAGGACCAATATGGTGACCATCGCAATGGCCTCTTATTCTTTTTGGACTCGCCTATCGTGAGCAAATCAAGGATAGGAATACGGATGAGAAAAAGAACAATATTTGGCGCAATTGCCGGATTATGTCTGGTTGGCGCAGGCACCGCTGCATATGTGGCATCACCAACCGTTCATGAAGGTCAAAACGGGGAGGCCCCTGAACTTGGTCGACCGGGCGAACATCAAATTGGAACAACCGTCAAACAATTTGTTCTGGATGGTCGCACAAAAATCACCGCATGGGGCGCGGTAACCGGAAATCTGACCGATGCAGATCGGACAGTCAGTGTCCGCTTCTGGTATCCGGCGGCTATCAAACCGGGCTCGCGGACAGCCGAATATTCACACCAGATGCAATTGCCGGGGAAGGAGCCGATTCCGCTGGTCAGCAAAGGCTTTGCCATTCCCGATGCACCCGCTCTTAGCGGCGAAAAATACCCGCTGGTGCTTATGTCACACGGCTTCGGTGGATGGGATACACAGTTCAGCAATCTGGCAGAGCACATCGCTTCACACGGTTATGTTGTTGCATCGATTGATCATAGAGACGCACCGATTGATGGCGTGACGTCGTTTTTGCTGTCTTTCGGCAATGTCTTGGTCGACCGCACACTGGACCAGCGGCAGATTCTTACCCAGATATTGCAAGCCGCTAAAGCCGGCCCTGGGGGATATACAGCGCAGATTGATTCAGAAAATGTCGGTTTGATCGGCTATTCCATGGGTGGTTATGGCGCTATTGCTTCGGCGGGTGCGCCCTATGCCTATGCTAATGATCCAATGGCTAATATTCCCGAAGACGCCCGAACGGCGATGCAAAAAGCCGCAGAAGAAAAATTGCCGATCAAGGCACTAGTGGCGATCGCGCCATGGGGTGGACAACCGGATAGCCGGGCATGGAATGCAGCCAGTCTCGCGAAAATCACACAACCAGTTCTCGTCATTGCAGGAAACCAAGACGATGTTGTGAACTTCAAAGAGGGCGTATCCTGGCTGTTCGACAATATGACCGGATCGGATCGCCATATGCTGGTCTATCGCGAGGCAAGGCATAATATTGTTGGCAATGAATTTGAGTTACCGGCCGACAGTGCCTTCACCGCTTCGGAATTCTTGAAAGAACCGGTTTGGCGGAGCGATCGTTTAAACGCGATCAACCAGCATTTTGTAACGGCTTTCCTAGACCTTAATCTGAAGGGCGATACGGCCAAAGCCGACTATCTGAATGTACCGACCGTTGATTCAAATGCAGGAACCTGGCCAACCGGTTTCGGCGAGCAACTCAACGGGAAAATGGCGGGCCCCGATCAGGAAAATCACTGGAGAGGATTCCAGCGCCGCTGGGCGGTTGGACTGGAGATGCATCGCAAAGAGAAACGGCAATAATCATGGCTGACGCGTTGAGGATGCATAGTGTCACAGGATAATTTGCTCCTTACCATCTCCAGCTGTATCTTCTTCATGGGACTCGTCGCTTGGATTTCATGGCGCAAGACACGCGGCGGCGTGGACAGCAAGGACGGCTATTTCCTTGCCGGGCGTGGGTTGGGCAGCGTATTCATTGCTGGCTCTTTATTGCTCACCAATCTTTCGGCCGAGCAGCTAATCGGCCTCAACGGCTCGGCCTATGGCTATAATATGAGCAGCATGGCGTGGGAGGTGACAGCGGCGGTCGCCACGATCGCAATGGCGCTGATATTCCTCCCGCGTTATCTGGCGGGAGCGTTTACGACCCTCCCCGAATTTCTCAACGACCGCTTTGATGCCAACGTCCGGCGGATGTCGGTGGTATTGTTCATGCTCGGCTATGGGTTGGTCACGATCCCTTCAGTGCTTTATTCCGGTTCGATTGCCGTGATGCAGCTGTTCAATGTGCCGGAGCTTTTGGGTTTGAGCTATTTCGAAGCACTGGTGGCGACGGTGGTGACAATCGGCCTAATCGGCTCGGTATATGCGATATTTGGCGGGCTAAAGGCCGTTGCTGTCTCGGACACAATCAATGGCATTGGGTTGTTGATCGTTGGGATTTTGGTGCCGGTGCTCGGCTTGATCGCTTTGGGCGATGGCAGTTTCACCGAAGGTCTTTCCAAACTTACCACCGATCATCCCGAAAAACTCAACGCAATAGGCAGCGCAGATGATCCAACGCCATTTGGCACGCTGTTTACCGGCATGTTGTTCGCCAATCTTTTCTACTGGTGCACCAACCAATATGTGATCCAGCGAACCTTGGGCGCAGCATCGTTGGCGGAGGGGCAAAAAGGCGTTCTCTTTTCCGGTTTCTTCAAAGTGCTGGTGCCGTTTATGATGATGATACCTGGTGTCATCGCCTTTCATCTCTATGGCCCTGGACTGGGATCAATTGATGAAGCCTATCCGCGCTTGATCCGGGATGTGATGCCGGTTTATCTCGCCGGTTTCTTCTTAGCGGTCTTGCTCGGTGCTGTGTTCAGCTCTTTCAACTCATTGCTCAACAGCGCCGCTACCTTGTTCGTTCTCGATGTCTATAATCCCTGGCGAAAAGACAAGGCAAGCGATCGGGATCTGGTCCGTGTCGCGAAGATTGCCAGTGTGGTAATCGCGCTCTTTTCGTTCGTCGTTGCACCGATGCTCTATTTTGCCGAGCAGGGTCTGTGGCAGATTATCCGGATTCTTACTGGCTTCTACAATATCCCGACTGTGGTGATCGTGATCATGGGCCTGTTCACCCGCCGCGTTCCGGCGCTCGGTGCGAAACTGGTGATCGGCTTTCATGTCATCGCCTATGGCCTGCTGCGGTTCGTTTTTGACGACGTTGTGACAATCCACTTCCTCCACCAATATGCGATCCTGTTCGGGATCGAAGTTCTGATCATGCTCATCTGTGGAGCATTATGGCCGCGCGAAGAGGCGTGGGAATTCACGCCCAATGCCAAAATCGACCTGACTCCCTGGCGCTTTGCGAAACCGCTGGCGGCAACACTATTTTCCTGCGTGATCGCTTTATACCTATTATTCTCGGGGCTTGGACTGTCATCAGTCGCAGGGCTTAGCAGTCTGTTCTACACGCTGATTTTTTCAATAATATTAGCCAACATCATCTACTGGATCTGGGCCGCCAAAATGCAACAAAAGGCGCCAGTGGTTATTTGATCAGCGAAGCCAGCACCTTTCGGGTGCCTTCAAACGGGTGCCGGCCATGCATTACCAGAAAATTATCAATTAAAACAACGTCTTCCGATTGCCATTGCAGATCAAAGCTGAGCTCATCCGCCAGTGCAATTGCTTTCTCCATCTTCTCTGAATCAATCGGCGAGCCATCGCCGAAACAGATGGATTTGGAAGGATCATTGCGCTTGTCTGCCCAACCACGATACGCGGCGATCAGCTGGTTGAAAAACGTCCTCCGGCCATCGGCCAACGTTCGGACGGCGTCCAGCTTTGGTGAAGTGACGTGTAGGGCATCATCTTCAAGCCATTGCCATTCATAGCCCAAGGCGGTGAGCCGTTGCTCGGCCTGATCTGTCTCATCAACTCCCAAAGTACTACGCCAGCTGCGCCCTTGCCCTGAGCCTGCATCATCCTGCCCAGGCATTGTATGGGAATAGCGCACGCCTTTGGTGACAAATTCTGTAACCAATGCAGGATCGGCCGCCTCCATTTTCTCCAGCAATATATCCGAACGGCAGAGCGGCGTCTCACCGCCTTTCTCTGCAGCGATATTGCAGTAGAAAAACAATTTCGACGGATAGAGGGGCGTCTGCGCCATTTCATGGTGCAGAAAGATGCTGGTCTCTGGGGGTGCCTCGTTGGCAGTAAAAACCCGCGGCGTCAGATTGATCCGCACCGCGTTGGAAAGCGATTCCTTATAGGGGAAATTCTCTGCCCCATAAGCCTGCACAACGGCATCGAAATCTTCTGTTTCCGGTACTGCAAACCCGCGAAACAGGATCGCACCTGTCTGATGAAGAGACTCATCCAAAGCATCGCGATTCCGAGACAGATGCTCTGGCAGTGATGTATCTCTGCCCGCTTCGACAATTTCCGGGAAATTCTGCTCATTCCACATTTGCTGTTTCATATCTGGTATTCAATCATAAATCGGGTGGAAGCGGCCAAAGGCCTGTTCGCAGAACACGCCTGGATCATTGAACCGGCGATTGGCATTGAGCGCAGTGATGGTGTTCATCTGTCTCTCGGTCAGGGAGAAATCGGTGATCGCCAGATTTTCGCGCATATGCCCGGGATCGGTGCTTTTCGGAATGATCGACGTCCCGCGCTGGACTGCCCAACGGAGTATGACTTGCGCTGGCGTTTTTTCGTGTGCTTCTGCCACCTTCTTCACTACCTGTTCGGTCAAAACACTGTCTGATTGCTCGGCCATCGCAATCTCGACATAAGATTTGGAGGCGAGCGGAGAAAAGGCAGTCACAGCAATATCATATTGTTTTGCCAACCGGATCAGCTTCTCTTGCGTCAGATATGGATGCGCTTCAATCTGCAATACCGATGGCCTGACCTTCGCATAAGCCATTAGATCATGGATCAAGGCGCTGTTATAATTACAGACGCCAATCTGATCGACCAGCCCCTTTTCCACCAAACCCTCCATCGCCGCCCAAGTCTGGTGTAGCGGGACCGACGCAAGCCGCATTTCGGGATTATCGGCGTCGGGATTGGCAAACCATTCGGGTGGATAACGGGATTCAAAATCGACATACTCCAGCGCAATCGGAAAATGGATCATATAAAGATCCAGCTTGTCGAGTTGCAGATCATTCAATGACCGCTGGCATGCGGCTTCGACATGCGCGGGGTCATGAAATGTATTCCACAATTTGGAGGTAATCCAGAGCGCATCACGGGTTACCAAGCCTTCGCCAAACGCTCGCTGCAAGCCTTCGCCCACCTCAACCTCATTGCCATAGTCCGCAGCGCAATCGAAATGGCGATAGCCAGCCTTGATCGCCTCGACCACCACATCGGCGCAGTTATCGCGATCCACTTTCCAGAGACCAAAGCCGATATCGGGCATTTTCTGCATTATAAATCCTTTGCATTTGCGGCGAAATCGAGTGCGACGGGTAGCCCTGTTTCAATCGATTGGTGGGCAGCGGCGCCCATTTGCACAGCCCTTAGTCCATCCAGTGTCGATACGTCCGGAGATTTGCCTTGTACCAGCGCGTCCTGAAACCGGGAAAGCTGGAAAAAGGTAGCGCCATGATGGTCGCCCGCCGCGAGTGCATCCGTCGGCGTGTGGATAATTTCGGAGACAGCACCTGATTTGTCCCTGGGCGACCACGTCAGTTTGGCTGAGGGTATGCCAACTTCCAGTTTGCCAATTTCCCCCAACGCATAAATTTGCTCCTGCTCTTCCGATCCTTCGGCAAACATGCACAAATCGAGCACCGCGCGTGTGCCTTTGCTGAAATCGATTATGACATAGGCATTATCGAGAATATCGGGTCGCCGCCCGTCATAGCGCTCATCCAGATGGTTCACATCCTGACCACCCGAAGCAAAAACGCGTACCGGTTCATCCTGCAAAATGCAGCGCATCAGATCGAAAAAATGGCAGCATTTTTCAACCAAAGTCCCGCCCGTATTCTCGCTAAACCGGTTCCAGTCTCCCACTTTTTCCAGAAACGGAAAACGATGCTCGCGGATTGAGAGCATTTTGACATCGCCGGTGATCCCATCCCTTACGCGATCAATAAATTGCGAAACCGGCGGCATATAGCGATATTCCATACCCACCCAGATCAAATGCGGATGGTTTTTGGCCATGGCGTGCAGCGCCCGCGCATCTGCAACTGTCGTACACATCGGTTTTTCGAGCAGCACCGCGACAGGTTGCTTCACAACCTGCTGCATAATTTCAAAATGGGTGTGGTTAGGCGATGCGATTATCACCGCATCCAGCGCGACATTCGGGAACATATCATCGATATTCTGGAAACAAAGAGGCGCGAAACCTGCCCCATTTGCATGGGTAAGAGATTGCTCCAATGAACCTGAATGCGGGTCGGCCAACGCGACAAGACCTGCTCCGTCTACCAAAGCAAGATTGCTCATGTGCTCCCGGCCCATCATTCCGGCCCCTATAATCGCATATCGTTTCAGCTTTTGACCTTTCGGAGTTGCAAAAGAGGTGAGCGACTTCGGCGAGCCAAAGAACAATGCCGCAATGTCCAATATCTTTACCAGCATTATTTGCAATCACAATGAAGCGGCATTGCAATCCAAGCGGCTCGACCCAAAATCTCCATTGACATTTTTGTCAATAACGGCAGTATCTCGGTTGCAAATCACAACCGACAGCGCGCCCCTCAAGGCAATAGACCGCAGCGGCAGGAGAGAGAATATGGCTACCCAACCCGTTTTAAGCGCGGAGACACTAACCACATCCCCCACGGCGCATGAAGCGCTCAAGGCTTGGTATAAAACCCAACCACCGCTTCCCGAACTTGATCTCACGTCGCGCGATGTCAGCCGCGCAGACCTGTATGTCAAAGACCTTTGGCGCATACCGTTTGCCGAAATGAGAAAAAATGCGCCGATCAATAAGGTTGAGGGTTCGGCTTACGGTGATTACTGGAACATTTGTAGCCACAAGACAATTCAGCATATCGAGGCGCTGCCGGATATATACTCGTCTGATATTTCTGTCGGCGGCATCACAATTTCCGAGCCAGAACGCGATTCGGATTTTAACCTGCCTATGTTTATTGCGATGGACAGGCCAAAACATACTGGCCAGCGCCGCACCGTAGCACCTGCCTTCACCCCGTCCCAGATGAAAGAAATGGAAGAGGAAATCCGCATGCGGACGGCGGAAGTACTGGATAGCCTACCCTGGGACAAGGAGTTCGACTGGGTCGACAAAGTCTCGATTGAACTGACGACTGGCATGCTGGCGATCTTGTTCGGTTTCCCATGGGGAGATCGCCGCCTGCTAACCTATTGGTCAGACTGGGCCGGTGATGTAGAACTCTCCCTCGCGCCTGAGCTGGACGAACAACGGCAAAAAATCCTCCATGAGATGGGGGCTTATTTCCAGAATCTATGGAATGAGCGCGTCAATGCTGAACCAACACCTGACCTGATCTCCATGATGATCCACTCCGAAGCGATGAGCGACATGGACCAGCTCGAATTTATGGGTAATCTCGTGCTGCTAATCGTCGGCGGCAATGATACGACAAGGAACACCATGTCCGGTGTCGTATGGGGACTTGATAAATTCGCCGATCAGCGTGAAAAATTGCAACAGAACCCTGAACTCATTCCAAACGCGGTTCAGGAAATTATCCGCTGGCAGACCCCCTTGCGCATATGAGACGCACCGCGCTCGAAGACACTGATCTTTTTGGGCACAAGATTAAAAAGGGCGACAAGCTTATCATGTGGTACATTTCTGCGAACCGCGATGAAGAAGTGTTTGAGGACCCGGACAAGTTGATTGTTGATCGCGAAAATGCGCGACGGCATTTGGCATTTGGCTATGGCATCCATCGCTGTGTTGGCGCGCGGTTGGCCGAATTGCAAATCCGGATATTGCTGGAGGAAATGCATAAACGCCGGATGCAGGTGAATCCCACCGGCGAGCATGAGCGGGTCCATGCCTGTTTCGTCCACGGCTTCCGCAAGATGCAGGTCAATCTCTCGAAATACTGACCGCTATCGCAGCTAGGGCGATTTTCAGCCGTCATTCACAATCTGAGTTGTAACCCGAAGTTTGTTCCGTGCGAATAGTTCAAGGAAACAGATAAAGGGTATTGAGAATGCGTTTGATGACACGCCGTAATATGGTTGCTACCGGAGCGCTAGGAGCCGGACTGCTTGGCATTGGCGGTTTTTCAAACTTTCTCGGCAGCGCCAAAGCGCAATCAGGCAAGAAATTCAAGATTACCCGGACCTCGGCAGAGTGGAAAAAACGGCTAGGTGCGGCACGCTATCGTATATTACGTCAGGAAGGTACCGAGCGCCCATTTTCATCGCCGCTTGACAAAGAGAAACGCAAAGGCATCTTTGCCTGCGCCGGTTGCAATCTCGGCCTATACAGTTCTGAAACCAAGTTCGATAGCGGAACCGGATGGCCCAGTTTTTGGGCTGCAATCGACGGTCGTGTTGGTATATCCACAGACTATAAAATTGGCTATAGGCGCACAGAAGTCCATTGCAGCCGCTGCGGTGGCCATCAGGGGCATATCTTCAACGATGGTCCGCAACCAACCGGCAAGCGCCATTGCATCAACGGACTGGCGCTAAGATTCATCCCAACTTAACTAGTCGGCCATGATCATCTAGCCGCTGCTTTCGGGGGCGTCTACTTGCTGCCAAAATTCCAGCTTGATGCCATCACAATCAAGAATCCAGGCAAATTTTCCGTAACCCTCGTCTACATGACCAAGGATTTCAATCCCCCTGGCCTTCAGTTTTAAAACATATGCGTCCAGATCATCGACTCTGAGATTGATCATGAACTTCGCCGAGCTCGGCGCCAGATAGTCACTATCTTCGTTGAAGTGGCTAATGAGACTATAGGGCTTGTCGCCCTTCTCATCCGACCAGTTGAGCATCGGTCCGAACTCGCCGTCCAGATCCAGATTTTCCTTATACCATTTACGCGTAGCTGCTGGATCTTTCACCATGTAAAAAACCCCACCTAAACCGGTGACCCCTGCCATTTCCTTCTCCATGGTTCTTATTATTTTATGCGACCATTCAAGGACCCTAGCACATTTTACATGTCGTTACGCAATGGTTTTGGTCCCACTCTCCAAATCAACAGCGGACTGTCCCGCAAATAGACAGGTTGCAACCAATACGGCTTATTCTTGCCGGCAAGTTTTCCCCAAAGTCCATCGGGGTGTTTATCTGCATAAATCTGCATTTCCGGATCATCCGGGCAGACAACGATATAGCGGACATCATATTTTTCCAGAAGCGTGCGAGCCTTGTTTGGCGATGATGCAAAAATTCGTATCTGGCTGGCCATAGCGCTGTCGTTGCGATGGTGGCTGGTAGCCAAAACGCTGTGCGGGGTCTTCACCAGGATTTTTGGCCCGAGGTTAAACGGCGCAACAATTTGTGAAGGCGGCAGAGCGTTGAGCTGAGCCAGCGATTCTGGCATTTTGCAAAGTTCTTCGGAATCTACACCTTTGGTATCACCGCCCATTGCCGCCACTTTGCCGCCGCCAACTTTAGTTTCAACGTTATTGTAGAGAGAAATAACCAGCGGGCCCGGCATAATAAGAAAAACCACCGAGGCTGTAGCAAAAATCCGAACGACGGATGATTGTATCAGCCGCGCGCGAACAAATGCCCGCTGCACTGCCCATGCCATTAGCGGTAAAGCATAGGCGGCGGCCACAGCAGATGCTCGTTGCACCAGCAAAGACACAATGAATGACCATAGAAACGCATAGCCAATCAGAAGCAGCTTCTCTGGCAGAACATCTGTCGGCCGCTTCCACCAGAGGTAGCCCAGCGTTACAAAGCCGACGAATATCGAACCGCCAAGCAAACTAACACTAGTTTTCCATTCTTGAACCCACACCGGCAAACCTTCTCCCACATTGACCAGCCAATATTGACGGACCAATGGATCAAGCTCACCAAAGGCACCACCGATGCATTGCGGTGCGGTGAAGTACATAACCATCAAAGCCGCAATGCCCGCTGCCGCAAGCAAGACGACTCTCAACCATATCGAACGTGGTCCAAATCGGATCGCAGGCAAGATGATAGCTGCACCGGCAGCACATGCAAATAGATGCGCTGGCGAAATCGCGTCGCAGTAATTTAGGGCTGAGTTAAACTGCCCCTGCGTTGCCAGATATAGTATCACGCTGCCACCAAGAAAGCTGGTTAGCGTCCAGAACAGGCGCGTTCCTTCATCTAGTGACACCACCCAGCGCCAAGCAAGCAACGCGATGAAAGCTATGGAGAGCGGCAAACCTTCTAGCGATATCGCTAGCCAAAGCGCCAATGCCAATCCCAGTGTAATGCCGCCTTTGCGCTTGTCTGGCCAGAACATGGTCCACAGCGCAACCAGCGCTAAAACTATTTGCCAGCCGTGGTGATCAATACGCATTGGGCGCAATTGGATGATGACCGGCACGGCCGTGGCCGTCAGCGCTGCAGCAAGCAACGCGACTTTTCTATCAAATACCGCTCCCGAAATTTTAAAGACCAACCACATAGCGATACCGAGCGCTGTAAGTGGCACAATGATCATCGCGCCCGTCTCAGCCAATGCCGCACCAAATATTGGCGTGAGCAAAAGCATGACCAGTGCCAGGGGGATTTCTATCAAGCGCGGCCAATGCATGGGCTGGCTGTCGGGCGCGGCTATTCTATATTGCGTAGTATCAAACCAGCTTTGACCGGCTAGCCAGTCGCGCAGTTGCACCTGGCGCAGTTGATCGTCGGGGTCCCAGCCCACACCGCTTGCGATTTGTTCGCGCGCAATGAAGATCAGCAACGCGCAAACCGCGAGCCAGATCAGCAAGAGAGCGAATTTGTTGCGAAATGCGATCAAAATTTAGCCCCTGATGGCGGTTTACCGGAAGACGCCATATTTCCGCATGATATAGACCACGAAGAAGCTTACGAACACCGCCGCTGCTTTGGCAACAACCGGCAAGGTGCCCAGACCGGTCAGCCAGCTTACAATGCTTACTGTAATTCCTAGCCCGAGAACGGCTGTCCCGACAAAGCCCAGTCGCTGTAATTGCAACGCTGTACCATCGCGTGATTTACCAGGAAAAACAAAACTGGATGATATGAGCCAATGCACGACTATACCTGCAGAATAGCCAGCCGCGGACGATATTCCGGCATCAAAAGCAAAGGCGACCAGCACCATGAACAGCGAGACATCAAACGCGAGGCTGACAATACTTGCCAGCAAATAGCGGGTGATCGAGAAACGACCTAAAGCAGCCAGTGGTCCGGGTAGATTACCTACCCAGACACCAACCGCTGATCGTCTATCGTCGCCGCTACGTTCCATAAATTATTACGCCGCCTTCTTGGATTTATCTTCGGGCGCTTCTTCAATCCGCGTTGGAACATCGCGCATGCTTTCCAAAGCCGCCACGCGGTCTTCGCTGATTTCGGCTTTCACAACCTTCTCGGCGCCCTCGTCGCCCGCTTCATGATATTCGGCGTCTTCATTGACGTTCCACACGTTCCACTTGCGCGAACCGGCTTCGATATTCTCGACAGTCAGCATCGCCGTCATCATCGCATGATCCTGGTTGTTATAACGATGCATGCCGTTGCGGCCGACCATGTGCAGTGTCGGGAAACGCGCTTCCAGATCATCACGCATCGTCTCGACATTGGTTTCATAGCTGTCATCGTAAACCGGATAGGCTTTTTCCTGGCGGACAACTGCGCCGCCAACTACATCCTCTGGTTTACAAAGGTTGAGGATCGCCATTTCTTTCTTGGCAAGTTCAACCAGTTCTTCGTCGGACGAAGACCACAGGCCGTCATTTTCAAAGCAGAAATATTCCAGACCGACGCAGGCGATATTCTCGTCCGGCACCATTTCTGGGGACCAGCTTCGGAAATTCTGCACACGACCCACCTGCACACGATCATCATGGATATAAATCCAGTTATCGGGGAACAAGTCTTCCAATTTCACCATGATCGCCACGGTCAGGAAATCGCGATAGTTCAGATCCTGCGCTTCCGGAAGAGACTGCGGCAGCGGGTGAATACGGGTCGCCAGTTCACGCATCGGCGCGCTGGAAATGACATGTTTCGCATTGATGACGGTTTCACCATCAGCAGTTGAAGCACTCACACGCCAGTTGCCATCGGCATCCTGCGACATCTGCTTCAGGCTATGCCCCATCAATACTTCATTGCCCTTGGCTTCAACGTGTGCCTTGGCGGCATCCCACATCATGCCGGGGCCGAGGCGAGGGTAGCGGAAGGTTTCGAGCAAAGTCTTGGTTTCCATGCCGTCATTGGGTTTCTTGTTCAGACCCAATGAGCGTTTCAGACCATCGACAACCGCACTCCAAAGGCTAAGACCTTTGATACGTTGTGCGGCCCAATCGGCCGACATTTCGTTGCAGGGCATGCCCCATACTTTCTCGGTATAGGTTTTGAAGAAGATCGAATAGAGTTTGTAGCCGAACTGATTGACCGTCCAGTCTTCAAAGCTCTTCACATTTTTATTCGGGAAGACTTTCGCCTTCGCATAGCTGACCATGCACAACGTCGAACGCCAGATACCGAGGTTCCAAAGCGCCTCAAACGCACGCAGCGGGTAGCTGTAAAATTTACCCTCGTAGTAAATTCTACTCATCCGCGGGCGTTGAATAAAGTCGTCGGGCAGAATTTCATTCCACAGATCAACAACCTCCTGAGATTTCGAGAAAAACCGATGCCCGCCAATATCAAAGCGGAAGCCTTCATGCTCCACCGTCCGGCTAATCCCGCCGACATATTTGGGATCTTTCTCGATCACCTTGACCGAATAGCCTTTTTTGGAAAGCAGATAAGCGGCGGTCAAACCCGCCGGCCCTGCGCCGATAATCGCTACATCTACCGGAGTTTCAGAGTTGTTTCCCTGCGTCGTCATAAAGTCCGTTCCCTGTCCATAAAGCGCCAAATCGGGCGCGTTTCATGTGTCAGAAACCGGAGTGAACGAAATTGGTTAACGAAAGGTTAGAGGGTGGGGTAGGAATTTAGAAGAGGTAAACCTCCAAATCGTCATGCTGAACTTGTTTCAGCATCTCCATCGGCAAAGCGCGGTCTAGGCGGGAGATCCTGAAACAAGTTCAGGATGACGAAATTAAGTGTGGAATACCCAGTCTTCCGGAAGTTCTATCCAGCTTACGCGATCATGATCCTGCACTGACAGTTTAGGCAAAGGCAGTTCATCAGAATCGAAATTTCCAGCGGCTAATCTCGTCATTTCGGGAAATGATGGCGAGGACCAAAATAGGGTTGAACCACAACGATGACAGAAGTTGCGAACTTGCCCATTGTCCAACGTATATTGCTGGCTCTCTCCAACGACTATTACACCGCTATCTGCGAAATGGGTCTGCCATCCAAAAGCGGAACCGGTGCGCTTCTTACAATCGCTACAACTGCATATCCCATTTATTGTCGGTTCGCCTGATACGGTAACGGACAGCTGGCCGCAGCAACAGCGAGAAGTCCGTTCAGTCATCACTCTTCAAATCCTCCGGCAACATCGGTTCACTCAACAACCGCTCCATCGCTTTCCAGCGCCAGACGGGGGCATCTCCCTGTGCTTCTTCCATTCGCGGACCACCACTAATCCTTAATCGGCGGCACTGGCTGCGGCGGGGCGTCGGCGTCCACTTCGTGCACCTCGATGCTGCCGCGCCCGACATGGCTTTTGCGGTAGCCATAGGCATAATAGAGAAACAATCCGATGCCGCCCCAAATCGGCAGCACCATTTTGGCTTCGAACGGGAGATTGTAGAACAGCCCCAGACAACCGATAATCGCCAACGGAGCGACAATCCAGACCAGTGGCGTGCGGAAGGGGCGATGTCGACCCGGATCGGTTTTGCGTAATATCAATACCGCCAGCGCGACCATCAAAAAGGCGAAGAGCGTGCCGCTATTGGAAATATCAGCAAGTTTTCCGACTGGCAGAAATGCTGCGAAAACGGAAACCGCCACGCCGGTAATCGCGGTCACAATATGCGGCGTTTTCCATTTCGGATGGATGGTGGCGAGTTTTTCCGGAAGCAGCCCATCACGCGCCATTACAAAGAATATTCTCGTCTGTCCGAACAGCATGATCAGGATAACCGAGGGCAACGCCAGGAAGGCGGCAATCCCGATAGCATTGCCAAAGGCGGGATAGCCGATGGTCCGCAGCACAAATGCCAGCGCCTCATGGCTACACACCAAAGGCTCATGGCCTGCTGATAGCAGCGCCTGACATTGGGTAGCAAATTCGGTGCTGCCGGGAGCGAGCACATTTCCCGCTGCATCGACAATCGGCTGCGCGCCGACCGTGCCAATCGCGCCTGCTGCCACAAGCAGATAAAATACCGTACAAATGGCGAGACTGCCAATCAGACCAATCGGCACATTGCGCTGCGGATTTTTGGTCTCCTCTGCCGCAGTCGAAACCGCATCAAAACCGACATAGGCGAAAAATATCGAGGCTGCGGCACCAACCGCGCCAAAGCCCCGGCTCTCGCCAAACCAGCCATTGGGCAGGAACGGATCGAAATTCTGGCCCTGCATCATCGGGATGGTGAGGATGATGAATATCGTCAAAGCAGTAACCTTGATCGCGACCAGAACCGCGTTAACCTTGGCGCTTTCGCTGGTACCGATCATCAACAACATGGTCACCAGAAGCGCGATCAAAAGCGCCGGAAGGTTGATAAATCCACCGGGCGCATAGCCGCCGATAGTGAGTGCGGTCGGCAGGGTTATGCCCGCATTGGCCAGCAATCCGACAAAATAGCCCGACCAGCCGACCGAGACCGCACTGGCCGCAACCGCATATTCCAGGATCAAAGCCCAGCCGACCATCCAGGCAAGCAATTCGCCCATCACGGCATAGGTATAGGTATAAGCCGAGCCGGAAACCGGCACCATTGAAGCCAGTTCGGAATAGCATAAAGCCGCAACCGCGCAGACCAGTCCCGCGATGACAAAGCTCCACATCATGCCGGGGCCAGCTTTCTGTGCGGCCTCCGATGTGAGTACGAAAATACCTGTACCGATGATGGCACCAACCCCAAGTAATGTTAGCTGAATAGGCCCCAGAGAGCGGGTGAGCGCCTTTTTCTCTGCCGTTGCCAATATCGCGTCTAGTGGTTTGATACGTCCGAAAAAATTGAAGGCCATGCAGCGATCCTATCCCGAAAAACTGAACGTGGATTACGCCTATTTTCGGGATACGCAAGATAGATTCGTACGACGCAACTTATTCAGAAACTGCGGTTTCCAAATCGTTTTTTAGTTCATGCGGCAGCATCGGTTCACTCAACAACCGCTCCATCGCCTTCCAGCGCCATACCGGGGCATCGCCCTGCGCCTCGATCCACTCGCGGACCATGTCCTGGCCTAGGCTGTAGTTGATGACATAGCTGCGATACTGGTCGTTAAAGTCGAGCATCTGTTCGGCGCGTTCACGGCTGACGAGCTGGTATTTCATCGTATAGGCGACCGCGTCTTCGCGGGGGATTTCCTTGTCGAGATAGCCCTGCGCGATGGTGATCCGCGCACCGGCCAGCGCCTGTTTCGCGATTTGCAGCGCCCAGAATGCGCCTGCGGTGTCCGGGTCCAACCCCGCCAGCGGGTAGAGCACATCGCGCTCATATTCGAGGCGCTTCACCCCAGGGAAGGCCAGCTCGATGCCGTAATTGGCGCTGCCCTCCGCAATCAACGACTGCGGCGAATATAGCGGATAGATGGAAAATTCTTCCCAGCCCTTGCCGCGGGTCAGATTCTGTTCGAGCAGCATATTATAGACATGATGACCCGGATAACCCTCATGACAGCCCAAGTCGACTGCGCGCGAAATCTTGATCGGCAGGTCCGTGTTGATCTGGATCAGGCTCTGATACTTGCCCTGATAATAATTATACCCGCTCCAGCTTTTTCCGGTGACAAATTCCATTTTGAAATTTTCGCTGGGCGGCAAGTCGAAATATTCCTCGGTGCGCTTCTTGCACTCGGCAATCGCGGTGTCGAACACGACCTTCAGCTTGTCTTTCGGAATGATGTAACCATTCTCAAACGCATCGACGCGCGCGCTTAGCGGGCCATTGCCGGGGACGAGGTTTTCGATTTCTTCAAGAATAGGATCAAATGTTTCGAGCGGCTTGATTTCCGGTTTGACGCCAAAAAGCCCGTCGGCTTCGCGCACAAAGGGCAGTGTTTCGCCCGATATCATTGCGTGACGGGTATGAGCGGCTTCCAGTTGTGCCGAAAGGAAAAGCCTGCGCGATTGTTCCGCCGGATCATCGCTTTTGGGGAGCGCGTCCAGTTGCTCCATCAGCTGCACGATATGGTTGCCGGCATCAACCAGCGTTTTGTCCAACACCTCAGCCGCATCCATATATTTTTGCGGTCCGTAATAGGCGTCAACGTAGCCCTTTTCGAATTTATCCATAACCAGCGTAAGAACGATATATTCAGACGCAATCGCGCCAATCGAAGGCGTTAGGGCAATGCTTTTTACCGGTTCGGCGGGAGCGTCTATATTCTGGCTGACAACAGCATCCGACAGCGTCGTGCAGGCACAAAGAGCCAGACACGGTCCGGCCAACAACGCCAGGCGGATCACAAATTGTCTTTCAGTTTCTCGGCCACCGGATCAGACAGGATATCCAGAAGTTCTTCGGCCTCCTCTTTATCGAGTGATTTGATATGCTTGTCCTGCGGAGCAAATCGCAGGATACAGTAGCCAACTACTGCAGACAGCAACGATCCCATCAATACACCGATCTTGGCTTCCTCGATCAGCAGTTCATTGCCGGGGAAAGCCAATGCGCCGATGAACAAGCTCATCGTAAAGCCGATCCCGCATAGGGTGGCGACACCGTAAACCTGTAACCAGCTTGCGCCGCCCAGACGTCCGGCAAACCCGGTTTTCACCGCCAGCCAGACACTCGCGAAAATCCCGATTTGTTTGCCGAAGAAAAGGCCGGCAGCGATACCCAATGGCAGTGGCGCAAAGATCTGATCCATGCCCATACCCTCGAGCGACACACCGGCATTGGCAAAGCCGAAAACAGGAATGATGAGGAAAGCGCTCCACGGCGCAATGCCATGTTCCATGATATGCAGCGGCGAGTTTTCTGCGTCGGGCGATGTCGGCGTGACGACAATCGGAATACACAACGCGGCCAGAACACCTGCTATGGTGGCGTGGACGCCGGACATGAGCACGGCGTACCAGAGGATGATCGACAGGATGATATAAGGCCAGAGCTTGAGTACTCCACTGCGGTTCATCGTGTACATGATGCCGAGGATGACAGCACTGGCGAGCAAAGCCGCGCCGTTAATTTCCGCAGTGTAGACCAAAGCGATAATCGCGACCGCACCCATATCATCAACAATCGCAACGGTGACCAAAAAGAGCTTGAGCGAGGCAGGCGCCCGCGATCCGAGCAATGCCAAGACACCAATGGCAAAGGCGATATCGGTCGCCGCTGGAATGGCCCAGCCGTTATAAAGTGCAGGCATATCTTTGACGACAAACAGATAAATAAGCGCCGGGACAACCATGCCAGCCGCTGCGGCCAAGACCGGCAAGCGCCTTCTGTCCCAAGTATTGAGCCGACCATCAACAAATTCGCGTTTGATTTCCAGCCCGACGAGAAAGAAGAAAATCGCCATCAAGCCATCGTTAATCCACAAATGCGGTGTCATCGGCCCCAGCTTCTTGGATAATGTCGGCCCCTGCAACTCATGCAGGAAATGGTGGTACATATCGTAAAGCGGACTGTTCGCCACAATCATTGCGAGCGCCGCCGCAACCATCAGCAATATACCGCCCGCCGCCTCGCTCTTGATAAAATTGCGAAGTGCGGAGTCTGAACCTTGTCGCTGTAGTTTTTCTTCAGCCATAAAGCGCCTTTGTGATGGGAATTACTTTTCCAATCTCTTGCGCAGACCGGCCCGTAAAATCAAGGCTTGTCTGGTGCAGACTGCCGATCAGGTCGCAAGGGAATCGCGAACGTCTGCGGCCAGCGAGTAGGAATTTTCACGCGCTGCCTGATCAAAAATCGACCCCGAAACGATCAATTCATCCGCTCCGGTTCGTTCCAGAAAAGCCTGTGTGGCAGCTCTCACCGTGCCAGGCGCACCGATGGCGCTGCCCTGCATGATGCCAGCCATCATGGCTTGCGCTTGCGGTGGCAGGCTTTCCCGGTACCCCTCAACCGGTGGCGGCATTTTTCCCGGATTACCGGTGCGCAACGCAACAAAGCTCTGCATCATGGAACTGGCCAAAAATTCGGCTTCTTCATCCGTATCGGCAGCGAAAATATTAAATCCGCACATCACATAAGGCTCCGAAAGCTGTTCTGATGGCTTGAAATCGCGGCGATAAATGGTCAGCGCGTCATCCAGCATCTGCGGCGCAAAGTGCGAAGCGAACGCATAAGGCAATCCCAAAGCTGCCGCCAATTGCGAGCCAAACAAACTGCTACTCAATATATAAAGCGGTACTTTCGCCCCCTGCCCCGGTGTCGCTTGAATGCCTAGTCGCGGGTCACCCGCGAGCAACGCCTGCAACTCCACGACGTCACGCGGAAAAGCATTGGGATCGGTATCAAGGCCGCGCCGCATAGCCTGTGCCACGCGCTGGTCAGATCCCGGCGCGCGGCCCAGCCCCAGATCAACCCGACCCGGAAACAGCGCTTCGAGTGTGCCAAATTGTTCGGCAATCACCATCGGCGCATGATTGGGCAGCATGATTCCACCTGCGCCAATGCGGATCGTCTTGGTCCCCTGCCCGATATGTGATAGCGCCACCGACGTAGCAGCGCTCGCAATACCCTCCATGCCGTGATGCTCGGCCATCCAGAATCGCTCATAGCCGAGCGCTTCGGCATGCTGTGCAAGGGAAAGCGAGCGGTCAAGCGCGGTTCGTACGTTGCTGCCCTGCGGCACTGGTGAAAGATCAAGGATAGAGAATTTTACTGTCTTGTTCATATTCACCTTTTTGGCCTAATTGTCCGGCTACTTTAATCGCATAACCGCTCGGCACCTTAAGAAATCCTAGCGTCGGCAATAGCAATGCCCAAGCACGCTCATTGCCAGACAAAAACAAACGCGCGGTATAGAATCCATTGCCTTGCAGTTTCAACGTAAGCGTTTCCATCCCCGACCCGCTTTGCAGTGGAAGCACCAGCACTCCATTCTGACATTCAGCATTACCCAGTAAACCTTGCTTCAAATCAAGGCCCGGAATATTCGCATCCAGCGATAGACGCACCTTGCCGCTTGCCGACTGGCAGCGTCCGTTGGCGAAAGCCACACTCACATTGTCCAGCATGATTTGAGACGTCGGCAGCGGTGCCAACTGACTGCCTACACTCAAATCTGTTGTTACATTCTCCACCAACAAGCTTTTACCCTGCCTGCCGATCGTTGCCCGCAGCCCTTGATCACTTGTATCAGCAGGGCGTTCCAGGTCCATCAATATCCGCCCGGTCAACAAAGGAAGAAATTTTACGCTAGCGTCCAGATCACCCAAATCAAACGGTCCTAATTGCGCGCTGTCAATTCTGCCACTCCAGATGCTGCCGCTAATCTCTCTCGCCGAAAATCGGCTATCCTCCAATCCCGCCATACTGACAGCCAGCCTCAATGGCATTAAGAACAAAGCCAGCGCGACGAGGGCGATGAATATCAGAATATATGTCAAAGCGCGGGACACCTGCTTTCCTTCAGAATCAGAGTTCAGGAACGAACTGGTCAAAATAGGCAAAGATATCCTCTTCAGACCGGCTGGCAGCATCGCGCCATTTGTGAGCGGAGTTCCGGTTGAGCAGCACCCCGTGCGGTGAGAGCACCAAAACCGTTGGGGTCCCCTTTATCGCCTCGATGCCAAAGCGCCGGGCCACATCAATATTGCGATCCTTGTAACCCACATCAATATAAACGACGTCATATTTCGGTTTCAGCATTTCGGCAAATCGTGGCTGGGCAAACCAGCCCGATAGACTGCGACTGTCATGACACCAATTTGCGCCCATCACGAGAATGACGCGTTTATCCGACGTTTCAGCCCACGCAAGGGCGGCATCGACCTGATCGGGAGCTACAGCCTCTTTGTCAAAAGGGCGAGCTTCGGGATGATCTATGCTGTTTGATGGCTTTTCAGCATGTGCCAATGGCGCATTCACAAACCAAAGCGCCGCGATGATTAATACCACATATCTCATGAAAATGGCTATTACACTTCCAGCGGCGTGAGGGAACAGGCTTTTGTTAGACCAAGCCCGCGTTTCATAGCCGGGTAAGCGCGCACCAAAGCAGCAGTCATCGCCAGTTCGAGCCTTATGTTGCGGCCATATTGCGCTTCGATCTGGTCGCCCAGTTCAAAGGCATTGATGCCTTGCGTTGCGATGGCTTCGCCAAATTTGAAGGCCAGTGCTTCCTCTTCTGGCATGTCGTTATCGATCACCAACCAGCGGTTGATAACATTATCAGCCACCCCATCAACCTGTGCCCAGCGAGCGCAGGTGAGAGCGCAGGGGCCGCAATCTTCGGCCATCGTCGCACCCATACGCACCGCATGGAAGATATTGGCGGGCGCTTCGTAACGGTGGATTGATGCGGGCATGAAATGTTTGAATTTCTCGAACGCAAAGTCGGGTGCCCCAGCAATTTCGCGCAGATACTGCGTATCGGTCTCGTCGACTTTTTCAGTCGCGAATTTCAGAAAGATGGATTTGGGAACCCCCATCGGCGCAATCCTTTGGCGCGCAAACAGAATACCAAGCGCGATAAAAACCAGCAGCGGCGGCCCCAATACGCCCGGCGCATCAGCGGCAAAAGCGGCAGGCGTACAAATGCCAACTGACACTTCATAAATATGTAAAACGCCGTGCAGCGATAGCCATAACGCCCCTGCAAAAGCGGCAAGCCACCGCATATGGATATTGACACTGGCATAAAGCAGGATGAAACCGCATGCCGCATAGGCAATCCCGATATCGCGGATGAAATGCTTGTTCGGCGGGCCGGTCGCGACAACGGTCGGCAGCGCTGTGTACCAATCGAGCGGCCATATGATCATGAATGCTCCAAAGACCAGCGCGAACAGACCAACCGCTAGGACGAGCAGTTGAGCGAGTCGGTCAAGGGTATCTGGTTTTCCAATCAGCATGGATTTTTCATTTATAATACACCAACTCTATGTTAATCGGATATTTATTGTCTGAATTATAAAAAGAGTCAAGCCGTGCAGATTTCCAAAGGTGTAGAATGGGCAGCCCATGCCGCCGCGATGATGATCGGATTGCCCGAAGGACGCGGCCTGAAAGCTGAAGCACTGGCCTGCTACCACGAAGTTCCGACCGCCTATATGGCCAAACAGCTGCAAGCGCTGAGCAAAGCCGGGATCGTACAAAGCTCTCGCGGAGCCCATGGCGGCTATCGGCTGGCTAAACTGGCGACCGAGATCACGCTATGGGATATCACCGCCGCGATTGAAGGGCGTGGTCCAGCCTTTCGCTGCACAGAAATTCGGCAAAACGGACCGTGCGGGTTAAAGCGAAAAAATTGCAAAAGCCCCTGCCATATTGCGGCTAGTTTCGCTGTGGCAGAGGCAGCCTTTCGAGATAGTTTGAAGGCGGTGACTTTGGCCGATCTTGGTATGCAGGTAGTACGGGACTCGACGCAGGAACATTTGCTGAATGTGATGGGATGGTTGGGTGAAGAGGCGGTGCCGTTGAGTGGTACGTCCAGTTAACGTCTAACCCTGTCGGCCTAAAAACTTCTCTGCCTCATCAGCCATTGCCAACATCGATCGGGCATGGCGCTCCGCCACTTCACGTTGATCATTGCCGTAACCGCCGCCCAGAGCGCTGGCGATAGGCAAACCGCGCTTCCGGGCCTCGCGAACAACGAAACGGTCGCGCTGTTCCAGACCATCATCGGTCAGTGCCAAACGGCCGAGCTTGTCATCAACATGCGGATCGACACCGGCTTGATACAATATGCAATCCGGCGCAAAACTGGCGAATATTTTCGGCAGCTGAAGTGCCAACTCGGCCATATATCCATCGTCGTCCATGCCATCTGCAAGGGCTATATCGAGCGACGACTGTTGTTTGCGCGCCGGAAAATTTTTTGCGCCATGCATAGAGAAGGTAAAAATATCATCGCGCTTTGCGGTCAGTGCCGCCGTGCCATCACCCTGATGCACATCAAGATCGACGATCAGGACGCGCCTTGCATCTCCCTCGGCAATTAAACGGTTGGCGACAACCGCGAGATCGTTGAACACGCAATAGCCCGCGCCCGTATCGTATAGCGCATGGTGGCTCCCCGCCGCACTATTGGCGGCATAGCCATGTTCCTTGGCGAGCTGGACCGCGAGCCATGTGCCGCCATTGGTATGGCGAACCCGCTGCGTGATGTGCCGCGTAACGGGAAAACCAATCCGCCGTTCAATGTCGCGAGGGACATTGCCGGTAAAAACCTGCTCGACATATGCGGGACAGTGAACCGCTTCCAGCCATAGACGCGGCATTGGATCGGGGGCATGCTCGGTCATCGCTTGCCCGCTTTCCCTTAAGGCGATCATAACCAGCTGATATTTGTCAAATCTGAAGGATCCACGCTCGGGGCGCGGTGCCATATAATCAGCGTGATGAACGACGTGGAGCACTTAAATCAATACTGCTGTATCAATAAATTCGATCCCATTATCCGCGCAGATGCGTTTCAAAAAAGGCCCGCGTTCGTTTCCACGACAATTTCGCCGCTTCCTCGTCATAACGAGGGGTGGTGTCATTGTGAAAACCGTGATTTACGTCCGGGTAAAAATGGATGCTGTATTCTTTTTGATGCTCATTCAATGCCGCCTCATAGGCAGGCCAGCCTTTATTGATCCGTTCATCCAATCCGGCGTGATGGATCATCAGCGGCGCTTCGATCGCGGGAACATCTGATGCTTCCGGCTGGCGGCCGTAATAAGGCACGGACGCCGCGAGATCAGGATAGGCAACAGCCAAAGCGTTGCAAACACCGCCGCCATAGCAAAATCCAACCGCGCCGACTTTGCCGGTTGAACCGGGATGATCGCGAAGAAATTCGAAGGCGGCGAAGAAATCTTCCATCAGTTTCGCACTGTCCAGCGATCGCTGCATCGTGCGGCCTTCATCATCGGTGCCAGGATAGCCACCCAGCGGCGACAGGCCATCCGGAGCCAGCGCCAGATAGCCAGCTTTCGCTACGCGCCGGGCCACATCTTCAATATAGGGGTTAAGCCCACGGTTTTCGTGGATCACAAGAACAGCAGGCAGCTTTCCGGTTGCACCCGCCGGCTTAGCCATCAGAGCAGTGATCTTGCCATGGCCCTCGGCGCTGTCGTAACTGATGCGCTCGGAGGTGATCGCCGGATCTTCCGGCTCAACCTGCGCCGCCCATGCATAATTGGGTTGCAACTGATCCAGTATCATCGCGCCGGTCACACCCGCAGCGGCAAATTTCCCGGCCTGGCTGATAAACTCACGCTTGGTGATAGCTCCATGAACATAGCCATCGAAAATTTCGAGGATATGCGGATGAAAGTCGGTTGCGCGTTTGCGTTTTATCGTCATCTCAACACTCCGTTTTAAGCCGCCTCGCCAACTCCCGCCTCGATCTCAGCCGCCTTCGCTTCGACCAGCTTCACAATATGTTCGACCATATCATCATCCTCGACATGGTGATCGGTTACGCCGGAGAGGTAGACCATGTGCTTGCCCTTGCCGCCGCCGGTGATGCCAATGTCGGTTTCGCGGGCTTCGCCCGGGCCATTGACCACGCAGCCGAGGACGGAGAGCGACAGCGGCGTCTTGATATGCTCCAGCCGCTTTTCGAGTGTCTGCACTGTGCGAATGACGTCAAAGCCCTGCCGCGCGCAGCTGGGACAGCTCACCACGCGAACGCCGCGTGTGCGCAGGCCGAGTGATTTGAGCATTTCATAGCCTACGCGCACTTCTTGTTCGGGTTCAGCGGACAGGCTCACGCGGATCGTATCACCAATACCGGCCCAGAGCAGGTTGCCCATGCCGATGGAGCTTTTCACCGTTCCGCCGATCAAACCGCCTGCCTCGGTAATGCCGAGATGCAGCGGACAATCGACCGCATCGGCCAATTGCGAATAGGCCGCTACCGCGAGGAACACATCGCTGGCCTTCACCGCAACCTTAAACTCATGAAAATCATGGTCCTGCAAAATCTTTATATGATCGAGCGCGCTTTCGACCAAGGCCTCAGGGCAAGGCTCGCCATATTTTTCGAGCAGGTCTTTTTCGAGGCTCCCGGCATTCACGCCGATACGGATCGCGCAGCCATTGGCCTTGGCCGCATCAATGACTTCGCGCACTCGCTCGGATGATCCAATATTGCCCGGATTAATCCGCAAGCAGGCTGCACCCGCCTCTGCTGCCTCAATCCCGCGCTTATAATGAAAATGGATGTCCGCCACGATCGGTACGCGGCTCGCACGCACGATCTGTTTCAACGCCGTCGTGCTCTCGACATCGGGGCAGGACACGCGGATAATATCCACCCCGGCTTCCTCGCAGCGGCGAATCTGGTCGATTGTCGCTTTGGCATCCGACGTCAGCGTATTTGTCATGGTCTGCACGGTAATCGGCGCATCACCGCCGACCGGCACATCGCCGACCATGATCTGGCGGCTCTTGCGGCGCTCGATATCGCGCCACGGACGAAGGGAGGGGTTTTCAGCGGTCATATTTTGCTCTTGCTCCTGCAGGCAACATGGCGGACATATAGGGTCAATAACGAAAAAGTGCGAGAGGGAGTTTTCCGTATGCGTCTATTTACACAATTTTATGGAGCTTTATCGGTAATGTGCCTTGTCCAACCGGCATTGGCAAAGGATATCAAGGATGGGGACAGATGGTCAATCGCTATCCACGGCGGCGCGGGCACCATAAATCGCGACAAGATCACACTGCAGCAGGATGCCGAAATCCGCGCCGCCCTACGTAAGGCGCTGGAAGCCGGATCAGATGTCCTGCGCAAAGGTGGCAGTGGGATGGATGCGATCACCGCGAGCATCATGATCCTCGAAGACGATCCCAATTTCAACGCCGGCAAAGGCGCGGTGTTCACCTGGGACAAGACCAATGAGCTGGATAGCAGCATTATGGACGGCAGCAATCTGTCCGCCGGCGCAGTTGCCGGAATTAACGGCACCAAAAACCCGATCCTGCTCGCCCGCGCGGTGAAAGACAAAAGCCCTCACGTCATGCTGTCGGGCGCAGGGGCCAATCAGTTCAGCCGCGAACAGGGTCTGGAGCAGGTGCCACCGGAATATTATGCGACGCCATATCGTCTCAAGCAGATCGAGGATGTGCTCGCCAAAAAAGTCAGCGTCAAAGACGTCGACTACAAGTTCGGCACCGTCGGCGCCGTGGCGATGGACAAGGCGGGTAATATGGCGGCGGGCACCTCAACCGGCGGGATGACGGGCAAACGCTGGGGCCGGATCGGCGACAGCCCGATCATCGGTGCAGGCACTTATGCCGACAACCGCAGCTGTGCCGTCAGCGCCACCGGGGATGGCGAATATTTTATCCGCGTCGGCGTTGCTCACGAAATCTGTACGCGCATCCGGATGCGCTGGCCGATCGCGATTGAGGAAGCCCAGAAATCGGTACCTAAAAACGCTGATGGCAATTACACTTATACCATCCACGCCAGCGAATTCATGCTTTCCGATGAGGAAGTGCACGAAATCGCCGATGAAGTGATCGCCGAAATGGGCAATCTCGGCGGTACCGGCGGCATCATCTTTGCAACCCCATGGGGGCAAGCGGGTTATAGTTTCAACACACCAGGCATGTATCGCGGGCGGGCAACGAGTGAGGGTGTGATGGGCGTATCGATTTATGGGGATGAAGAGTAGAATCAGCATTGCTGGCATCCCGGCGATGACACCAAAGCACTGACGTATAATCCCTCGGGGTTCGCCGAATTTATTTGCTGCCGAAACGCAAAAAGCCCCGCTGGCTACAGCGAGGCTGAATCAATAAAGTATTTCAAAAGCTTATTGGTTGCGGGAGTAGGATTTGAACCTACGACCTTCAGGTTATGAGCCTGACGAGCTACCGGACTGCTCCATCCCGCGTCACCAAAATTACACCACTGTAAACAGCAGTTCCAAGCATTTTTTTTGTTTCCGTTTCAGCTTACGCTTCAACGTTGGCGGGACTGCTCCATCCCGCGCCAACCAAATTGAATCGCGCAATAGCACAATCCAAAAATCAAAAAAGCGACCGGCCCATTGCTGGACAGGCCGCTTTTGAAAAAGTGAATGGGTTATTTCCGCATAACTACATCTAGATGCGCCTGCTGCAATGCCTGGCGACGACCTACTCTTCCATGCCTTAAGACAAAGTACCATCGGCGCTACCTGGTTTCACGGCCGAGTTCGAGATGGGATCGGGTGGGGCACAGGTGCTATGGCCACCAAGCAATGAAGCAAGCGCATAAGCTGTAATTACGGGTCTTTTAATCGATGTTGTCGTTGGTATGATGTTCACTTCTGACCAAATGGCCAATCCATGCACATAATACCGTGGGCTGAGCTTATAACGTCCAGCATCTACGACAAGTTGAACTAATCCAACATTGTTGTTGATGGCGGGATTCTACAAGCGCGAATTGAGTAATTAGGACTGGTTAGCTTCATGCATTACTGCACTTCCACACCCAGCCTATCAACGTGGTGGTCTTCCACGACTCTATGATAACTTATCTCGAGGGAGGCTTCCCGCTTAGATGCTTTCAGCGGTTATCCCGTCCATACATAGCTACCCAGCAGCACGCCTGGCGGCATGACTGGTACACCAGAGGTATGTTCAACCCGGTCCTCTCGTACTAGGGTCAACTCCTCTCAATTATCGACGCCCACGGCAGATAGGGACCAAACTGTCTCGCGACGTTCTGAACCCAGCTCACGTACCACTTTAATTGGCGAACAGCCAAACCCTTGGGACCTGCTCCAGCCCCAGGATGTGATGAGCCGACATCGAGGTGCCAAACGATTCCGTCGATATGAGCTCTTGGGAATCATCAGCCTGTTATCCCCGGCGTACCTTTTATCCGTTGAGCGATGGCCCTTCCACGAGGGACCACCGGATCACTATGACCGACTTTCGTCTCTGCTCGACTTGTCAGTCTCGCAGTCAGGCTGGCTTATGCCATTGCACTCTAACAGACGGTTTCCAACCGTCCTGAGCCAACCATCGCGCGCCTCCGTTACTCTTTAGGAGGCGACCGCCCCAGTCAAACTACCCGCCACAGAGGGTCCCTGATCCGGATAACGGATCTAGGTTAGACACCAGAAAACAATAGGGTGGTATTTCACATTATGGCTCCACTCGGACTGGCGCCCAAGTTTCAAAGCCTCCCACCTATTCTACACAATTCTTTCCTAATGCCACTCTGAAGCTGCAGTAAAGGTGCACGGGGTCTTTCCGTCTAACCGCGGGTACTCCGCATCTTCACGGAGAATTCAATTTCGCTGAGCATATTCTGGAGACAGTGGGGAAGTCGTTACGCCATTCGTGCAGGTCGGAACTTACCCGACAAGGAATTTCGCTACCTTAGGACCGTTATAGTTACGGCCGCCGTTTACTCGGGCTTCAATTCAGAGCTTGCACTCCTCCTCTTAACCTTCGAGCACCGGGCAGGCGTCAGACCCTATACGTCGTCTTGAAGCCGACTTAGCAGAGTCCTGTGTTTTTGCTAAACAGTCGCTACCCCCCAGCTTGTGCCCCCTGCATAAAGTTGCCTTCACGCAGGGCCTCCTTCTCCCGAAGTTACGGAGGTAATTTGCCGAGTTCCTTCAGAATACTTCTCTCAAGCGCCTTGGTATACTCTACCTGACCACCTGTGTCGGTTTCGGGTACGGTCTATATGGTGGAGCTATTTCCTGGAACCTCTCCGAAGCCTGATCAATCCAATAAGATCAGACAACACACGAGATCCGTCACATTCCACCAGGTCACGGAATATTAACCGTGTTCCCATCGACTACCCCCTTCGGGCTCGTCTTAGGGGCCGACTCACCCTGCTCAGATTAGCTTTAAGCAGGAACCCTTGGTCTTTCGGCGACAGTGCATCTCACACTGTTTGTCGCTACTCATGTCAGCATTCGCACTTCCGATACGTCCACCGTCGGTTACCCTTCGGCTTCATCCGCTTACGGAACGCTCCGCTACCGCTCATAATAAATTATGAACCCTAAGCTTCGGTGCATTACTTTAGCCCCGTTACATCTTCGCCGCAGGAACCCTTATTTAGACCAGTGAGCTGTTACGCTTTCTTTAAAGGATGGCTGCTTCTAAGCCAACCTCCTGGTTGTTTTGGGATTCCCACATGCTTTCCCACTTAGTAATGACTTGGGGACCTTAGCTGTAGGTTAGGGCTGTTTCCCTTTTGACGACGGACCTTAGCACCCGCCGTCTGTCTCCCGGACTTGTCTCTATGGTATTCGGAGTTTGGTTAGGTTTGGTAGATCTCGCGATCCCCTAGCCCATCCAGTGCTCTACCCCCATAGGAAAACATCCGAGGCACTACCTCAATAGTTTTCGCGGAGAACCAGCTATTTCCCGGCTTGATTGGCCTTTCACCCCTAAACACAACTCATCCAACAGTTTTTCAACACTGACTGGTTCGGTCCTCCAGTGCGTGTTACCGCACCTTCAACCTGGTCATGCCTAGATCGCCGGGTTTCGGGTCTAATCCATCTAACTCATTCGCCCTATTCAGACTCGCTTTCGCTGCGCCTACACCTAACGGCTTAAGCTTGCTAGATAGATTAAGTCACTGACCCATTATGCAAGAGGTACGCGGTCACCCCACAAGGGGGCTCCCACTGCTTGTAAGCATTCGGTTTCAGGTACTATTTCACTCCCCTAATCGGGGTGCTTTTCACCTTTCCCTCACGGTACTTGTTCGCTATCGGTCACATACGAGTATTTAGGCTTGGAGGGTGGTCCCCCCATGTTCAGACAGAATTTCACGTGTTCCGCCCTACTCGAGTCCTGATTGATCACTTTCGCATACGGGACTGTCACCCACTATGGTCAAACTTTCCAGAATGTTTTGCTAGTTTACAATCAGGCACTGGCCTGGTCCGCGTTCGCTCGCCACTACTAACGGAATCTCGGTTGATGTCTTTTCCTCCGGTTACTGAGATGTTTCAGTTCGCCGGGTTCGCTTCACCAAGTCTATTTTATTCAACTCGGTAATATCCTTCCCCATTTACCTTTGCTCCTGGCGAACCAGAAGCAAAATAAATGGTGAGGATGGGTTCCCCCATTCGGAAATCGCTGGATCAAAGATTGCTCACATCTCCCCAACGCTTATCGCAGCGTGCCACGTCCTTCATCGCCTGTATGTGCCAAGGCATCCACCAAATGCTCTTACCTCACGCTTGAGAATCCACACCACCAACAACAAGATTGGACAGCCACCTAGTCACCTTGCATAAACGTGATTTCGGACAACAGCCAATTTGACCTTGCCTGTGTGTGCGGACATTATTTACTCAGCCTTTTAGTAATTCAAATAATTGAATACTTTTGTGCCAATTATTGTTGCTCTGACCTAGCGGAAAACCGCCAAACCAAAACCGCAAAATTGCCACGGCATCGATTAAAAAAACCCATTCACAATGTCAAAGAGGAGCCAAGTGCTCCAACACCCACTTGCCGAAGATAAC